>JBFKDW010000093.1:0-10284 GCA_041619515.1 Acidimicrobiia bacterium
ATTGGTTCCGCTTGTACATCGTCGGTCGATTCCTCAACGCCTTCGTGCCGCAAGCAGGCAACGTGTACCGCGGGGCCCGTCTCAAGGAGGACTACCAGATCTCGATCACGCGGTATCTGAGCGGATTCGTCGCCTTCACCTGGCTGTCGACGCTCGTGAATCTCCTTATCTCCGTTGGGGTGATCGGCGCGGTCGAGCCCGACATCGCGATCGGTGAAGTCTCCGGCCTGCTGATCACGGCGGTGTTCTTGGCCGTGCTGGCCTTCGGCCCTCTTGTCGCTCTCTGGCTCATCCGCAAGTTCGATCTGGGACAGGGTCGGTTGGGATGGGCTCGCCGCCGATTGGAGGACCTCCTGGCTAGCGCGCTGTCCATCACCCGATCCGCCAAGGTCATGGTCCGTTTCGTGCTGGCGGCCCTGACCGGCCTGGGGATTGCCCTCAGCGTGTTCATCCTCTCATTCGACGCTCTCGGGCTGGACGTCACGCTCGCCACCATCTTGTTGTTCTACGTCATTCTCCAGGTGAGCACGTACATCAACATCACCCCCGGCAATCTCGGCGTCCTGGAATTGGGCTTCGGTGCCCTGGGAGCCCAGATCGGCATCGGGCTGGTGGGGGGGCTGCTGGTTGCTGCGCTCGTCCGGATGACGAGCTACGCGGCGCTGCTCATCACGGGACTGGCGCTGGGCGGGCTGAAAGCACTGCGGCGCCTGCGCGTCTCCGACGGTGCCGGTCAGGCGGGGCCGTAGACGTGGAAATCCGCCCGGAGGTCCCGATCGTTGGCTGGTTCGATCCCGGTGGTGACGGATTCGAGGGCCCAGCCGGGAAACGATCCGGCGATGACCCTCGTGAAGCTGCGGTAGCGCACATGAGCTGCGGTCTCGCTGCGTGGCACGTCGACATCGGGACCGTAGATGATGACGTTGCGAGCCGCCGAAGCGAAGAGATGGGCCAGGTGCCGGTGAAACGTCTCTTCTTCGATCAAATGGAGCACGACGTCGAGTGAGAGGCCGAGCTCGGCGGTGACCGGCTGATAGGAGCCCGGGTGGTACAGGGCGAAGCGTTTCGTTTCGTCGCCGTCGAATCGAGCGCGGCAGCGGGCGATTGCGTCCGGTGACACATCCAAACCGAGATACCCCGGGTAGTCGGCCAGCGCCAGCTGATTCCCATCGCCGCAGCCGAACTCCACAACGCTCTTGATGTGGCGGGATGCCACGAAGTTGTTGAGGAATTCGGCTTTGAACGACGCGAAGTCGCCGTAGGAGCCCGGACCGGAGGTCCCGCCCCGGGTATAGCGCCGATCCCAGTAGCGAGCCGACCCGGGGAAGAAGCGGCGTCGCACCGAACGGACGATGCGCCGGGGGACGCTCACGCGGGCCGGAACCGACGCATGCGCTCAGTCATCTCCGTTTGAGGTTGCGGGCAGCTCGTAGTCCTGGCGCTTGTTGAGGCTCACCATGAGGTCGGCGATCATGCCGACGATGGCAAGCGTGAGCCCGAGCCCGAGAAGCGCCAGGGTATTGGTCCCGAGTCGCCAGTCCTTGTCGAAGATGTCGTACACCACCTTGGCTCCCCCGATCAGCAGCACCAGCATCGCCGGCGGCATGAAAACTCGCAGCGGGTTGTACATGAGCATCATGCGTATCACCTGCAGCAAATAGCGGCGGGTGTCCTTCCACCAGTGGAACTTGGACTCACCGGCCCGCGGGTAGTAGTCGATCGGGACGTATTTCACCGAATAGCCGTTGCTGATGAAGGCGAGGGTGAGGGTCGTCACACACGAGAACCCCCTCGGGAGGAGATAGAGGTACTGGTAGGCAACCGTCCGGCGGAATACCCGCAACCCGCTGTTGAGGTCGGGAATGTTGAAGTCGACCAGGTAGCCGGCCAGCCGCCGAATGAGCCACTTGGCAGGCGTTCGCAGCAACTTGACGGTTCCCTGCTCGGACGTGCGGGCACCCACCACCTGGTCCCAGCCGGCGTCCAGCTCCTTGACGAGGCGGGGGATCTCGTCGTTCGGGTAGGTCATGTCGACGTCCGTCCACGCCACCACCCGGCCGCGAGCCTGGAGCGTTCCGTACTTGCGAGCCGAGCCCGAGCCGCGGTTGGTCTGGAACTGAATCAGACGGATTCCTTCGATCTGGCGAAGGCGATCGCCCGAGCCGTCGGTGGAGCCGTCATCGATGACGATGATCTCGTAGGAGTACTCGGAAGCAGCCAGGGAGTCACGGATCCTGGCGATCTCGGCATCGAGGTGCCCCCGTTCGTTGAACACGGGAAGGATCACCGAGATATCGACGGTGGATGGCTGCGGCTCGTGCATTTGCATTGGTATCGACCGGTGGCTGAGCGGTCTGAAGGCACGATACCGCCACCCGGCTGTTTCCGGCCGGGTTTGGGACCGACCGGACCGCGCTGGTGCTGCATCCGCCACCCCCCGGCCCGGTCCGGGGCGGGCGACGGCGGTCAGCCGGGGGCGGCCTCCGCCATTTCCCGCAGCTCTCGCTTGAGGCCCTGGATCTCGTCCCGCAAGCGGGCGGCATACTCGAATCGAAGGTCGGCTGCGGCCTCGTGCATCTCTTCTTCGAGGCTCTGAATGAGCCGCCCGAGGTCGTCGGCCGGCAGGTCGAGGCTCGGCCTCGCCTCCCGCTTGCGGCGCTCCACCGAGGGTGCTTCCGACGTCTGCAGCAACTCGAGGATGTCCGACACGTTCTTGCGCACGGTTTGGGGGTCGATGTCGTGCTCGACGTTGTAGGCCAGCTGAGCGGCCCGGCGCCGGTTGGTCTCATTGATCGCCCACTGCATCGAGTCGGTGACCGCATCGGCGTACATGACCACCTGGCCCGCCACGTTACGGGCGGCCCGCCCGATGGTCTGGATCAGGCTGGTCGAAGAGCGCAGGAATCCCTCCTTGTCGGCGTCGAGGATGGCCACCAGCGACACCTCCGGGAGATCGAGCCCCTCGCGCAGCAGGTTGATCCCGACCAGCACATCGAACTCACCCAGCCGCAAATCCCTCAAGATCTGGACCCGCTCCAGCGTGTCGATCTCGCTGTGCATATACCGGCATCGCAGGCCCATCTCGAGGAGATAGTCGGTGAGATCCTCAGACATCTTCTTGGTGAGTGTGGTCACCAGCACCCGCTCGCTCCGCCCGGCCCGTTCTCTGATTTCACCGATGAGGTCATCGATCTGGCCCTTGGTGGGGCGCACGATCACCTCGGGGTCGAGCAAGCCGGTCGGCCGAACGATCTGTTCGACGATCTGATCGGAATGGGTGCGCTCCCACTCGGCGGGAGTGGCCGACATCAGCACCACCTGCCCGGTGCGATCGAGCCACTCCTCGAACGTGAGCGGCCGGTTGTCCATGGCGCTCGGCAGCCGAAACCCGTGCTCGACGAGCACCGTCTTGCGGCTGTGATCTCCGGCCCACTGCCCGCGGATCTGGGGAATGGTGACGTGGCTCTCGTCGATAACCGTCACATAGTCGTCGGGGAAGTAGTCGAGCAGCGTGTAGGGGGAGCTGCCTGCGGCCCTGCCGTCCAGATGGCGGCTGTAATTCTCGATCCCGGAGCAGAACCCCACTTCCCTGAGCATCTCGAGGTCGTACGAGGTCCGCATCCGCAATCGTTGCGCTTCCAGCAGCTTGTTCTGCTTTTCCAACAGGGCGAGCTGCTCGGCCAATTCCTCCTCGATCGTGCCGATGGCCCGCTGCATCCGATCCTGTGGTGTGACGAAATGGCTGGCCGGAAAGATGAAGAGCTCTTTGTGCTCTTCAATGACTTCGCCGGTGACCGGGTTCATCATGAGGATTCGCTCCACCTCGTCCCCGAAGAACTCGACGCGGGCCACCGTCTCCTCGTAGGCCGGATACACCTCGAGGGTGTCACCCCGCACCCGAAACCGCCCCCGGGTGAGGTTGACCTCGTTGCGCTCGTATTGAAGGTCGACGAGCCTGCTGAGCGCCGCCTCCATGGGGAACTCGACCCCTCGAATGAGGCGCAGCAACTGGCCCTCGTACTGTTCCGGGCTCCCGAGCCCGTAGATCGCCGAAACGGAGGCCACGATGATGACGTCACGTCGCAACAGCAACGCGCTGGTGGCGGCGTGGCGGAGCCGGTCGATCTCGTCGTTGATAGACGAATCCTTCTCGATGTAGGTGTCGGTCTGGGGGATGTACGCCTCAGGCTGGTAGTAGTCGTAGTAGCTGACGAAATACTCGACCCGGTTCTCGGGAAAGAACTGGCGGAACTCGTTGGCGAGCTGGGCGGCCAGCGCCTTGTTCGGTGCCAGCACCAGGGTGGGCCGCTGCACCTGTTCGATCATCCAGGCGATCGTGGCAGATTTCCCCGAGCCGGTGATGCCGAGCAGTGTCTGAAACCGGTCGCCCCGCTCGACTCCCTCGGCGAGAGCGGCGATGGCCTTGGGTTGGTCGCCGGCGGGCTGGAAATCCGACACCAGCTTGAAATCGGGCATGTCCGGCAGTGTAGGGAGCGGGTGTGACAAGCAGCCGTGCGGGCTACCGGGTTCCCCTCAGGGCTCGCCCGGGACCCGAGGTTGGGACGCCGGGCCTCAGGCCGGGCCCTCCTCCGGCACGGTCGATTCCCCGGACGTCGCCCCGGCGGGCGCTCTGGGTATCGACCGAAGCCACGCCAGCAGGCGCTCGACCTCAGCTTCCAGGTCGGCGACGCTGCCGGCGTTGGCGAGCACATAGTCGGCGGCCCGTCTCCATTCCTGCCCGGACGGCTGGGCTGCCATGCGGGCCTCGATATCGGCATGGCCCATTCCCCGTTCGGCCAGTCGGCGCTTTCGAAGCTCCGGCGGTGCATCGACCACCACCCGGGTCCAGCTGTCGCCGAGGATCGGCAGCAACACCGGAATCTCGACAACCACCAGCTCCGCCTCACCGTGGTCGGCCACCAGGTTGAGGATCCGGGCCACGATCGCCGGATGCGTCATCGACTCCAGCTGTTTGAGGGCCTGGGGGTCATCGAACACGATGGAGGCGAGCCTGGCACGATCGATGCGCTCGTCCACCACCACCTCCGGCCACCAGGCCGCAACCGCGTGAAACGCCTCCCCCTCAGGCTCGAGCACCGCGTGGCCGATCCTATCTGCATGAATCACCGGAATCCCCTTGGCAGCGAGCATGGCGGCAGCGGTGCTCTTGCCGGTGCCGATGCCTCCCGAGAGGATTACGCGACGCGACGGGCCTTCGTTCACGCTGTGACTGTACCCTGATGGCGATGTTCGCTACTGCCCCGGTGTGGGAGAGCCGCTTCGACCGGATCGCCAGCATCCTCCAGTGGATGGCGCTGGCATTCGGGGCCTTCTTCGCGTTCGTGCTGGACGGGGCCACCCTGGCGACCGCCACCGCCTTCACGGTGGTCGCGCTCTACATCGTCGTGTTCCAGACTCTTCCGATGCGGATTCGCCACGGCCTGTGGAGCGGCGAGGTCCTGGCGGTCACGGGGGTGGGAATCTCGATGCTGGCCATCGCCCTGACCCGGGACATCGAGAGCCCCTACCTGCTGTTCTCGGTGACTCCGGTCCTCTATTCGGCCGCCTTCGCCGGGTGGCGGCGGGGCATCGAGACGGCGCTGCTGGCCAGCGGCGTCCTCATTGCCATCCGGACGCTGTCCGATGACAGCGCGCTGCTGGGAGGCAGCCTGTGGGCGTGGGTGGCGATCTACCTCCTCATCGCAGTGACCTTCAGCTTCGCCAGGCACCTGCTGCTGGAGGCGAGTGAGACCAACGCCGCCCTCATGGCGGCCTCGGCCGCCGCCACCGAGCAGCTCGACCGCCTCGAGCGCCTCGACA
Source organism: Acidimicrobiia bacterium (assembly GCA_041619515.1). Classification (GTDB taxonomy): domain Bacteria; phylum Actinomycetota; class Acidimicrobiia; order Spongiisociales; family SHLN01; genus SHLN01. The sequence goes on from JBFKDW010000093.1 coordinate 5,821, forward strand.
CCTCCCACAAGCTGCTCACGGCCCTGTCCGAGCTCTCCGACGGGGCCGAGCTCAACCCGGTCCGGGTGGGTGCCGCCGCCCTCGACCATCTCGAGGACGCAGTGCATTTCGAATCGGGCCAGATTGCCATCGAAAGCCCGGAGGGCCCCGTGGTCGTTGCTCGAACCGAGATGCGGGGGGAGCACGAAGCCACCCTCACCAGCCCGTTGAGTGTCGGGACCCGGGATGTCGGGTTCGTGGTGCTGTCGAGACCAGAGCCCTTCGGCCCCGAAGAAGTGAGACATGTCGAGGAGATACTGCAGCCGGTTGCGCTCTCCTTTGCCAACATCCTGCTGTTGCAAGGCATCGCCCACCGGGCAATTCAGGAGGAACGAATTCGATTGGCGCGCGAGCTGCACGACGAGATCGGCCCGTCCCTGGCGTCGCTCGGGCTCTCGCTCGACATGGCGATTCTCAAGCAGCCGGGCGACCCGGAGCTTGCCGCCGATCTCTCCGGGCTACGCTCGACCGTCACCGGCCTGGTCGAGGAAGTGCGCAACACGGTCGCCGGCTTGCGGGACGCCGAGCCGATCAGCCTGCACGAACAGGCCGTCATCCTGTGCGCCGAAGAGCCGGATCGGCTGCCCAAGGTGACGACGGCGTTGCGGGAGAACCGCCCGCCTCCGGTGGACATCGGCTTCGAGATCAGCTCCATCATGTCGGAGGCGGTTCGCAACGCCCGGCGCCACGCCGACGCACATATCGTGACGATCGGCGGCTACGTCAACTATGACTCCGGCGAGGTGTCGGTGACCGACGACGGCAGCGGCTTCGAGATCAAGCGCAAGCGGAGGGGCCACTACGGCCTGATCGGGATGCGGGAACGAGCCGACAAGATCGGAGCGAAGCTGGACGTGCGATCCTCGCCGGTCGGCACGACCGTGACGGTACGCTGGGGCCGCTCATGATCCGAGTGCTCATCGCAGACGACCACCAACTATTGCTGGAGGGAATCTCCCAGGCCCTCAATCTGATCCCCGACATCACGGTGATCGGCGCGGCGGCAGACGGAAACGAGCTGGTTGCCAAAGTGGCCGAGCTCGTGCCCGACGTGCTGGTCATAGACCAGGAGATGCCGAACCTCACCGGCATTGGGGCCCTCGCCAAGATCGGCAATCCGCCGCCGGCCGTCGTCGTCACGATGCACGCCGACGAACGGCACCGGGAGAAGGCCGAGGAGGCCGGCGCGGTTGGCTTCCTGTCCAAGTCGACCCCCCTTCCCACGCTGGCGGCGGCGGTGCGGGCTGCCGCGGCCGGTGAGGTGTTCATCGAGGCCGTGGGCGGGACCGCCGTGCTCGACGGCTACCGCGAGGCCGTGCTCGACCCGGGGGCAGCCGCCCTCACGGCTCGCGAGCGTGAGTTGCTCGGACTGCTCACCCAGGGTGTGTCGTCCACCGAAGAGCTGGCCGACCGGCTGTATATCTCCCAGAAGACGGTCAAGAATCACCTGGCCAGCATCTACGAGAAACTCGCCATCAGCGACCGGGCTCAGGCCGCCGTGGAAGCGATTCGGCTCGGGCTGGGGAGACGGTAACGGCCCCGGACCAGCCGCATCTGACCGGCTACCGGCCGCTGCGAGGCCCGGGTGGGAGGGGCGGGGGGCCCGGCAGGGCGGCAGCGGATCCTCGTGATGCCCGTGCGATGCGCCCCTCTCGGGACAAACAAAAATCCGGGTGGTTTCCCACCCGGACCTTTGAGTCGTTTGTCGACAGGCCTTACTTGAGGCTCTCGTTCACCTTGCTGAAGGTTCCCGAGGTGTTCTCACCAACCTGCGTGATGACCACGATCGCTACAACGGCGATGAGGACGAGCAGGAGGGCGTACTCAACGAGGCTGGCGCCTTCGTCGGCCTGCATTTTGTTCTGAAACTTGACCCAGAGGTCGAGCATTGGTCTCTCCTTGTGTGCGAGCTATCCCGTCTATCTTCGGCCAATCGTTTTTCGCGTTCCATAGGTCGGGCGACCCAAACCCGGTTCGCTGCGGACTCGCCGCCGTCAGCGGGCGAGCACCACGAACTCGTCGTCGCGATATCGCTCCGACCATCCCGATGCGGCCAGCACTGCCTCCAACCCGGTGTCAGTGCTGCTCAGCAGCGCCTGGTTGATGTCGTAGCGGGCGAAAACGTCTTCCCATCCCGGGCGGCCGGCTCGGGTGTCGACGAACTCCTGGAACCGCTGCTCGCCGTACAGCTCGGCCCGATCGTCGGTATACACGAGGCGGTCGGGCCAGGCGGCGTAGATGAGGTAGCCGCCGACGGCATCGCCATGGAAGACGTTGCCGGCGGACACGGCTCCCAGGGCGGCGACCGGAAACAGCTCGTCGTCCGGCGCCGACTCAGCTCGAGAGGCACCCAGCCAGACGGCAACCACCACCAGCGTCAAGGCGATCGCGCTGTTGACCAGTCCGGGCTCCGCCCGCCGCCGGCCCGGCGCCAGCCGGATCGATCGAGCCGCCCAGGGAGCCAGAACGAGTGTCGCCGGTATCAGCGCCCGGTAGCTCGTCAATCCGAACAGGAGAAACGGCACGACCACCACCAGATCACCGGGCTCGATTCTGCTGCGGGCGGCTCCCAGCAGGAGTGCCCCGACGAGGAGCGCGTAGGGGGCGGCGCCCGGGTCGGTGAGGTCCGGAGGCGCCCACTCCTGAATCAGATCGAGGGCGCCACGATTCTGGGCGAACTCGACGAGCACCAGCCAGAGGGCGAGGCCGTGCGCGGTGAGTGAGACGGCCACGACGCTCAAGCCGAGGGTGCCCCACAGCTGCTTGCGTCCCGTCCTGAGCGCCTCGAGCACGATCAACCCGAGCCCTATCACGAAGGAGCCATGCACCCCCGCCCACACCCACATCAGGAGCGGAATCGTCCATCTGAGCCGGGGATGGGCGAGCGCCAGGATGAGGGCGGCAAGGAGCATGTGGCTGAAGACCACCGGCCGGGGCACGAGGGTGCGGAGCACGAGCCACCCGACGAAGAACAACACGCCGGCGGTGGCTACCAGGTTGTGAGCCTCCCGGTAGACGGCCACTCCCACCAGCGCCAGGGTCGCCGTCATGGTGATGGCAACGAGGGGCCACACCCAAGACAGGTCGCCCGTCCACCGCTCCAGGAGCCCGTACCCGAGATCGGCGATCCACGACTGGGTTCGCCAAGCTTCCCCTCCAGCGGTAAACGAGAACGGGTCCGCCCGCAGGACCTGTCCCGTGTCCAGCTGAATGGTCCCGGCCCTCACGTGCCAGAGGAACGAGTTGTCCGAGATGGCTCGCGCCGCCGCCACCACGACTCCCAAGATCGGAACCAGGACGAACAGATGGCGGACTGAGAGGCGGTCGGACACCGCAGCCGCGCCTAGAACAGGACGGTGTCGGAGATGCGGAGGCCGGCCGGGCCGAGCAAGACGGTGAGGAAGGCGAATATGAGCAGCATGAGCGGGCCCACCAGCTTGACGGGGGCCGCATATGCCTTCTCCTGGGCCCGTTGACGCCGCTTGATGCGCATTTCCTCGGCTTGCACCCTCAGCACCCGGGCAATCGAAACCCCAAAGCTGTCGGCTTGCATCATCGCCAGCAGGAACCCTCGCAGCTCTTCGACGTCTGTTCGGTCCCGCAGGTGGCGCATCGCATCCTTGCGTGCGACGCCCACCCGGGTTTCGGTGATCATGCGCTGGAACTCATCCGACAACGGGCCGGGGACGGTGGCAACTACCCGGGCCATCGCCTGGTCGAAGCCGAGCCCGGCTTCGACGCTGATGACGAGCAGGTCGAGGATGTCGGGCAGCTGCCGGAGGATGGCGTCGCTGCGCTCGGCCATCTTGCGGTTGAGCCAGGCGTCGGGCCCGAGGAAGCCGGCTCCCACCAGCAGGGCGAAGGTCAAGAGCTTCTGGTTGAACGGCAGCCCCCCCTGGATGATCAGCCACAGCACGACTCCGACCACGATGGTGACCACCTTGAGCACCGCCCACGAGTTGGCGTCGATGTTGCCGGGATTGCCGGCGATGGTGAGCCGCTTCTCGGTGCGATCGATCCAGCCGACCGGCGTGAACCGTCCCGCTACCTTGCTGAAACGCTCGAAGATGGGGGCGATCGCCCGATCGGCGAAAGGCCGCTTGAGCTCACGTTCACGGATCGCCTCTTCCGAGCGGGCGGTCTTGCGCCCGTATTGGGCGAGCCGCTCGGCGGTGAGGTTGCGCGCCCGTGTGACGCCGTTTCCGACGTAATAGGCGCCAGCGGCAACGGCTACGAAAGACGAGAAGACGGCTAGCTCGAGCATTAGACCTCGATATTCACGATCTTCCGGAGCCAGGCGAAGGCGGCGATCATGGACCCGATCGCAACCCCGATCATGATCCATCCCGCCGTGCGATCGACGAGCGGCTCCAGATAGGAACGATTGCTGGTGAACAGGAAGAGGAAGATGAACACTGGCAGGCC
>JBFKDW010000094.1:0-9379 GCA_041619515.1 Acidimicrobiia bacterium
CCCGAGATCGTCTCCCGACGTGGAGGCGGCGTACACCGCAGCCCGGCTCCCCGAATCGTTGTGCAGCCACAGCACGCCGGGGTGGGCGCGACTGAGCACTGCCCCCGAGATCTCGTCCAGTTCGGGCGATGCGATCGACCCAACCGTCTCGCCCTCGGACCGATCGGCACAAAACGGGGGCCGGGCCGGGACCACGGTGGACGGAGCCGTGGTTGCCCCCGCCGAGGGGCCGGGACGGGTGCCGGTGCCCACGCCGTCGCTGCAGGCGGAGGCGGCCAGGCATATCCCGACGGCAACGAGCACAGACCGACACGACATGGGGAGCCAGCCTATCGGTGGCTCGGCGATGGGTTGTCCCGGCTACTGCGAGCGCTCCTTGACCAGCTTGGCGATGTCCAGCCGCCCGATCGCCCGCAGCCCCGGCCATTGCGACACGAGCGCCACGACCAGAATGGCCGCGCTCGAAATGGCGAGGGTGCTCGGACGGATGAAGAGGGTGAAGGTGAACAGGTCGCTCTGGAATGAGGCGATGGCCTGCTGAGCCGCCAGATATCCGGCACCGAGCCCGAGCGGAATGCCGACCAGGGCAACGATCATGTTCTCGGCCGTGATCATGCGGCTGATCTGCCGCCGCCCGGTTCCGACGGCAAGCAGGGTTGCGACTTCCCGGGTGCGCTCGGCGATATTGACCGACATGGCGCTGAAGATGAGGGCAAACGCCATGGCTCCGCCGAACACGAGCATGACGCCGACGAAGAGGTAGAAGAAGACCATGTACCGCTGTGCCGTGGCATAGAGCGCCCTGGCGTCCTCGAAGGCAGCAACCTCCGGGCGGGCCACGAGGCTGGCTCGAACCGAGTCGACCGTGGCGTCCTCCTGGTATCGAATGAGGGCCGCCGTCACCGGAAGCGCCCCACCTGCCTGCAGCTCGAGATAGGTGCGAGAGGCATATGCCACCGTGCCGAGCGGTTCATCGACGAATCCGGCGATGCGCGACTCGACAACGGTCCCGGCCACCGTCAGCTGTACCGGCGCTCCGGCCTCGACGCCGAGAATGCTCCCGGCTGATCTCCCCAGCAGCAGGCCATCGTTCGTCAGCTGCAGTTCTTCGCCACCTGCCCCGAAGAAGCGATGCATCGTGGTGTTCGGTTCGAGCCCGACCAGGACCGTCTCGTACCGTCCCCCGGCTGACAGCACGACGGGCGTCTGGAGCACCGGCTCGGAGCCGGCGATGCCGGCGATCGACTCGAGGGCTGCCACATCGGCCGGTGTCGCTGTGCCCGCGAAGTAGACGGTGGCGTCCTCCTGCTGAATCTGCACGAACTGGCGGTCCATGAGGCGGACGATCGTGTCGAGCATCCCCCACGAGACCAGAACCAGGGTCAGGGACAGCACCACTCCGAGAACCGTGAAGGCGGTGCGGCGCGGGTTGCGCTCGATTCCCCGCAGGGCCATGCGCCACGGGATCGGCAGCCGGCGCAGGGGGGGAACGGCGCGCTCGGGAAGGCTGGCTCGGCCGCTGCCTGCCGGGGCGACCCCCCGCATGGCCTCGGCCGGTGCGGTTCGGGAGGCGAGCAGGGCGGGTGCGATGACGGCCAGCACGCTCATGGCGAGGCCCACTCCCACCCCCGCCAGCAGCGTGGTGGGATAGAACTGGACGAGGGTGACCGGCACAGACAGCATGGCGGTGTACAGACCGGTGATGACCCGCGCCAGCAGCACTCCGGTGATCGCGCCGGGGATGGCGCCGGCCAGGCCGGGCACGATCCCGTACCCGAGGTAATGGGTGAGCACTCGCCGGCGGGTGAAGCCGTTGGCGAGGAGGACACCGATGTGGGGCCGCTGGGCGTGAACCATGCGACTGATCATCACGTAGGTGGCCAGGGCGGCCGCCGTCAGAAACAGGGTTGGAAAGAACACCGCCAGCTCCTCGAACCCTTTGAGGTCTTCACTCAGGGCGGCGTTGGACGGCTGTTGGGCACGAGTGATCGTCGAGGTGGCATCGGCGGCTGCCGCCTGTGCCAGGAGCGCCTCCGAGAGGGCCGGATCGTCGGCTCCGTCTGCGTAATAGACAACGGCCTCGGTCGGCCCGAATCCGAGCAGTCGGGCGGCGGACTCCTCGGAGGTGAAGACCACTCCAAAGTTGTCGGGCGAGGTGAGCAGATCCTGGCGGTCGCGGGCCGGCCAGATGTACTCCGGCGAGGAGGCAACCCCGCTCACGCGGGCCGGTTCCCAGCCGGAGGAGCCGAGGACCTCGATCGTGTCTCCTGCGCCGAGGCCGAAGTGATCGGCCATGTGCTCCTCGAGCAGGACCGCCATCGTGCCGGGCTCCGGGCCAACTCCGCCGGTGATCCTCACCTGGTTGACCGCCGTGTCGGAAGGCATCCCCACCACGCGTCCGAGCAGTTTGAGCGCCCCCACCCGGAGGGGAACGTCGGCCACCGTACGGAGCTCCACCGACTCGACGCCCGGCTGGGCCCGCGCGGATGTGGCGAACCCGGTGACGTCGCCGCCTGCCACCGTCAGGTTGGCGAAGCGGAAATCCGTGAAGGTGCTCTCGTAGGAAGCCGTGAGGTTGCGGTAGGAGTCGTAGGAGGCGGCGAACATCGCCACTCCGAGGAAGATCGTGACGATCACCGCCGTGAACTGGGCCCGTTGGGCTCGCAGGTCCCGCAGCAGCTTGTGCCAGAGCGGGCTCACCAGATCAGCTCCCCGGCGTCGATCGGGTCGGAATTGTGCCGGTCTTCGACGATCTCGCCCGATCGGAGCCGCAGCACCCGGTCGGCCATCTCTCCGATGGCGGCGTTGTGGGTCACGAGCAGGATGGTCTGGCCCCGGCTGCGGTTCAGGTGGCGCAGCAGTCCGAGGATGTGTCGACCGGTCTCGAAGTCGAGCTCACCCGTGGGCTCATCACACAGCAGCAGGGGCGGGGATTTGGCAAGCGCGCGGGCGATGGCCACCCGCTGTTGCTCACCGCCGGACAGCATGGCCGGGAAGTGATCGAGGCGGTCACCCAGCCCGACCTGTGTGAGCACCTCCTCCGCCCGTCCCGCCCCGTCGGACATCGTGAGGTTGGCGACCAGCTCGACGTTCTCGGCGGCGGTCAGGGTGGGGATCAGGTTGAAGAACTGGAACACAAACCCGACCTGTGTCCGCCGGAATGCGGTTCGTTCGTCGGCGGTGAGCCCGGCGAGCTTGGTGTCTTCGACGACCAGGTCGCCGGCGGTGACTTCGTCGATGCCACCGATGAGGTTCAGCATCGTGGTCTTGCCCGAGCCGCTCGGTCCCAGGATGACGGTGAACTCGCCGGAAGGGATTTCGGTGTTGACTCCGGCGAGGGCATGCACCGCAGTCGGTCCCTGCCCGTAGGTCTTCCAGACATTCATGAGCGACACCGTCATGGCGTGTCCCTTTCTCGGGTGAGTCCTGCAAACGCAATCTCGATCTGGCGGGCGACGGCCCGGCGGAGCGTGGCCGGCTTCATGCCATCCACCGAGACGTACCTGATGAGCTGGGTGGCCAGCAGTGAGAACAGCAGTGTGGCCGCCTCCTCGACCTCGACGTCCCGGCGGAGCTCTCCCGAGACGAAGAAGTGCGTCAGCAGGGAGTCCAGCTGGTCGGCGAGCAGCTCGTCGAGGCGGATGAGCTCGGGCAGAACGTCGGACGACGGCCCGAATCCCGCCGCGAACACCTCGCGCAGCAGGTGGCGGTCGAGGTGGAGGAGCTGGTCCAGGTAGACCCCGGCCAGCGACTGGACCGCTGTCACCGCGGCGGCGGGAGGGGCGGCGAGGACAGCTGCGCCCGCCTCCATCATGTCGGCCACCTCCGATTCGAGGTGAGCCAGCAAGACCGTGTTCTTCGTTCCGAAGTAGTTGTAGAGCGTGCCGACCGACACATCGCTGGCGGCGGCGATCTCCTCCATCGTGGTGGCCTGGAATCCGTGGGCGGCAAAGAGCCGCCCTGCTTCCTCAACGATGGTTTGCCGGGTCTGTTGCTTCTTTCGCTCTCGGAGACCCGTCACGCCCAGCCTCTTTTCATATAGTTACTTTATTTTTCTAGTAACTACAACAATAGGGCATTTCGGCTCTGAATCCCCGCCTCGGCCTGCACGGGAGCTCGAAGGTCGGTACTCTCGCGGCTTCTTCAAGCGGGAGGCGAAATGGCCGAGTACACCAAGATCATGCTCGACGAGTCGGAGATCCCGACGCAGTGGTACAACATCATTCCCGACCTTCCGTCGCCGCCGCCGCCGCCGCTGCACCCGGCGACCCACGAGCCGATCGGCCCCGACGACCTGGCGCCGCTGTTTCCCATGGAGCTGATCGGCCAGGAGGTGAGCCAGGAGCGCTTCGTGGACATACCCGGCGAGGTGCTCGACGTGTACCGGCTGTGGCGGCCGACCCCGCTCTATCGAGCGCACCGGCTCGAGAAACTGCTCGATACCCCCGCCAAGATCTTCTACAAGTACGAGGGCACCAGCCCCGCCGGATCCCACAAGCCCAATACCGCCGTTCCCCAGGCCTACTACAACGCCAAGCAGGGAGTGAAGAAGCTCACCACCGAGACCGGAGCCGGCCAGTGGGGGTCGGCATTGGCCTTCGCCTGCGCCCAATTCGGGCTGGAATGCGAGGTGTGGCAGGTGCGGGCGTCATACGACCAGAAGCCGGATCGCAAGACGATGATGGAGGTGTGGGGCGCCACCGTGCATCCCAGCCCGTCTGACGTCACCGAAGCCGGCCGTCAGATACTGGGGCTCGATCCCGATTCGCCCGGCAGCCTGGGAATTGCGATCTCAGAAGCGGTCATGCGAGCCGCCCCCGACCCGGATGCCAAATACGCCCTCGGGTCGGTTCTCAACCATGTCCTCATGCATCAGACCGTGATCGGCGAGGAGGCGCTCAAGCAGATGGAGAAGGTGGGCGAGACGCCCGACCTGCTCGTCGGATGCACGGGCGGCGGGTCCAACTTCGGGGGGCTCTCGTTTCCCTTCTTGCGCGAGAAACTGGCCGGCAAGATCAACCCCACCATCCGGTGTGTTGAGCCGGCATCCTGTCCGTCACTGACCAAAGGCGAGTACCGGTACGACTTCGGCGACACCATCGGCATGACTCCGCTCGTCAAGATGCACACACTCGGTCACGATTTCATCCCCGACCCCATTCACGCCGGCGGGCTTCGGTACCACGGGATGGCGCCGCTGGTTTCCCACATCTACGAGCTCGGTTTGCTCGAAGCCGAGGCGATTCACCAGACCGAGTGCTTCGACGGAGCTATCACATTCGCAAGGACCGAGGGCATCGTGCCGGCTCCCGAGCCCACGCACGCCATCGCGGCGATGATCCGGGAAGCGCTCCGTTGCCGCGAGTCGGGAGAGAGCAAGACGATCCTCACCGCTCTCTGCGGGCACGGGCACTTCGACCTCCGGTCCTACGAGGCGTATCTGGCGGGGGAGCTCACCGACTACGAGTACCCGGCCGAGAAGGTCGCAGCCTCGATGGCGCGGGTCCCCGTGATCGCCGGAGCCTGACCCGCGAGCCCCGGCGGCGCTCGATACCCGGCCGGCCTGTTCCGGAGGAAGGCGCTCACGGCTCGAGACGGCCGCGGCGCGCCTCGACCAGTGTCACCCGGCTGGTTTCAGGAACCTCCACCACGTCGCGGCGGGACAGGACCCGGTGGATCGTCTGGAGGAGAATGGATAGGTCGAGCCCGATGCCGGCGGTCTCGACATAGCGGACATCGAGCTCCAGTCGCTCATCCCAGGACAGCCGGTTGCGGCCGCTCACCTGCGCCAGGCCGGTGATTCCCGGCCGCACCTCGTGGCGCCGGCGCTCTCGATCTGAGTAGTACGGCAAGTAGTGTCGATAGAGCGGCCGGGGACCCACGAGAGACATCTCGCCGTTCAGGACGTTCCACAACTGGGGAAGCTCGTCGAGGCTGTACATGCGGAGGAATCGGCCGAGCGCGGTCACCCGATCGGCATCGGGCAGCAGGCGGCCCCGGCCGTCGGTGGCGCCCGTCATCGACCGGAATTTCAAAAGCTGGAAGGCCCGTTCCCCCCGGCCGACCCGTTCTTGTCGAAACAGGACCGGGGAGCCGAGCCGGAGCCGGACGAGAACCGCGACGACTGCCAGCACGGGGGCCAGGAGCACGCAGAGCACGATGGCAAGAAACCGATCGATTGCGGGCTTTCCGTAGGTCCTGTACAGCCGGTTCACAGTCGCCACCCTGTTGGCCGCCTCAGGCGGCCGGGGTGCCTTCACGAGACGCCGAGCGAGAGACGACGTCCTCCAGCAGCCGCGTGCAGGCGAGCACGGCCTCGATCGAAGGAGTCGGCACCCCGGTGATCGTGCCCAGCTCGATGATGGATTCGACGAGCGCCGCCAGCTCGAGCTGGACTCCCGACTCGAGGTCCTGGAGCATCGACGTCTTGTGAGCTCCCACCCGTTCGGCGCCCTGAATGCGTTCATCTATCGTTCGTCGGAAGGTGATCCCGAGCGCATGGGCAACGGCCTCGGCTTCCTCCATCATCGTGCGGGCAAGCGAGCGTGTTAGGGGGAATTGGCAGATCTCCTCCATGGTCGCCCGGGTGAGCGCCGAGATCGGGTTGAAAGACAGCGATCCCCACGCCTTCAGCCAGAGTTCCGCCCGCACGTCAGTGAGGACTCGTGATCGAAGCCCTGCCGCTGTGAACCGGTCGGCAATGTCGCGAACCCGGTCGGTTTCGAGACCATCGAGCTCCCCGACGGGAAACCGGTCGCCCTCGACGTGTCGAATCACGCCGGGCAAGCGCTTCTCGGCGGCGGCGTAGACCACGCAGCCGATGATGCGCTCCGGCGGGATGCCGGCTGCGATGGTTCCCGAAGGATCGAGTGACTGGAGGCGCCGGCCTTCCAACTCGCCTCCGTGCCGATTGAAATACCACCAGGGGATGCCGTTTTGGACGGTGAGCACAACCGTGTCCCGCTCGTACAGGTGTGGGAGCTCGGAGGCAACCGTCTCGATGTGGTGAGCCTTCACCGCGAGGATGACGAGATCCTGGCCCCCGGCGGAGCTTATCGAGTCGGAAGCGTGAACATCAGTGACCCGGTGTTCTTCGCCGTCACGATCCACGACGTGCAGGCCGCTGCTGCGGATGGCGGCCAGATGCTCACCCTGATCGATGAGGGTTACCTGTTCGCCCGACTGCGCGAGCATGCCACCCATGAGGCCCCCGACCGCGCCGGCGCCGACGACACAGACTCTCACGCCGGGAACGTCTCGAAAACGAAAATGGTCAAGAAGCCCTTGCTCTTCGGCTGGCTTCGAGCCTAGCGAACCTCGAAATCCTCCAGCTAGACGTTGAATCCGCGATAGCCGGTGCCCGGACGGCTGACGACGCGGGCCGGATTGCCTACGACCACCGTTCCGGCGGGCACGGCCTGGGTGGCGACTGCGCCGGCTCCCACGACGGAGTTGGCGCCGATAGTCACTCCCGGCATGATCACCGCACCGGCCCCGATGAACGTCCCCCGGCCCACCCGGACATCACCGCACAACGTCGCTCCCGGACCGATGAACGTGTAGCTCTCCAGCGTGGCGCCGTGGCCGATGGAGGCGCTTCGATTGACTGAAGCAAAGCCGTGGAGCTCGGCACCGGCCGCGATGACGACTCCGGCATTCACGACACATCCGCCCGACAGCGCGGCCGATCTCGCCACCACCGACGTGGGGTCCACCACCACAGGAAACCGGGTGAAGCCCATCGCCCGGGATTGCTCCTCGGCTGCCAACCGATGTCCGGGCGTCGCCACCGGTATCACCACGGCATAGTCGAACCAGTCGTCCGGGATGTCTTCCAGCCCCACCACCGGCGCCGTCCCCCGGGTACGGGGCGCCTCGCCAAGGTTGTCGATGAGGCCGCGTATCTGCCACGAGAGCCGACCGAGGATCTCAACCACATCACCCGTGTAGCTGCTGGCCGCACCGTACACCACACAATCCACCGTTGCAGTGTATCGGTGCCCGGCCGCGGCGACCTGTTCGGGCTCAGCCCGCTGCAGCGGGCGGGCGCCTTCCTCGCCCGTGCCGACTGCGCGGGACGGATCTCACGGCGCGGCGGGGACGTCGAAGGTGATGCCGGTTTCCCGCTCGGAGAGCTTCCACAGGGCTTCGAGGTCCCGCGGGCGGCGCGAGGTCGGCAGGATGGGGCGGCGGACGGGTGGGCCGACGTTGACCCAGCGGGGCGCGTAGAGCTCACCGCCCTCGGCGTCCGGATCGGTGGCAGCCCGCAGCTGGGAGAGGGCGCCCCTCGCCTGGCTCATGCCCACGCGCTGCACCATCGAGTGGAAGAACCGCTGCGACCTACCCTCACCGTCGGTGGAGCGCAGGCTCTGGGCCTGGAGATCGGTGTTGGAATAGCCGGGATGGGCGACCAGGCTCTCCACCGGTGAACCGGCCGCCCGCAACCGGCGGTCGAGCTCGATTGCAAAGTGGGCGTTGGCCCGCTTGGACTGGCCGTAGGCGCGCCACGGCCCATACCCTTCGGTCAGGTGGGGGTCCTCGACGTTGAGTTTGCCTCCAAAATGGCGAGCCGTGCTCGTGACCGTGACGATGCGGCCGCTTGGGGAGCGCACCAGCGCGGGCATCAGCCGGGCCGTGAGGGCGAAGTGCCCGAGGTGGTTGGTGCCGAATTGCAGCTCGAACCCGTCTGCGGTCTCGCGACGCGGCGTGCCCATGACACCGGCGTTGTTCACGAGTATGTCGATGCGATCGTGGGCGTTGAGCACCTCGGCCGCGAAGCTCTTGATCGAGTCGAGCGAGCCCAGGTCCAGCTTGCGCACTTCGAGCGAAGCGGCCGGGATGTCGTCGCGTATGCTCTGCTCGGCGGCGGCAGCCTTCTCGAGGTTGCGGGACGCCATGATCACGTGTGCGCCCTTGCGAGCGAGCTCCCGGGTCGTCTCGAGGCCGAGGCCGCCGTTCGCCCCGGTCACCACCGCCACCCGGCCGGTCAGGTCTGGAATGTCTTCTGTCGTCCACGTCATGGCGGTTGCTCCCCGGGCTGGTTCGGTCGTTCATTGTTGGTCCGGCCGGGGGGCAATGCAAAATCGAGTCCCGGCTCGCTCGGCCGGCGGCATGTCAGCGTGACCATTTGCACGTACGCTGACTGGAGGGCTTCCAAGGGCACGGGCGGGCAGTGACGCGAACAACCACCATCCTCGTGGGTATTGCGCTGCTGACGGCTGCCTGCACCGATTCGAGCGAGCCCTCCGGTGGTGACACCCTCCTCACCACCCCTCCGACCAGGGCCCCGACCACGACGACCCTCGTAACAACCACGACGGCCGCCACCCGAGCGGCGACGACCACCACCACGGTACCCGCCGCCGCCGCCGCCACCACC
>JBFKDW010000095.1:0-8877 GCA_041619515.1 Acidimicrobiia bacterium
GGCGGGGAGGGGATCGAGGGGTGGCCCTGTGTCGGCCTGGGCCGCTCGGAAGGCTTCCGGCCCCATGGTCTCGGCAAGGGGAGTGGCCGTGGCCGGGGGAGGCTCGACGGCGGCTGCGGGCGCTTCACCGGACCGGGCGAGGGTGGCTTTCCACTCTGTGGCCGTGTCGAATCGGTCGGCGGGGTCCCGGCTGAGGACTCGGGCGAGGGCGCCGGCGAGGGCGGCGGGCACATCGGGCCGCAGCAGCGAGATATCCACCGGCGGACCGGCCGCCTGGGCTTTCACCACCGCCGGCAGCGAGTCGAACGCATAGGGGACCCGGCCGGCCAGGAGCTCGTACAGGATGACGCCGGCGCTGTAGAGGTCGGTCCGTTCGTCGACTCGGCCTTCAGCCTGTTCGGGAGCCATGTAGTGCGGGGTGCCGGTGGCGATGGTGGTCTTGGCGCGCGCAAGCGACTTGGCAATGCCGAAGTCGGCGAGCACCAGAATCTCGGCGTCTGCCGTCCTTCCGTGGGGATCGGATTGGAAGAGCACCGCCGACGGTTTGAGATCGCGATGCACGACGCCGAGCGCGTGGGCGGCTTCCAGCCCCGACGCGATGTCGATGCTGATGGCGGTGGCCTCCTCGACCGTGAATTGACGCCGGTCGATGGCGCGCTGTCGCATGCGATCCTCGAGTGCGCCCCGGTCGGCCAGAGCCATCACGAAATACGGCCTGCCATCTGGCAGCTCGTCCATATGATGGATGCCGATGATGTGGGGGGAGTTGGCCCGCCACAGGATCTTGGCCTCGTCGATGAACCGGCGGCGGACGTCGGCGTCTTTGGCCCAGTTGTCGGCCAGGACCTTGATCGCGACTGCGGCATCGAGGTCGTCATCGTGAGCCAGCCACACCGTCGCAAACGCGCCGCTCCCCAACACGCGTTCGGTGCGATAGCGACCGATGGTCTCCACGTGGCCTCGCAGTTGACTCCGACCCGATGCTACTCAAGCGGGGTTGGGCGATGGCGGAGCGGTGGGGCCCCGCCGGGAGCGAGGTGGGGGACCGATGGCTGAAACGAAACACGCGCCCCGTTGCCCGGGACGCGTGTCGATCTGGCTGGTTGAGGTCAGCCGCCCAGCATGCCGCCGAGCTTGTCGCCGATGCCACCGAGCATGCCGCCGTCGTCATCACCGTTGTCGTCACCATCGCCGCCACCGACGAACTTCTCGAGCTGGGCGCCGATGGGCCCTGGCAACTTGTCCTTCATGAAGCCGACGACGGCTTCGATGGCCTTCTCAGCCTGTTCGGCCGAGATGCCGGCTTTCTCCTGCACGAGTTCGAGCAGTTTTTCCATGTCTCCTCCTGGAAGATGCTACGTCCGGAGGTTAGACCCGGCACCGGGGGCGAAAGTTCTCGGGTGAGCGGCAGCCGGCAGTGCAGGCGTGCTGGTTCAGCTGGCCCGGCGGAGATCCTCGTCACGCACGGCACGTTCGAAGGGGAGCGTGACGAGCAGGCTGGTGGGGCGGTACGGGCCGTCTCCGTCGAGCAGGTCGGACACCAGGATGCCGCGCACCAGGTCGTGGTTGCAGTGATCTTCACATCGGCGGTACGGGTCGTCGATGTGGTCGAACTCGTATTCCATATGGCCTGTATCGGCAGCGTGCGGTCACGGCTTAGGAGTGCTTTTCGGGCGCTGATTCTGACTAGTCCCAGCCCAGCTCGTGGAGGCGCTCGTCGTCGATCCCGAGATGATGGGCGATCTCGTGCAGCACGGTGGTGCGCACCTCCTGCTCGAGGTCGGGGATCGACAGGCCGAGGCTCAGATGCGGTCGTTGGAAGATGACGATGCGGTCGGGCAGGGCCATGGTGTACTCGAAGCCGCGATCGTGCAGCGAGACACCCTCGTAGATGCCGAGGATGTCCTCGCCGTAGGGGTCCTGTTCGGGCGTGGCGTGATCCTCGACCACGACAATCACGTTGTCGAGCGCTTCCAGCACCCACTCGGGGAGCTGCTCGAGTGCCCGGTCGACGAGGGCTTCAAAAGCATGGCGTTTCACGATGCGAAGCCTACGAGTAGCGTGGAGCCCATGAACCATCACGATGTTCTGCGATGGGTGGACGCCTACGAGGTCGCCTGGGAGACCAACGACCCCGATCAAATAGGCGCCCTGTTCACCGACGACGCCCAGTATCGAACCCGCCCCTATCGCGACCCGATCGTCGGACGGGACGCGATCGTTGCCTGGTGGCTCCAGCACCGGGATGAGCACGGCGCCTGGGACTTCGACGACCTGGTGCTCGGGGTCAGCGAGGATCTGGGGTTTGTACAGGCTGAAACGGTCTACGCCGAGCCGGAGATGCGCACGTACCACAACCTGTGGGTGATCCGTCTCGATGAGGCCGGCCGCTGCCGCGAATTCACCGAATGGTGGATGCGCGAGCCGGCTCCCGAGGTCAGCGGGTAATCGGGCCCGGTTCGGGCTCGGTGACGGTGAGCGAGGCGATGCCGACCGCCAGCGGAAGGACTGCGAAACCGAGTGCTGCCGAGGTGTAGTCGCCCAGGGCCGTGCGAGCCAGTGAGAACGCTACCGGGCCGATCGCCGAGGCTCCGACACCGATGAACGTCGACATCCCCTGGATGGCGCCGATGTTGGCGAGGCCGAACCAGCGGGGGAGCACGGTGGCGGCCAGCGGTCGCTGCGCACCGGCGGCGGCTCCGAGCGTGACCGCGTACAGAACCACCCGCCAGCCGGGAGCGGCCACTTCGATGAGGAGAAGCCCGGCAAACATGAGCCCCATCGATGCCGCCAACAGGAACCGGACCGGGATCCGGTCCGAGAGGGCACCCACCACCAGCCCGGCCAGGATCGCCCCCACAACCTGGGGAAGGAACATGGTGGCGGCCTCAGTGGCGGAGAGACCGGCGTCACCGAGAATCGAGATCTGATGGAAGTTGAGGGCGGTGACGAGCATCGCCGTCGTCGCAACGGTCAGGCTCAGCAGCCAGAAGCGAACCTCGCCCACCGCTTCCCGGCGGGAATGGGAGCGAGCGGCGGTTCGGGGGGTGGAACCGGCCGCCGGGGCGGCATCTCCGTCGGTGTATTGGCCGATGTGGGCGGGCCGGTCGATGATCCCGAAATAGCCGATTGGCACGACGATCACCCACACTGCCGCGGCCGCCAGTAACCATGCAGTTCGCCAGCTGTATGCCTCGATGGCCAGGTTGAGCAGGACCGGAGCCAGGCTCATGAGAGCGCTGACGGCGGTCATCATCACCCCGAACACCGCGCCGCGACGTCGCTCGAACCAATGGGTCACGGCGACGGTGCTGGCCAGAGAGAGCGATCCTTGCCCCAACAGGCGGATGAGCGTGAAGCCTGCCGCCAGGGTGACGAATCCGCGCACACCGCTCATCGCCACCAGCCCGGTCCCGAAAGCGAGCCCGATGAAGATCAGCGCCCGGCGGGAGCCGATGCGGTCCACCCACCGTCCCACCGACGGCAGGGCGAGTGCGCCCAGGAGTGTGCCGATGAGGTAGGCGGTGGAAACCTGCGAACGGGTGAGGTCGAGATCGCCGATCAAAGGGTCGACGAATACCGAGACGCCGATGGTCTGGCCCGGGCCGGTCATGGCTGCGGTGATCGTGGCAAGGATGACGATCCGCCACCCGACGAAGCGGCGGTGCGCCTTCGGTGCGCCGACGGGGCTCGGCTGCGTCATGGCGGTCCTCGTGTCATCGGCGGGCGGCCTGCAACTCTAACCCCCGCCGGGCGTAGGCCTATCGGCTGAATAGGCTGACGGCAGTGTCCCAGGCTCAGGTCCCAACCCAGATCATCGGATGAGCATTCCGTTTGCGGTGCGGCGTCCCTGGCTGTTGATGCGCGGTGCCCTCACGCCCCGCGAGCGGCCCCCGCTCGAGCGCTTGGCCTCCATCACCGACCCGATGCAGTTTGTGTGGGCGATCCTGCCACACGCAGCTCGAGCCTTCGCCCCCAGCATCCTCATGTTGCCGGCCCCCCACAGCCGGACGGCGGCCGTTGCCTACCTGTATTGCCGCATGCTCGACACCTATGAGGATCTCAGCAGCCCCACCGATCGCCAGGCCGGCCTCGAGGCATTCGCCGCTCGCATGAGGACTCTCGAACCGGTGCCGGCTGTGCCCCTCGAGGCGCGCAACGCTCGGGATCGGGCGCACCTGCTTCTGGTCGAGCGGTGCCGGCTTGTAGACGAAGTGTTCGTGACGATTCCGGCCCAGGATCGTGAACGGGTCGTGTCGTTGGTCGAGTCGATGGCAAAAGGCATGGTCTGGTCGGCGCAGCGGTTGGCGGCCCAGGGGGGTGTCCTGGCGGATGCAGGGCAGCTGAGCCGGTACTGCCATCATGTCATCGGCGAACCGGTGTTGTTCGCACTGGGACTGGTTGCGGATGTTGAGCTCACTCCGCAACGTCGCCGGGACGCGCTGGCAGTGAGTGAGTTGATCCAGCTTGCCAACATCACCCGTGACCTCGAACGCGACCTCGAGCGCGGTATCGCCTATCACCCATCGCTGCTCCCGCATCTCGGTCGGCGCGATGCGGACGGGCCGGTGCGCGAGGCCCGCCGCCAGCTGATGGCTCAGGCGCTTCCCCACGCGACGGCGTTTGCCCGGCTGTCGGAGGGGATGGGGACCAGCCGCTTCAGCCTCGCCCGCGCGTCGGCGGTGGTCATGCTGCTGCACACGGACCGTCACTACGAGAGATGTGCCCGGACGGTCGGACTCCCCGGATGGCGAGGCCCCGGCAAGAAGGGCACGATGGTCCTTGCTGGATTACTCGCCGCCTTCTCGCGCCGCTGGTCGCAGCGCCTGATGCGACGCGTCGAGCACGACTTCCTCTCGGCAGCCGCTGCCCTTCAAGCGGGCTGAAAAGACTCGAAGCGGCAGCTCGCGATCGGTCCTAGTCGTCGTCCTCTTCTTCGTCGATGTCGACATCGACTTGGTCGTTGTCCCAGCGAGCCCGAAAGGTCGACTTGTGGTTCGAAGATTCGAATTCGACTTCGACTTCGTCTGGGCCGGGACTCTTGATCTCGGCGGAGAACCCGCCCGCCGGCACGGCGGCAATGAGATGCAACTCGCCGGCCTGGGCGGAGATTGTGACCTGTCCGCCGATCAGCTGATAGGTCGACACCTGGGTCGGGGCGGCTTGGGTGGTCGTGGTTGAGATGGCGACCGTCGTGGTGGTGGCTTGGCGGGAGACCGTTGACGTCGTGGTGCTACCGGCAGGACCGGACGCGACGGTGGTGGTGGACGCTACCGATGACGGGGTGGTGGTGGTCGTTGCTGAGGTGGGCAGGGTCGTTGTGGTCAGCAGCGACCGGATCGAGGTGCTGGAGGAAGCCACCGCGGTCAGCGGGGCGGCCTCGGAGATCTCCGGAATGTCGGTGACTCCGCCGCGCACCGTGCCCACCGCCGAGGCCGCGATCGTCATGGATAGCAGGGTCGCCGTGATCCAGGCAATCACCGCACCAGCTCTTCTCATCATGTGGTCATTGTGGCGGATTGCCGTTGCGGTAGTGATAAGGGGTCGTTAAGCCTCGCTTAAAGGTCGGATGGCTCCGCGGTGGGAGGGCTACGGCCCGGTATCGTGCGGGGACATGCCACGAGTCCTTGTGATTGAAGACGACCTGGGGATCCGGCAGGCTCTCGTCAGCCGGTTGGCCGAGTCCGGGTTCGACGTCGCGGGAGTGAGCTCGGGCCTGGAGGGCATCGAGCAGGTAGCCATGGAATCCTATGACGTCATTGTGCTCGACCTCGGGCTACCCGACGTGGACGGCGCCGATGTGTTGCGAATGATCCGCGGTCTCGGCGACGTCCCGGTGATCGTTGCCACGGCCCGCGATGACGAGCGCGAGATCGTGAACCTGCTGACGGCCGGCGCCGACGACTACGTGACCAAGCCCTTCTCGGCCTCCCAGATCGAGGCCCGCATCACGGCCGTGCTCCGCCGGGCGGCGGGGCCCACCACGTCGCCGGTGATCGTCGTTGGAGATTTGACGATCGACCGCGGCGGCCATGTTGCCCGGCTCGGTGACGAAGTGCTGGAGCTGACGGCCCGCGAGTTCGAGCTGCTGACCTTCCTGGCCGAACGGCCCGGGGTGATGGTGAGCAAGCGAGAGCTGATGGCAGCAGTCTGGCGCCAGCCCTACGGCGGCGCCGATAAGACAGTCGATGTCCATGTCTCCTGGCTCCGCAAGAAGCTGGGCGAATCTGCCTCCGAGCCCCGCTATCTCCACACTCAGCGCGGGGTGGGTGTGAAGCTGGTCGATCCGAGCCTGTGAGAGCCCGCCTCGTCCTCGTGGCGCTGGCGGCGACGACGATGGTGGCGCTGGCGTTCCTGGCGCCCCTGGCCATCCTCGTGCGCGACCTGGCCGTCGACCGGGAACTCTCGGCGGCGGAGCGAAATGCCGGAGCCATCGCCCGTCTCGTGGCCGCCGTTGGGAGCGACGCCGCCGGCGGCCTGGTGGGGACGGTTCTGACCGGGTCCGGCGATTTCGACGGCCGGCCGACGTCGATTGTGCTTCCCGATGGTTCGGTAGTCGGCGACCGCCTGGCCGATGGCGAGGACATCTCCTCGGCCCTCGAAGGGTCGACGTTCCGCCAGCCCGTTCCCGGTGGTGAAGCCGTCTACGTGCCGGTTCTCGGAGCGGACGGTCAGACTTCAGTCGTTCGGACGGTGGCAAGTTCCGAAGCCATGCGCGAAGGCGTGACTCGCATCTGGCTCACGCTCGGCATGCTCGGGATCCTGCTCGTGCTGGTGGCGGTGGCCGTTGCCGATCGGTTGGGCCGGGCGGTGGTCAGGCCGGTCGATGAGCTGGCGGCAGGGGCTGATCGGCTGGCCGCCGGCGATCTCGAGACCAGGGTGGAGGTGAACGAGCCGAAGGAACTGCGCCGGGTGGGATCGGCCTTCAACCGGCTGGCTGCTCAGATACGGACCTTGCTGCAGCGCGAACGCGAGGCCGCGGCCGACCTGTCCCATCGGCTGCGAACACCCCTCACGGCCGCTCGGCTGAACATCGACGCCCTCCCCGACGATGACCACCGGGAACGGCTCGCCCGGGACATCGATGAGATCGAACGTGTCGTGGATCACATCATCAGTGAGACCCGAAGGCCCGACCGACAAGCTCGCAGCGTCGGCGCCGATGTGTCGGCCGTACTGGCCGACCGGGTCGCCTTTTGGCAGGTGCTGGCTGCCGACGAGGGTCGGCTCTTCGAGTCCGGCCTCGATGCCGGCCCGACGATGGTTGCGCTCCCGGAATCGGATCTGGTCGCTGCGTTTGACGCCGTGATCGGCAACGTGTTCTCTCACACACCTGCCGGTGTCGACCTGCGGGTGATGGCGATCCGCGACGGTGCCGTTGTGGAGGTCAGTGTCGAAGACGCCGGGTCCGGCTTTGCCGACACGGAGCTCGTTCTGGAACGTGGAGCGAGCGGGAAGGGATCGACCGGACTCGGACTCGACATCGCACGGCGCACTGCCGAGTCCAGCGGTGGTCGGTTGACGGTCGGGCGCGGTGACCTGGGCGGCGCCAGAGTGGTGATGAGGTTCCCGCTGCAGGCCTAGACCTGAGGAAAGGGCACCACCTCGGGGGTGGTGCCCTTCCATGGTCCTGACCGTGGTGGAGCAGTCAGCGTCCAGTCCGATTAGTCGTCGTCGTCATCGTCGTCGTGATCGTCGTGATCGTCGTCATCGTCGTCGTCGTCATCGTCGTCGTCGTCGTCGTCGTCGTCGTCGTGATCGTCGTCGTCGTCGGATTCCATCTTGACTTCGACCTTGAGCTCACCATCGTCCAGCTCCGCCTCGGCTTCGACTGTGAAGCCGTCCGTGCGGAGTTCGACTTCGATCTCCGACGCCGAGACTTCGACATCTTCCTCCGTCCAGCCTTCGCTTGCGTTCACTGAGATCAATGCCAGGCCCGCCTCGGTGATCTCGATGGTGATCGACCCGGCCGGTCCGAGGGGGATGACTCTCGTTCCGAGCTCGGCCGGTGCGAGGTTGCCGGCGAGGGTGGTGACGGTCGAAGCGGTGGTCGACTCCGCACCGAGGACCCTGGTGCGCACCCGGACTCGCACTTCGCCGTCCTCGAGCTCGGCGTTGAAGTCGATGCGTGTGTCAGTGCGGAGGAACTTGACTTCGACCTCGCGGCCGGAGGCCACTTCGATTTCGAAATCCCAGCCGGGCTGAGCGTCCACCTGGCCGACGGTCAGGACGCGGCCGCTGTGAACGATCGTCACTGATCCGGCATCGCCGGCTTCAAAGACGGTGGTTGTCTCGTTCCCGGGCTGAGAGCTCCCGGCCGTCTCCTGCGGCAATGTGATCGTCGGGGCCGTCGGCGTGGTGCTCGTCGTGCTGGTGCTGTCGGAATTCGATCCCACGCCCGCGATTGCTCCCCCGGTGACGGCCAACATGCCGGCCACGATTGTCCCGGCAGCGATGCTACGTCTCCACATAGTTCTTCCTTTCCTGGTTTGCGTGGCGTAACTGTGTCACCGGGCCGGTTATGGCGTCCTCCCGAGTCGGTTAAACCGGGGCTAAACATCTTGGCCCGTCGTGGCGCTCCGGCGGTCGTTAGACCTTCGGAGAGGAGGTGAGTCGTCGCACGATGCCGTGGCTATCCTCACGGTTCTTCGGGCGCTTAGCTCAGCGGGAGAGCGCTGCCTTCACACGGCAGAGGCCACTGGTTCGATCCCAGTAGCGCCCACGCACCAGGGGCCTTTGTTTCTGGGGCCTATTGCGTGCTTGGCGTTCTGTGTCAGCACGCGTATGGGGCTTTTAGGCAACGGATTAGGCAACACGTGGACCGACAAGGGGCGTCGGTCCGTCAGACTCGAAGACAGCGTCCCAGTCGAGCGAGAC
>JBFKDW010000096.1:0-8794 GCA_041619515.1 Acidimicrobiia bacterium
CCATGCCCCGAACAACCCGAAGACGGCACCCGAGGCACCCACCGCCGGACTGGTGTTGAAAGCGGCGAAGGCGACGCTGCCGAGCAGCGCCGAGGCGAGGTACAGGCCGGCAAAGGGCGCGGATCCCACCTGGCGCTCGATGCCCGGACCCAGGATGTACAGGGCCCACATGTTGAAGAGAATGTGCATGACGCCGGAATGGAGGAAGGCAGTCGTGACGAGCCGCCACCACTCACCGCTTGCCACCGCCGCCGGGAAGAGCGCGAAGTTGTCGAAGATGGTTCGGTTCAGCTGCGGGCTGACGGCTCCCAGGACGTACACCGCCACCGATGAGACGAGCAGGAACAGCGTGACGGGCGGCAGGGTGGTGCTGCGAGCTCGAATCTGGCGGCCGGTGATGATGGTGGCCCTGCCCCGCTGCCTGGCGCAGTCCGGGCACTTCTGGCCGACCGGTGAATCGATCGAGCAGTCGGCACAGATCGGCTTGCCGCAGTCCGAGCACGCCAGGTAGGTCGTGCGGTCGGTGTGTCGGTAGCAGGTGGGGGCGGTGGGGGTCGGCTCCATGCCCCTCATATAACCGGCTTCGGCGACGGATCGTTCCCTCTGGAGCCGTACAAGAATCGGGGGCGGCCGGACCGCCCCCGATTCTTCCCAGTTCCTCGCTAGGTGAGGATGGGGATCTTGCCTTCTCACCTGCGGTATTCCGGCCGACGACGCTTCCCGCCGGCCGGGGTCTTCACGCCTAGCTATTGTGAAGACATTCACAAAAAGACATTCACAAATGAGTATGGACGCACCGGCTCCGTGCTGTTCAGGGCCAAAAGTCCCGAGTCCTGACCCGGAGAGGGCGTCGTGGGCGTGGGGTACCATCTCCCGGTGGAATACCAGGCCCTCTACCGGAAATACCGGCCGCAGTCGTTCTCGGAGATCGTTGGACAGGATCACGTGACGGCAACGCTGCGCCGTGAGGTGGTGGAGGAGAAGGTGAGCCACGCCTATCTGTTTGCGGGCCCGCGCGGCACCGGCAAGACCACCACGGCCAGGGTGCTCGCCAAGTCCCTCAACTGTCCCGATCGCGGAGCCGACGGAGAGCCCTGCAACAAGTGCTCGTCATGTGCAGGCATCAGCGAAGGCTCTTCGCTCGACGTGATCGAGCTCGATGCCGCCAGCCACAACAAGGTCGAGGACATCCGGGAGATTCGAGTCAACGTCGGGACGGTCGCATCGGTTTCGGGAGCTCGACGGGTCTACATCCTCGATGAGGCGCACATGCTCTCCCGGGCCGCCTCCAACGCCCTGCTCAAGACGCTGGAGGAGCCACCGGAGCACGTCCACTTCGTGCTCGCCACCACCGAGCCGTACAAGCTGCTCGACACCGTCAGGTCCCGTAGCCAGCGCTTCGATTTCCATCCGATCGGGGTGGAAGCGCTCAGTGCTCACCTGGCAACGATTGCCCAGCACGAAGGATTCTCGGCCGCCTCCGAAGCGCTCGTTGCCATCTCCCACCACGCCAGGGGCTCGGTGCGAGACGGGATGGGACTTCTCGAGCAGGTGGCGGCACTCGGGTCTGGGGTGGTGGACCCTGAGGGGGTCTCGGCCGCCCTTGGTCTGGTTGGCGCCGAGGCCTTCGAGCGCCTGTCCAACGCCATCGTGGGCCAGGATGCCCGCGCCGGGCTGGAGCTGGTCTCCGACATTGCGGCCCAGGGCTCGGATCTACGCCGTTTCGTCTCGGACGCGCTGGCGTACTTCCGGGGCGTCTTCCTCGCCCATTACGCACCAAACCTCGAGGAGATCGTCGACGAGTCGGCCGATCGCATCGAAGGGTGGCGGGCAATGGCCCGGGCCATGCCCGCCGCCGACGTCATCCAGGCCATCGACCAGCTCTCGGAAGCCCTGCTGCAGTTGCGCGAGGGCCGGGAAGAGCGGCTCGTCGTCGAGCTGGCCGTGATCCGTCTCACCCGCCACGACACGGCGATCGACTCGATTTCGCTTGCGGCCAGGCTCGATCGCATCGAAGGCCGCCTGCGACGTGACGGGTCGATCCCGCCACCTTCGACCGCCGAGGCCGCTCCGGCCTCCGCCCGCACTGGGGCCGGACCGCCGCCCCCCGCAGCGACCGACGCCCCGTTCGAGAAGGCTGCGGCGCCGCAACCTTCTGAGCCCGCCCCGGCCGCGCCGATGAAGGACGAGATGCCCGACGCCGAGCTGACCATACGGGCGGTTGAGGCCGCCTGGCCGGCGCTGGTGGGAAAGGTGAGGGAGGCCGTTGGTCCCCGCCGCTACGCCCTATTGAAGGAGGCCGGTCCCGGCTCCGCCGAGGGGAACACTCTCGTGCTGCACCTTCCGGGTCACCTCACCTTTCACCTCGAGTCACTCCAGGAGGACGCCGCCCTGCGAGAAGTAGTGGAGATGGCGGCCTCGGACCTGCTCGGGGGAAGGGTTCGCATCCGCTACGAGCCGGGACCGGGTGAGGACGGCGCGGCTGGAGTGCAGGAGCCGATACCGGAGAGCCCATTGCGGGCGCCGGCTCCGGGTGACCTGACCGAAGAAGCACAGGGCGGCATCGACCCCACCAAACTGGTGGAGGACATGCTCGGCGGTGAGGTCGTCGATGACGGGAACCCTTCGGGCTCCGGGAACCCTTCGGGTTCCTAGGCAGTTGCTTCGCAACTGCGGGAGGGGACTCCTCGGGCTCCGGGAACCCTTCGGGTTCCTAGGTTCGTAGGCGTACCGGGGTTTCGCGCTACTCTCGCCCCCATGGGACGTTTACCGAAGGACATGCAAAAACTGCTCGAGCAGGCCTCGGCGATGCAGGCGAAGATGCAGGAGGCGCAGCAAGCGGCGGCCGACCAGGAGTTCGAGGGAACCTCGGGAGGCGGCATGGTCACGGCTGTCGTCAAGGGATCAGGCGAAGTGGTGTCGATTACCTTCGACCCCTCTGTGCTCGACCCGGAAGATCCCGAGCTGGTCGGTGACCTGGTCGTGGCGGCCCTCAACCAGGCACAGCAGGCTGCCCACGAGGCGCTGGCAGGCGGCATCACCGAAGCAACCGGGGGGATCGACCTGGACGGCCTCGGGCTTGGCGGACTGCTGGGTTGAGAGACGTCGGAGGACGAATGTCGCCGTTCTCGCCCGCGTACCCTCCTACCCCCTTGACCTCGCATGTTTGAACCGCCGGTGCAGCGGCTCATCGACGAGCTGGCTCGCCTCCCCGGCATCGGACGCAAGAGCGCCCAGCGGCTGGCCTTCCATATCCTCAACGCAGACGAGGCCGATGCCGAGCGCCTGGCACACGCCATCCTCGACATGCGAAGCCAGACCCGGCTCTGCTCGCGCTGTTTCAACGTTTCGGCCGGTGATGAGTGCACCATCTGCCTCGACACCCGGAGGGACACGACGGTCCTGTGCGTCGTGGAACGCGCCCAGGACATCCAGGTCATGGAGCGAACCCACGAGTTCGGCGGCCGCTACCACGTGCTGGGAGGGTCGATCTCGCCCATCGCCGGCATCGGCCCCGACCAGCTCCACTTCCGCGAGCTGTTGGCCCGGATGGAACCGGAGGGCATCCAAGAGGTCATCGCCGCCACCAACCCCACCGTGGAAGGCGACGCCACCGCCCTCTACATCGCCAGGGTGCTGAAGCCGCTCGGTGTCAAGGTCACCCGCCTGGCCAGCGGCCTCCCCGTCGGCGGCGACCTCGACTACGCCGACGAGGTCACCCTCGGTCGGGCACTCGTGGGCCGTCAGGAGCTGTAAGCAGGAATCCCTCTCCCCCGGCGTCAGCCGGGTCAGCCTTGCGAGTTTTACAGAGCGAGGTAACGTACACCACGATAAGTGAGAATTCGGGGACGCAGACGGGGAAACATGGGCCGAGTGACCCGCGATGGGAGGCATCTGAGCCGGGAGGGGGCACCCTTCCGGGTCAAGGGTGTCACCTATGGTGGCTTCGCCCGCCGGCGCGACGGGTTCCAGTTCCCCGAGCGACGGCAGATCACGGCCGACTTGGTCGAAATCGCCCGGGCCGGTCTCAACACGGTCCGCACCTACACCTTGCCCCCACCCGATCTGCTCGACACCGCCGAAGAGGCGGGCCTACAGCTCATCGTGGGCCTTCACTACCACGACTGGCGCATGGAGCCGACCGCCGGCCGGGGGGCGACCCGGCGTATCCGCGCCGCCGGACGCGAGAGCGTCGCCAAGGCCATGGACACCCTCGCCGGACGGGAGTCGGTGCTGGCCATCGCCATCGGCAACGAGGTCCCGGTCGACCTCGTCCGGTTGCACGGGGCCGGCTCCGTGGAAGACGTGCTCTCGGATTTGGTGGCTGAGGTCCACGCGGCCGATCCGGGGATGCTGGCAACCTACGTGAACTTCCCGACCACCGAGTTCCTCGAGGTCGAAGGCCAGGACCTGGCGTGTTTCAACATCTTCCTCGAACAACCTGCCGAGCTTGCGAAATATCTGGCCCACCTCCAGGTGGTGAGCGGAGAGCGTCCGTTGCTCGTGACCGAGCTCGGGTTGGCCGGCGACGTGCACGGAGAGTCCGCTCAGGCCGAATCCCTTCGATGGCAACTGCGGGAAGTCGACGAAGCAGGTTGTGCCGGGGCGACGGTGTTCTCCTGGACCGACGAGTGGGCGGTCAACGACGAGCCGGTGACCGGGTGGGGGTTCGGTCTCGTCACCGAGGACCGTCGGCCCAAGCCGGCGTTGACGGTGGTGTCCGAATGGGCGCAGTCGCGCGTCTCGGATCTCCGGGACGGGTGGCCGAGCATCTCAGTCATAGTGTGCGCCTACAACGAAGAACCGACCATCGAAGAGTGCCTGGCGTCCTTGGAGGCCACCGATTACCCGAATCTCGAGGTGATCGTCTGCGACGACGGTTCCACCGATCGGACCCTGGAGCTCGCCCGCCGGTTCCCGTTCAAAGTTCTCGAGCTCGAGCACGGTGGTCTCAGCCGGGCCCGCAACGCCGGCCTGGAGGCGGCGACCGGCGAGTTCGTTGCCTACCTCGACGCCGACGCCGCCTGCCACCCGGAATGGCCGTACCACCTGGCGCTCTCCTTCGAAGATGGCGTTGCCGTGACCGGCGGCCCGAACATCCCATTCGACGATGCCGGCCTGGTGGAGCGAGCCGTCGCCCTGTCTCCGGGCGGGCCGGTGGAGGTGCTCGTGAGCCCGAGTCGCGCCGAGCACGTCCCTGGCTGCAATATGGCGTTCCGGAAAGCGCATTTGGAGCGGATCGGCGGGTTCAACCCGGCCTATACGTCGGCCGGAGATGATGTCGACGTGTGCTGGAAGTTGCTCGATGCGGGTGAGGAAATCGGGTTCGCGGCGGCAGCCCAGGTCACCCACCATCGACGCAACACCGTGCGCGGCTACCTCAGCCAGCAGCGGGGATACGGCCGGGCCGAGCGCATGCTGTCCGGTCCCCACCGGCACCGCTTCAACCTCCTCGGCCAGGCCCGCTGGCTCGGTTTCCTCTACGGCGGGTCCCGGATTCTTCCCTCACTGTTCAAGCCGGTCATCTACAGCGGCTACGCCGGCATGGCCCCGTTCCAGCCCATCACCCGCCGCCGGGCGGAAGCGGCCGGGGCCTGGATCACCGCCCACCTGCCGCTGGCGCTGCCGATCGGCCTGTTGGCGGTGCCGCTTGCGCTCTCCTCGCCCTGGTGGCTGGCGGTCCCGGCGGTGCTGACGGTGTTGGCGGTGATCTACGGGACGGCGGTGGCGGTGGCGTTGCCGGTTCCACACCGCGAGGCCACCCCGGTCCGGCTGCGAGCGGTGGTGGGAGCCCTCCACGTCGCCCAACCCATCGCCCGGTTGTGGGGCCGCATTCGCGGCCGGCCGGCCGGTCCTCCCACGTTGAGCATTCCTACCTGGACCGGTGATCGCTTCGAGTGGCTCACCAGCCTCCGGGCGGCCCTGCTCAGCGAGGGCTGCTCGGTGAGCATCGCCGAGCCGGGCGTACCCTGGGACCTCCGTATCATCTGCGGTCCGATGGCAATCGCACACCTCACAACCGCCGTGGCATGGCAATGGGAGCCCCGCTACCGGATCGACTACCGGGTCCGGCCGATTGTGATGTTGCTGGCTGTGGTCGGAGTCGTGGCGACGGTGACGGTTTCGCCGTGGTTCCTCGCGCCGCTGATCCTGGCCGGGGCGCCGCTCGGGGTTGAGATCCTCCATGTGCGTCGCCGCATTCACCGCGCCATCGACCGTACAACCCACGCCTCGCACCCATGAGCGGGCGCAATGGCCGGCGCCGCAGCCATTCCGGCGGTTTTCGGTGGGAGGCACCGATCGCCATTCGGCGCGGCCAGCGCCGGGCCAACAAGCCAGACAATGAATTGGACCCTTCAGATAGCAGCGCAGGACACAAGGTGTCTGGGCAGCAAGCAAAGGCCAATTCGGACTGGGTTCTCCTTTGGAGGATCTTCGGGGTGGCGCGAGCCTTCCGCTGGCGGATCGCCCTGCTGCTGCTGGTCAGTCTGTTGGCTACGCCTCTGACCCTACTGGCGCCCGTGCCACTGAAGATCGCTGTCGACAGCGTGCTCGGCTCGGATCCATTGCCGGGATTCCTCGCGCCTCTTGTTCCTGGCTTCTTGCAGTCGAGCGAGTTCCGTCTGCTCATCGTCGCCGCGGTGATGCAGGTGCTGGTCGTTCTGCTCATCCAAGTTCAGGCCCAGGGCCTGTACCTGCTCCAGGTGGCGACAGGGGAACGGCTCACCCTCGGCTTTCAGGCCCGACTCCTCGATCACGCCCAGAGGCTGTCGTTCTCGTTTCACGACAAGCGAGGCACGGCGGACTCGATCTACCGGATCCAGTACGACGCTCCGTCGATCCAGTGGGTAGCCGTCTACAGCTTGATCCCCTTGCTCACGGCGTTCCTCACGCTGGGATCGATGGTGGTCGTCATATTTGCCATCGATCGGCAGCTTGCCCTTGTCGCCCTCGCCATTTCACCGTTCCTTTACCTATCAGCCCGCACGTTTTCTCTCAGGATGCGGGGCCAATACCGCGACGCCAAGAAAGTTCAGAGCGACGCCCTCAAGGTGGTCCAGGAGGTGCTCACCTCCTTCCGAGTGGTGAAGGCTTTTGGCCGGGAGGAAGACGAGACGCAGCGTTTTGTTCGGCAGTCCGCACTTGGCGTGCGGGCCCGGCTGCGACTGGCGGTTGCCGAGGGCGCGTTCGGCATCCTCGTCAACACGATCACTGCCACCGGCGCCGCGCTGGTCTTGTTCATCGGGATCAGAAGTGTCCAGGCCGAGACGTTGACCCTTGGAAGCCTCCTGCTTGTGCTGTCGTACCTAGGGCAGCTCTACGGACCACTCAAGTCGATCAGCAGCCAGCTGCTCGGGCTCCAGAACCACCTGGCGAGCGCACAGAGAGCCTTTGAGTTGGTCGATGAGGTTCCCCATGTGGTCGAGCTTCCCGACGCGAAGCAGATCCGCCGGGCAGCCGGGAGTATCGCCGTTGAGGACGTCTCATTCACCTATGACGGTGAGACCATGGTTCTCGACGACGTGTCACTGGTGATTGCGCCTGGATCACGGATCGGCATCGCCGGACGGACCGGTGCGGGCAAGACGACCCTGGTTTCGCTTCTCACGCGTTTCTACGATCCGACCCGTGGGCTGATCCGTCTCGACGGTGTCGACCTGAAGGAGTACAAGCTCGACGATCTTCGCCGCCAATTCGGGATCGTGCTGCAAGAGCCGCTGCTGTTCTCCACGACGATCGGTGACAACATTGCCTATGCCCGCCCAGACGCCGATTTCGACGACGTGGTCGCAGCGGCCAAAGCCGCGGAAGCACATGGGTTCATTTCCAAGCTCCCGGACGGGTATGGCACGCTTGTCGGCGAACGCGGAATGAGTCTCTCAGGGGGCGAGCGCCAGCGAATCTCCCTTGCGCGGGCGTTCCTGAAGGATGCTCCGATTCTCATCCTCGATGAGCCCACGAGCTCGGTCGACACCGCAACCGAGGCCAGCATCATGGAGGCGATGGATCGCTTGATGGCCGGTCGTACCACCCTCATGATCGCTCACCGCTTGAGCACCCTTGAGGGTTGTGACGCCGTCGTCCAGATCGAGGCCGGGCGACTTGCGAATACCGATCTTGGCTGGAGTTCCGACGCCGTTGCGAGCACCTCATGAGACTGGAGCTGGATTACCCGCCGCTTGATCGTGGCGTAGTCGTCGTCATGGGATATCTAGGGCACTCCCCCTACGGAGGTATGACCTGGCAAGTGCTGCACCATATGGGCGGGTTTCGGAAACTTGGATTCGACGTCTGGTATGTCGAGGACTCGGACGCGCCTATGCGCGATCCTGAGACATTGGGCTCAACCATGGAAGTGTCGAGGAACATCTCGTATCTTCGCCACCAGATGGAAGCGATCGGTTTGCCCGACCGCTGGGCTATACGCTTCCCTGGTCAAGATCACGTCTTCGGTCACCTTGACCGCGCGGGTCTCGAGTCGCTGTATTTGTCGGCTGATGCCGTGTTCAACCTATGTGGATCCCATCATTTGCTCCCGCGCCATGAGGCAGCCGACAGGCTCGTGTTGTTGGAAACAGACCCTCCCTTCAATCAGATTGAAGTGGATAAAGGCAACTGGTACATAGCCGGCGAACTGGCCAAGTACGACGTCCTCTTCACCTACGCCACCAATCTGGGCCAGCCGGACTGCCCGGTCCCAAGCGGAAGCCTCGACTGGCGAACCTCCCGCCCTCCGGTGGTGGTCGACTGGTGGGATGGTCTCCAAGCCCCGGCCGACGGCGCGCTCACGACC
>JBFKDW010000097.1:0-8594 GCA_041619515.1 Acidimicrobiia bacterium
GACGGATGCGTCGTTCGAGAACACTGCGAGCTTGGTCCGATGCCCGGGCTCGCGGGCAATCGCCTTGATCTCGACCACCCCTTCCAACAGCTCCGGCACTTCGAGCTCGAAAAGAGCCTTGATGAAATCTGGATGGCTGCGCGATACGACAATCGGTGCGCCCTTTCCTTCCTCACGCACCTCGAGGACCAGCGCCTTTACCCGCGCACCCCGATCCAGCCGCTCGTACGGGATCCGCTCCGAGGAGGGCATGATGGCTTCGGCGTCGCCGAGATCGAGCATGGCGTAGCGGTGATCGACTTGCTGGACGATGCCGGTTACCAGATCACCCTGCCTGCCCTCGTAGCGCTCGAAGACCTGTTCCCGCTTGGCGTCTCGCAGACGCTGCTGGATGACCTGTTTGGCGGTCTGGGCCGCAATACGGCCAAAGTCATCGGGAGTGTCTTCCCACTCGCGGACAACGTTGCCGTCCTCATCCAGCTCCTGGGCATACACCAGCATCTCGCCGGTTTCCGGGTCGATGGTCACCCGGGCCTCCTCGGCTGCTCCCGGACTTCGCTTGTACGCAGAGACCAGGGCGTTGGCCAGGGCATCGAGAATGGTCTCAACGGGGATGCCGCGTTCACGCTCGAGGTGCTCGAGGGCTTCCATCATCTCAAAATGCATGGCTACCTACTTCTTCTTTCCGGGCTTGGCAGCGGCGGGAACCTCGAAGACGGTGCGCGCTTTGGCAACGTCCGAGAATGCGATCATCTCTTCGCCGCCGTCGTGGGTGATCTCGAAGCCCCGGTCCTCGACTCGGGTGATACGACCCCGCCAAGCCGTGCCGTCCAAGGTCTTGACCTGCACAGACCGACCGATCGCCTTCTCGAAATGGCGGGGCCGGCGAAGCGCCCGCTCGAGACCGGGAGAGGTGACCTCGAGGTTATAGGAGTCGGCAACGAGCTCTTCGCTCTCATCCAGCAAGCGGGACACGCCCTGTGACACAGAGGTGATCGTGGCCAGATCGATGCCGCCTTCGGTGTCAACGACGACGCGCAAGGTCCGGCCGGACAACTCGAGGTCGTCCAGCTCCACTCGTTCCTCGGCGAGGAACGTTTCAATGGAGTCCCACAGCCGGTCCACGTTGATCCCTTTTACAAAAAAAGCGGGCGCCGGGCGCCCACTGCGTCCAAATTCAACTGGCGCGGACTATAGCACTCGTACCCGGTCTACCGACCGTCTCATCGGGTTCCCACCTGGTCGGCGTTGCTCAGCCGAAATCGAGTCCTGGACCGAAGATATCGAACCACAGCCCCAGCAGGAAGATGGAAACGAAGAACATGATCACACCGACCGCAAGCGGAACGAGCTTTTCCACGTCGACCGGGCGGCCCCGCAGCTTTTCGTAGGCCGCGACTGCGAAGTGGCCCCCGTCGAGGGGAAACAACGGCAACACGTTGAAGAGGGCGACGATGATGTTCAGGCCGGCGATGAGGCTGAGAACCCCCGCCCACCCGGCAGCGTCGAAGATGTTGGAGCTCTCCCCCACCAGGCCGACGAGAGTCACGGGCCGGTTGACACCGGGGTCGTTCCCCGCCACAGCGTCGCCGAACAAACCCACCAGGTTGGGCGGCCAGAGCAGGGCCCCCACGGCCGTGACCGAGGCCTCGATCGAGTCCCAGTAGATGCCGGCTGTCTCCGAAATCGCTTCCACCGGCCCGTACCGGCGGGTGATCGGGTCGGGAACACCGATGCCGACGAACCCTCTCCCATCTCGCTCCATGGGCGTGATCATCGTCGTGAGCGGCGCTCCGTCCCGGATCACGTCCAGCCGAAGCTCGACCCCTGCCTTGTTCCGCAGCTCGGAAAGCAGGTCGCCCCATGTCTCGACGGCCACTCCGTTGACCGCCACGATCCGGTCGCCGGCAGCCAGGTCGGTGCGTGAGGCGGGGGTGGCGGTTCCGTCCTCGAGCGTTTGGATGACCTCGCCGACTCTGGCCTCGGTCTGGGGAACGCCGATGCCGGTGAACACGATGTAGAAGACGACAAAGGCGAGGAGGAAGTTGGCGGTGACGCCGGCAAGGACGACGATGCTCTTCTGCCAGAAAGGGCTGCCGCGGTACGTGCGATGCTCTTCGGACGGGTCGATCTCCTCGACCGGGCTCATCCCGGTGATCTTCACATACCCGCCGAGCGGCAGAAACAGCTTGATGCCGTATTCGGTCTCTCCCCGTCGGAACGACCAGAGGCGAGGACCGAAGCCGGCGAAGAACTCGGTGACCTTCATTCCGAAGGCCTTGGCCGCGGCGAAGTGAGCCGCTTCGTGGAAGAAGATGGCCGCGAACAAGCCGATGAGGATCGCTACCGCTGACACGCCTGGTCCTTCACGCCGGTCAAGCTAGCGGGCCACCGTGCCTAACACGTCCCCGCAATCTGGGACGCCACCGACCTCGCTTCTGCGTCCACGGCCGTTACATCGGCAACCGATCCGAGTTTCCTGAGCGGAACCCGCTCCAGGGTCCCGGCCACCACCCGCGGTATGGCCGAGAAGCCGATGCGGCCGTCGAGAAAGGCCTGTACGGCAATCTCGTCGGCGGCGTTGAGCACGGCGGGCGCCGAATCTCCGAGCCGGCCGGCCTCGTACCCCAGCTCGAGCAGCGGGAATGCTCGCCGGTCCGGCGCCTCGAAGGTGAGGGTTTGCCCGGCAAGCGGGAACGGCGCCAGCGGGCCCGGTGAGCGATAGGGGTAGGTGATCGCGTATTGAATCGGCACCCGCATGTCCGGCTCACCGAGATGTGCCTTGAGGGAGCCGTCGACGAACTCCACGAGCGAATGAACGATGCTCTGGGGATGGACCACCACGTCGATGTGGGCGTAATCGATGTCGAACAGCAGGTGCGCCTCGATTACCTCGAATGCCTTGTTCATCAGCGTGGCCGAGTCGATGGTGATGCGGGGCCCCATCGCCCAGGTCGGATGTGCCAGTGCCTCGGCAACCGTGACCGTCGCCAAGCTTTCGGCGTCCCGCCCCCGAAACGGGCCTCCGGAAGCAGTCAGGATGAGCCGCTGGACGCTGCTGCGCTCCTCACCGGTCATGCTCTGAAGGAGTGCCGAGTGCTCGGAGTCGACGGGGATGATCTCCCCACCCCCCTCATGCCGCGCCCGCTGCAGCACGGGCCCACCGGCCACGAGGCTCTCCTTGTTTGCGAGGGCCAGACGATTACCGGCAGAAAGGGCCGCAACGGATGCGGCCAGCCCGGCAGCTCCCACCACACCGTTGACGACGATGACCCCCGGCCGACCCGCCAGCTCGGTCAGGCTTTCGGGTCCGAATAGGACCCGGCTCCCGAGCTCGTCGGAAAACCGCGTGCGCTCGTCTCCGGTGGGCGCGGCCACCGCCACTTCGGCGGCGGGGTGGGCCCGGGCGATGGCAAGCAGCTCATCTGAGCCGCGCCGGGCCGCTACCGCCCCGACTGGTATGCCGAGCCGGCCGGCAACGTCAAGGGTTTGCGCACCAATGGATCCTGTGGCCCCGAGAACAATGAGCGGGGTTACAGCAGACCGGTCCACCGGAGCACGAAGTAGGCGATCGGGACCGCAAATAGGTAGGAGTCGATTCGGTCGAGGACTCCCCCGTGTCCGGGGATGAGCTGACCCATGTCTTTGATCCCGAGAGAACGCTTCATCAGCGATTCGGCGAGGTCGCCGAGAGGAGCGGCCAGGATGACGGCGGCGGCGAGCGCCAGGGCACTGCCGGCGTCGAACACGCTCACGAGGACTCCCGCCAGCAACGAGACGATCACGGTGGCTATCACCCCGCCGATGAGCCCTTCGACGGTCTTGTTTGGCGACAGCACCG
This sequence comes from Acidimicrobiia bacterium, assembly GCA_041619515.1. Lineage (GTDB taxonomy): Bacteria > Actinomycetota > Acidimicrobiia > Spongiisociales > SHLN01 > SHLN01. The sequence continues at coordinate 3,842 of JBFKDW010000097.1, forward strand.
GTGACAGCTTGCGGCGGCCGAGCGCCCGGCCGACGAAGTAGCTGCCGATATCGAAGGCTGCGACGATGATGAGCAGCACGATGATGATCTGCAATCGGTCGGAGCGGGCAGCCGCCGCCATGGGCAGGACGAGCGCCAGCAGGGCGGGAATCCAGGCGACCCCCAGGATGGTGACCACGCCGTTGCGCCAGGGATCGCTGGGTGGATGGTCTTGTGCCCCGTACCACGCGAACGTGGCCATCACGGTGAGCCCGAGAGCGGCGGCCACTGCTATCGGCCCCTCTGTGAGCACGTCGGAGCCCTGGGCATAGGTCCCCACGAGAGCCCCGATGCCTCCGAGTAGGCCGAACAGGACCAGCGGACGGTATCCACCGGCCCGAAGGGCGGCATAGAACTCGATCTGGGCCGTGAGCGCAACGATCGCGATGAAAACGAGGAACACGACGCCACCGGCCCAGAGTGTCGTCGCCAGCAACGCCACGAGGATGACCGCCGAGGCAACCCGCAGGGTGAGGTCGGAGCTGTACGCCTCAGCAACTTCTGTGGTCTCGTCGACGGGAGCGGTCTCCTCCAGGTCGGCGGCGTCGGGGTCGTCGAAGTGGAGGTCCTCCTCGAACTCCTGAAACCCGACGTGCCCGTGGTCGACCCCCGGCATGCTGGCTGCCACCGCCGACGGCTCGGGAGCAGCCGCCGTCGAGATGGCTTCCGCCAGGCCCTTGTGCTCTTGCGTCGGCTCGGGCGCGAAGCCGCGCGAGAAATCCTCTTGCACGAACGTCTCGAAATCGGGCAGTGTGAGATCCCCGCTCAACTGGGCGATGAGCATCTCCTCAGGGGTCGGTTCCGCCGATTCCACCGGTTGGGCTGCTTCGGGGAGCTCGACTGCCCCGGCAGGAGCGCCCGCTTCGGTGGTCGGGATTCGCAGCTGCATCTCTGCCTCTGCATCCTGCTGCGGCATCTCCTCTGCGGCCGTGTCCCCGGCGACCTCGCTCGCTTCCGGGGACTCGATCCCGGTATCCGTCGATCCGGCCTCGTCGATCGCCTCCTCGCCCGGGGACGGTGTCATGAACGCCGCCAGCGCATCCCGGGTCTCGTCGACATTGGAGGCCACCACGTCGTACTCAGCCGGGACCTGGAATTCGATGATCGGCTCCGGCAGTGGCTCTACCGCCGGGGTTTCGGGGGGTGGTGGCGGTTCGGCGGTTGCCGGCACCTCGGCGGTGATCTCGTCGTGGTCAACGTCCTCGAATTCGAGAGCTTCGAAGAGGTGCTCGGCCGTGTCCGCCCGCAACTCGGCGTCGTCGAGATCTATGACCTCGAAGGTGGCATCCTCGATCACCACCGCCGCCACCTCTTCGGCTTCGTCGGCGGCAGCAGGCTCGACGATCGATTCGATGACCTCCGTTGGCGTCTCTGCCTCTGGTTGGTCGGTGGGCACGACCGCCATCGTCGCCTTGCCTTCGGCGGCGAGGTCGCCGGCGTCTGCGATGTCGTCGAGCGTCATCTCTTCGACTGCCTCGAGCCACTCCGGCTCGGCCTGCAAGTCCTCGACCGCCACCTCTTCTATCGGGAGCTCGATGACCTCGTCGGAGACGTCGATCCCGCCTTCGGGCTCTTCACCATGATCCGCGACCGCTCGCAACCCGGCCTCCGGTGCCGGCTGTTCGGCCTCACGGGCTGCTGCCTCCTCAGCCTCACGCGCAGCCTGCTCAGCCTCACGGGCTGCGGCCTCCTCAGCCTCACGCGCAGCCTGCTCAGCCTCACGGGCTGCTGCCTCCTCAGCCTCACGCGCAGCCTGCTCAGCCTCACGCGCAGCCTGCTCAGCCTCACGCGCAGCCTGCTCAGCCTCACGCGCAGCCGCCTCCTCAGCCTCACGCGCAGCCGCCTCCTCAGCCTCACGCGCAGCCGCCTCCTCAGCCTCACGCGCAGCCGCCTCCTCAGCCTCACGGGCCGCCGCAGCCTCAGCCTCACGGGCCGCCGCCTCCTCGGCCTCACGCGCTGCAGCCGCCTCCTCAGCCTCGGCGGCGGTGGGTTCGTCGACGGCCTCGACGGCCTCGACGTCCTCGACGTCCTCGACGTCCTCGGCCTCGGCGTCGAGGTCTTCCTCGTCCTCGATGTCGGCGATCTCGATCTCGGCGTCCGAGAGTGTCAGGCTCTCGTCGTAGGGCCAGTCTTCCTCAGGCGCGTCCTCGGTCGTGGCCGGCTGCCAGTCGGGCGACCATGGATCACCCGGATGCGTCCCTCCGCCCTTGTCAGTTGTCAACGGTCCGCCCTCACACCTCGAGCAACTCGGCTTGCTTGTGCTCGAACAGCTCGTCGATCCGGGCTACAAAGCCATCTGTCAGATGCTGCAGCTCCTTCTCGGCACGGCGAATGTCATCCTCCGACATCTCGCTCTTGAGCGCTTCGAGATCGTCCTTGTGGGGTCGGCGGATGTTGCGAATCGCCACCTTCCCCTCTTCTGCCATGTGGTTGACCACCCTGACCAGCTCCTTGCGGCGCTCCTCAGTGAGTGGGGGGAAGGACAATCGGATCACGGTGCCGTCGTTTGCCGGCATCAAACCAAGCCCGGCATTGTTGATGGCCTTCTCAATCTCTCCCAGCGCGCCGGGATCGAACGGTGAGACCACCAGCATGGTGGGCTCGGGAACCGAGAAAGACGCCAGTTGCTGCAACGGCGTCGGGCTCCCGTAGTACTCGACGGAAACTCGATGCAGGATCCCGGGATTCGCCCTCCCGGTCCGCACCGTGCTGAACTCGTTTTGCACGTGCTCAACGGCCTTTTCCATCCGATCCTTTGCGTCGTCGAGGATCTCTTCGATCATCGCACCAAGGTCCCTATCGGCTCTCCCCGCACGGCCCGGGGGATATTGCCGGGCGTCGTGAGGTTGAAAACCCTGATCGGCAGCTCGTTGTCCATGCACATGGTAATTGCCGTCGAATCCATCACGTTGAGTCCCTGCGAAATGACGTCGAGGTAGGTGACGTCCTTCAACAGCGTGGCGTCGGAATTGCGGGAAGGGTCGTCGTTGTAGACACCGTCCACCTTGGTTGCTTTGAGGACGATTCCTGCTCCGATTTCCGCCGCCCGCAGTGCGGCGGTGGTGTCGGTGGTGAAGAACGGATTTCCCGTCCCGGCAGCCAGGATCACCATGCGTCCCTTCTCGAGGTGGCGGATCGCCCGGAGCCGAATATAGGGCTCGGCGACCTGCTGGATCGTGATCGCCGTCTGCACCCGGCTGGGAATGCCCTGTCGATCGAACCCCTCGCGGAGGGCAAGGGCATTGATGACGGTCGCCAGCATGCCCATGTAGTCGGCGGAGGCCCGGTCCATGCCCTCGGCGGCTGAGCTGACCCCTCGGAAGATGTTTCCGCCTCCGACCACCACTGCAATCTGATAACCCTCGGCATGGACCTCGGCCAGCTCGCTTGCGACCCGGTCGATCGTCTTCTTGTCGATACCGTAGTTGAGCTCAGGATCGGCGAACGCTTCGCCCGACAGCTTGAGAACGACCCTCCGTGATCCGAGATCCGACAAGCTACTCCTCTCCCAATGCCACCCGGGCGATGGCGCCGACCGTTATCCGCTCACCCAGGCGAGCGGTCAGATGCTCCAGCATTGCTTCCACGGTACCCTCGAACTTCTCAGGATTGACGAATTGCTGCTCGTAGAGCACGTTGTCCTTGTAGTACGAGCCCAGCTTGCCTGCCACGATCTTGTCGACCACCTCCGGCGGCTTGCCCTGCTCTTGTGCCTGCGCGGCAAACAGCTTGCCCGCTTCGGCGATCGCGTCGTCGGGCACCTCGTCCCGCTGCACCCATTGCGGGCGGGCCGCGGCAATGTGCATGGCCAGGTCGCGCGCAGCCGTCTGGAAGTCGTCGCTCTTGGCGACGAAGTCTGTCTCGCACCGCAGCTCAACGAGGCATCCAACAACGGGTCGCTCGGTTTGGTAGTGGAGGTAGTGTCCGATCGTTCCCGTTTGGGTGAGGCGGCCCTCCCGTTTCTTGGCATCGGCCAGGCCCTTGACCAAGAGGATCTCTTTGGCCTTCTCCCGATCACCGCCGGCTTCGACGAGCGCCTTCTTCGTATCCATCATCCCGGCCCCGGTCTCCTTGCGGAGCTCGGCGACCTCCCTGGCGCTGACGTCAGTCACCGGTGCTCTCCTTCTCAGCTGGTCCCTCGCCGGCGACAGGGGCAGTGACCGGAGCCTCTTCGGAGGCGGCTTCCACGGCCGTATCAGTTTCGGCCGTGACCGGCTCCCCCGTTGCTTCTTCGCCGGCCTCTTCGCCGGCCCCTTCGCCTGCCGAGTCGTCGCCCTCGGCCGCAGCCTGGGCCTTGCTCTCGAATCGTGCCCGACCGGCGATGCATGCCTGGGCGATCGAATCCGCAAACAGTTGGGCCGACCTGATGGCGTCGTCGTTGCCTGGTATGACGATGGTGATGGGGTCCGGATCGCAGTTGGTGTCGACGAGGGCCACGATCGGGATCCCCAAGCGCGTGGCCTCCTTGACGGCGATGTGCTCGGTCAGGATGTCCACGATGAACAGGGCGTCGGGGGGACGGGCCAGGTCGCGAACACCCCCGAGGTTGTTGACGAGTTTGGACTTCTCACGGCGCAGGCGGATTCGCTCCTTCTTGGGCAAGGCCTCCATCTCGCCCGAATCGTCCATCCGCTCGAGCTCTTTCATGTAGAGGATGCGCTTGTGGCTCGTCTTGAAGTTGGTGAGCATCCCCCCCAGCCACCGATTGGTGATA
>JBFKDW010000098.1:0-8563 GCA_041619515.1 Acidimicrobiia bacterium
GATTCGACGCTGCCGGCCGGGCTCGTGCTGAGCGCCGGTGCCGATCCCACTCAGCTCAGCCTCGGTGCGGCCGAGCACGCCACCGTCGACTTCGGCTACGCCGACGGGAGTGGGCTGGGGTCGGTGTTCGGGGTTGTCTACGTCGACGAGGCGGGTCAGCCGGGCATCGGCGGCGTGAAGATGATCTTGCGTGGCGCCGGCGGCAACGGCGTGTTCGACGGCGACGACGTGTTCACGAGTACATGGACGGCGGCGGATGGGACCTATGCGTTCCCGGCCCTGGGGGAGGGGCCGTACCGGGTGTCGGTGAAGGATTCGACGCTGCCGGCCGGCCTCGTGCTCGGCACCGGCGCCGACCCCACCCAGCTGACGCTTGCCGCCGGAGAGAATGCGACGGTCGACTTCGGCTATGTCAGCGAGGAGTGATCGGCGGCGCCAATCGCTCCCTGTCCGCCGCGCCGCCGGAGGTTGCGCCCGGAAGGGTGTACCGGCCTAACCTGGCACTACGACTGGAGGCAGGTGATGACGACCGACAACGATGGGCGCAACCGGCGGGACGCCCTCAACTTCGTGCTCGTGATCGTGGCAGCCATCGCGGCCGCCTACGTCGTGTTCCTGTGGCTGAACTAGCGGGCCCACCCGCCGGTATCCTCCCCGCATGACCTCACTCTCGGGCGTCTGGGCGGCATCGTTGACCCCCCTCGCCGCCGACCTGACCCCCGACCCCTCCCGGCTGCTGGCACACGTCGATCGGCTGTTGTCCGATGGCTGTGACGGCGTCGTGTTGTTCGGCACCACCGGCGAGGCTACCTCGTTCTCGGTGGCAGAACGCCTGCAGCTGCTGGAGCAGGTCGTGGCAGGTGGCGCCGATCCCAGCCGCATCATCGTCGGGGTGGGATGCGCCGCACCCGTCGACACGGTGGAGCTGACTCGTGCCGCCTCCCGGCACGGCGTAGCGGCGGTGCTGATGCTGCCGCCGTTCTATTACAAGGCCGTTTCCGACGAGGACCTGGCAGCCGCCTTCGAGTGGATCATCGCAGCCGCCGGCCCGGGCATGGCGCCGATGCTGCTCTACAACATCCCGCAGGTGGCCGGGGTGCCTGTGTCTCCGGAGCTGGCCGGGCGGCTGGCGGCAGATCACCCGGGGGTGGTGGTCGGTGTCAAGGACAGCTCGGGCGATCCCGACAGCCTGCGGGCTTTCCTGTCGGCGATGCCGGGTGGGGCGGTGTTCGCCGGAACCGAGATGCTGCTCATCCCTGGGCTGGCCGAGGGGGCGGTCGGCACCATCAGCGCCGCCGCCAACGTCAACAGCCACCACATCCGCGCCGCGTTCTCCTCCCGCGATCCGGCCGACATGGGCGTACTCGGCGCCGCCCGCGGCGTGCTGACGAGCCGGCCGATCATTCCGGCGCTGAAGGCCGTCCTCGCCGAGCGGCTCTCCGATCCCGGCTGGGCGGCGGTGCGGCCACCGCTGCGGCCCCTGCCGGTCGACGTCGGCCGCAGCCTGGCGCAATCGCTCCCGGCCGCGTGACGCCGTGATCGGGTAGAACGGGCCGATGCAAGCCACAGATTTCGTCACCGTCGGGATGTACGCCAGTCGTCCCCAAGCCGAGGTCGGCCGGGCTCTGCTGGCATCTGAGGGTGTCGAGGCAACGGTCCGGTCCGATGATGCGGGGGGATACGAGCCCCAGCTCGGGCTGACCAACGGGGTCAGGCTGATGGTGCGGGCACCGTATGTGGCCCTGGCGCTCGGCCTGCTCGAGCCCGCCGAGGAGGGCACGCCTCATCGTCCCCCCGGCTGGGTGACCTCGGTGGCCGCTCTCATCGCCGGGGTGCTGATCCTGCTCGTGAGCGTCCCGCCCGCCATCGCCGTCGTTCGAGCGATCGTCTGACCATGGTCGCCGGCAGCCAACGCCGTGCCCAGCGCCGCAACCGGAGATCGATCGACGACCTGGACGCGGCCGGCCGCGCTCGCTTGCGGGAGCTGCTGGCCTCGGCGCGGCTCGCACTGCTGCCGACCAGCGAAGCGATACCCAGCCTCGAGGCCCGGCTGTCTCCCGGCGCGGTGGCGCTGGCGGTGACCTGTACGGCCGAATTGGGGATCGACCAGACGATCGCGGTGTCGGAGGTACTGGCGGCGCGCGGCTACGACGTGACCCCCCATATCGCCGCCCGCCAGGTCCGCACCGGGCGGCATCTCGACGAGATCCTGCTGCGGCTGGCCCGGCGCGGCATCACCCGCGTGTTCGTGGTTCAGGGGCGCCAATCGACCGCCGGTGCCTTCCCGACTTCGCTCGGCCTGCTCGAGGCCATGCAGGGCCACCCGCAGTCGCCGGCCGAAGTCGGGGTGGCCGGCTACCCGGAGGGCCATCACCGTGTCGACCGCGATCGGCTCACCGCCGGTCTGTTGGCTCGAGCCGGCTACGCCGGCTTCGTTTCCACCCAGGTGTCGCTCCATCCGGCCCGCCTGCTCGGGTGGCTTGCCGAGATGCGGGTGCGGGGGCTGAGCCTTCCCGTGGAGCTGGGGATTCCGGGGGTCGTTCAACTCGACCGGCTGAGACGCCAGGATCCGGGGCTGGCGGCAGTGGTGCCGGCCGGGCGGGGACGCAACCCAGCGTGGTACGACCCGACCGGGCTCGTGGCCGCACTCGCCGACCAGGCGGTGATGGACCGGCTCAACGTATCCGGTCTCCGGGTCGAGACCCTCAACGCCATCGATGCGGCCGCCGCCTGGCGCCAGCAGATCTACGATTTCACCCAGAAAGCCCGAACGGACCGAGCGTGAGCAACTTCTTCAAGAGATTTCGGCGTGGGGCGCGTGACCAACGGCCGGCAGACTCCCCGCGCTCTCGCAAACAGGTTCCCAGCGAGCTCGATCCGCTCGTTTCCCGTCCCATGCTCGGCGTCATCCTCGCCCGCGGCGGGAGCGGGCACATCGAGGGTGACGTCGCTCTCATGGATGCCGGGGGGGTGTCCATGGCGGCCCGGGTCAGCTTCGCGGTTTCCCAGCTCGGCGACGTCCTCGTCGTCGGGCGCCCCGGCACCCTGGCGGGGGTGGCGGCAGTGCCCTTCTATCGCCGTGACTCGCGTACCTCCCTCACCGGCCTCGTGACCGGAATCCGGGCGGCCCTCGATCTGTCACCGCCCGGAACCAAGCCGCTCGTATTGCTGGTCGGAGTCGATCAGCCCTACGTGCGGGTGGAGACCCTCCGGTTCCTGCTGGCCTTCGCCGGGGAAAACGAAGCCGTCGTTCCCGTCGGTGAGGACGGCGCCCGGATGGTGACCTGTGCCGTCTATCCGTCGAGGTGGCTGGATCGTGCCGAGCGGGCCGACCAGGACGACGCCACCCTCGAGGATTTTCTCGAGAGCGTCAAGGTGCGTGAGATCACCCCCGAGATGTGGCGAGGCTGGGGAGAGGACGGGCGGTCCTGGTTCAAGGCCGGGTCGGCGGCTGCTCTGGAGGAGGCCCGGAGGCGGTTTGGTCCTTGAGCCGACCGGCAGGGAGAACCGCTCGGCTTAGGCTCGGGTCATGCAACACAATCATGAAGTCCAGGCGACGCTTCGTTCCCAGGTGCAGGCGCTGCGCGAGCTGATTCCCGACACATGGGGCGGCTTCACCGAATTGCATCGGAGCGCGCTTGCCGCCGGTGAGTTGGATTCTGCCACTAAAGAGCTGATCGCCCTTGCCATCTCCGTCGTCGAGGGGTGCGATGGGTGCATTGCCTCCCACGCCCGCGGCGCTGCCCGCAGGGGGGCCACCCGCCAGCAGGTGGCCGAAGCGCTGGGAGTGACGTTGCTGATGGACGGGGGGCCGGCGTCGGTCTACGGGCCGAGAGCCCTGGCCGCCTTCGACGAATTCAGCGGCTGACCCCGTCCACGCTCGGCCGGATCCATCTGATCCCTCAACGGTGGCGTGGTCGGTGCCGATACGCGGTACATGACAGTTGGCACCGCCTGCAACATCCCCGAGTGCGCTCGCCGCCGGATGCGCGGATATCTCTTTTGTTGGAGCCACCAAATGGACCTCGAGCTCGTCGACCTGGTCAACGGCACAGAAGGGGCCGGGCTGTGGGTGGACGACGACGAGCACATCGAGGATGAGTTCGTATGGGTGTGTTCCCACGGCTCGATCATGGGTGACTGCTACCTCACGCTGTGCAGCGAGTTCCCCGGGGTCGGCCTCACCGCCTGGCAGGTTCGCGATGAGATGGCCGGCATCACCCTCAACCTGAACTGAGAGTGCTCGTGGTCCCCTGCGTTGCCCAGCCGTATCAGGCGGGGGCGACGGGGGGCAGCACCGTCAACGGGACGATCACGGGCTCGGTCGCCTCCGAGACCAGCCGGCAGTGTGCCTCGATCGTTTCCGGTCCTTCGAACTCGATCTCGCCCTTGACGAGCTGATACCCGAACTTGCCCGGCTCGATCATGACCGGCTGGCGGTTGCGGGCCACCTCGACATCCCGGCGCAAGAAGACGACTTCCAGGGCGTCGGAACCGGACTCCTCGGCTCCGCAGCGGATGAGCACGATGAGGTGTGGCTCCAGCGTGGTGGGAAACGAAGGTGCCACCGTGCTGAAGTAGGCACCCCGCAAGTCGATGCGGGTCGAGGGGCCCTCCACCTGGCGGAACTCGAAGCCCTCCACAAACAGCGCCGACAGGATCTGCATAACGGGAGGCTAAACCAGACCGTCGATGGCGGCCGCCAGCTCGGTGTCCTTGTCGGTGAGGGCATTCTCACTGTGCGTCGACAGCACCAGGGTCACCTTGTTCCACCGAATGTCGATGTCGGGATGATGGTCGGCGGCCTCCGCCAGGAAACCCACCCGCACCACGAAGCCCACCGACTCGGTGAAATCGCCGAACGAGAAGGTCCGGCTGATCGACTCGCCCTCCATCTCCCATTCGGGCCGGGCCGCGTGAAACGCGGCGCGCGCGGCGTCTGACAGTCTCATGGGCCGAGGCTATCAAGAAAAAACCCAAACGGCCGATCACCCGCATAGGAAGGAGGACATATGAGGACTGTTGCAGTGATGCTGCGGACCTTTGTCCGACAGGAGGAGGGTGCAAGCCTCGTCGAGTACGCGTTCATACTGCTCTTGATGGTGGTGGTGTCGATCACGGTGGTCGCCAACCTCGGCGACTACCCGGCTGCCGCCTTCGAAAGCGTTGACGGCGGCTTCGGCGGTCCATAGCCTGCTGCTTCCCGCGGTCGGCTCACAGGGCCGGGAACCCAGGTTCCCGGCCCTTTCAAACCTCTCATGGCACCCGCAGGTGCTGCCGTAAAGTAAGCGAACGGCCTTCATCATGCGGAAAATCCTCTTCTTACTCACTCTCGTGCTGGCGGCGTGCTCCGGCAGCAACTCCGACGGCCCGGTGCTGACCTTCGCCGACTTCAACAGCCCCCCGACCACCCCCGAGGTGGTGCTGCCGCCCCCGACGACCACGACCACCGTTTCCCCGACCACCACGTCCACGTCGACCACCCTGCTCGTCGTCGACACCCCGAGCGAGGTGGCGATCAGCAGCGAGACGGGCTATTCGATCCTCGAGGGGCCGGGAGCCCCCCGCCGGCTTCTCGACTTGCCGGTGGCGGCCGCGTTCGAGGATCTGCAGGGCGGGTTCGTCTATCAGCTTCCCGGGGCCGGGATTGATTCCGAGGCAGACCAGCGCATCTACTGGTCGCGCTCCTCAAACCCGACCTCCCAGGCGTTCCTCGACGTCACCGAGGGAGGGCTGCTCCGGTTGTGGGGGACCGAGGAGATCGGCGGATCGGCCCAGATGATCCTGACCATCGTCGACAACGCCGACGATCCCGACCAGCGCGTGGAGCGGCTGGTGGTGTTCGACTTCGACACGGGAGATCGCGTGCTCGGTGAAGTCGGTTCCGCCGACTCCGGGCCGGTCACGATTGATTACGGAGGAGGCCGCTTCGTGCTCGAACAGCGCTCGGGCGTCCAGTCCTACTTCGAGTTCCGGAACGACCAGGGAGCCGTCATCGGCCTCGCCTCGAATCCGCAGCCGGGCTGCGCCGAGGAGGCCGGCTGCCCCACCCGGCCCGCCCTCGACCCGAGCGGCAGCTTCCTCGGGTATGTGGAGGAAATGGCCCCCGGCAGCTGGAATCTGGTCATCTACGACCTCGATCTCGGCGAGGAGCTCGAGCGCGTCGAGCTGCCGGGCACGCTCGGGGAAATCATCGGTCTCGATTTCGACGGCTCCACGGTGATCGTCAACCGCACGACTCCGGACGGGACCCACCGGGCGCTCGTGGTCGATGCCACCACCGGCGGCGTCGGCGAGTTCGGCCTCACCGGCCACACGCGGTTTCTGCGGGTGGGACCGGGCTTCGACGGCCCCATTGAGGTGCCTGCCGGCTGACCCCACAGGAAAAGGCCCCGCCGGGGCGGGGCCTTTTCGAGCGAAGTAGGAAGCCCGCTAGTCGGCGACGCGGTCCTTCAAGCCTTTCGAAGCCTTGAATACTGGATAGGTCTTGGCCTCAATCTGGATGGTTGCACCGGTGGCGGGGTTGCGGCCCTGGCGAGCCGCCCGCCGCTTCGTGTCGAACTTGCCGAAACCGGCAATGGCAACGTCACGGCCGGCATCGAGCTCGACGGCAATGATCCCTTTGCCGGGATTGGTGTCGAAAATGGCGTCCACGACCTCTTGGGCCTTTGCCTGGCTGAGGTCGACCTTCGAGGCGAGCTTCTTCGCCATTTCTGTCTTGTTCATCATCTGGGTCCTTCCTACGTGCCCACTATTGGAGCTTCTGTTGAAGCTTCCCCCTTATCGATCGGGACTTTACCCCCGAAAGCCCCCAAATCCAGGCTTTTCGGGGGACGCGGGAAAAACTGGCTTGGCCGGCGCGTAACATTCCGGGCAGCGAGCGAGGCGCGACATGGGACCAGCCAACAGGCCGAGAACCCGCATCGAACGACTCGACCGCGCCGCGGGCCCGGTCGTGCGGCGGAGCTGGCAGCTGCTTGCCGAGCCGCAGGGGCCACTGCTGGCCGGGCTGTTCGGCTTTCCCTGGCAGGAGCCGCTGCTCGATGCCAGGTGCACGAGAACCCAGGGCGCCGGCCCCGCCGACCTGTTCGGCACCGTCCGTGTCGGTCGCCTGCATCGCTCGGTGCCGAGCCCCGACTGCACGTGCGGGATATACGCCACCGAGGAACCGCACACGGGGTGGCTGCAGCGGCGCTATCTACGCGACAAGGTCCTCGTCAGCGGTTTCGTCCGCCTCTCCGGCAAGCTGGTGTTCGACGGTTCCGTGGTCCGCGCCGAACGCGCCGAGATCGTCGGCCCGTTGACGATTGCCTTGCCTCAACCGCACTGGCTTCGTCGGATGGGAGCCCGGGCGGGGATCTCTCAGACGGTGCGGCGGATAGTGCGAGACGGCACCCGGTACGCAGTGCGCTATTCAACCGGAACCGCCGGTATGCCGCTGGGGGAGTGGCACCGGCAGATGAGCGAGCAACTGCGCCGCCGCTACGGGGTAGCCGTCATCGGCCTGGTTCCTCCCCTACCCGGTCTTCTCGGCGGTCAATAGGCGGCGAACGAGCGGACCTGGGTGCGGGGGCCGTACTTGGGCGCTCCGATCCCGGACAGCTTCAGCATGAGGGCGGCCCGGTACCGATGGGGCCGGAATGGCTCGAGGAGCTCGAGCATCCGACGGTCGGTGGCGCGCGCCTCGCCGGCCAGCGCCCACGCCACGGTATTTGGAAGGTGGTAGTCGCCGACCGGCACGGCATCCGGATCGCCGAGGACCTCCGACACCACCAGCGCCGAGCTCCACGGCCCGATGCCCGGCAGCGCCCGCAGCCGCTGTTCGGCGGCCGCCGACGTCATCTCGGCGATCTCCTCGAGCCGGGATGCTCGCCGGCTCACTTCGATGATGCGGAGGGCCTTGGTGCGGCCGATCCCGAGCGGATGGAGGTCCTGGTACTGGAGGCGCCCGAGCACCTCGGGAGCCGGCTGGAGCACGAGCGGCTCGGGCCCCGGTGCCGGCTCGCCGTAGGCCTCGAGCAGGCGCCGTTCCGCCCGGTGGGCTTCGATGCGGGTGACCACCTGGCCGAGTATGACCGGGACGATCGCCTCGTGGACCCGCTCGGTCCGGGCGATGCGCAGGCCGCGAAAGCGGCCTTTGAGCTCTCGCATGAGCCGATGTCCGTTGGTCGGAAACCCGTCTGGATCATCTGCCGCCCCGAGAAGCTCGGGCAGGCGGTCGAGCGCCCACTCTGATCCTGCACCCCAGGCGGTGGCGGTGACCCGGCGGCCATCGACCTGGATGTGCAGGGTGACGGGACCGTGCGGGGTTCGGCTCGCCCGCCAGGCACTCGTCGCGGTCGTCCGGCGCGTCGGGTGGCCGGTCCCGCCGTTGAGATGCCCGAGGGTGAGTCGCAGGTCGGGGGCAGGGTCGATGACGATGGTCCGCTTCACGGTTGGATCGTAGCCGGGGCAACCCGCCCGAATGCCTCCATCCCCGGGCTCTAGAATCGCCGGGCATGCCAGGAACGCTCGTCGTGCTCGGGACCGCCCAGGACGGTGGCAGCCCGCAGCTGGGAAGCCC
>JBFKDW010000099.1:0-8520 GCA_041619515.1 Acidimicrobiia bacterium
CACATACAGCTCGCCGGCCTCCTCGGTGTCCTCGAAGGCGGCGACCGGGTAGAGGAAATCACGCGGGTTGGCCAACCCGTTCGCCCCGATGGGGCCCCGCTCCGGCAGCTCGAAGTACGCGCCGTAGTTCTCGCAGATGTAGCCGCGGGCAGAATCATCGAGCAGGTCGACCCGGAACTTCATCCCGCGCGGCATCACGCAGATCTCCCCGGGCGATACCACCAGGACCCCGCATTCGGTGGCGAAGCTGAGCCGGCCGGCCTGCGGCACGATGAGCAGCTCGCCGTCGGCGCAATAGAAGTAGGTGTTGGTCATCGATTCGGTGGCGAAGAAGAGATGGGCGGCCATGCCGGTCTGGGTGTGGGCGTCGCCGTTGGTCGCGACGGTTCGCATGCCCGTCAAGAAGTTGGTCGGCTCCTCCGGAAACGGCGGAGGATTCCAGCGCAGCTGGCCGATGGGAGGCTGGGTCTCACGGTTCGGAGCGGTCCGAATGTGGTGGTTCTCCACCTCCGTGAACTGCCAGGCATGACGCACCGAGGGCCGTATTCGGTAGTGCCAATTGCGCCGGTTGCGGGGATTGGGCACGGTGAAGGCGGTGCCGGACAGTTGCTCTGTGTAGAGCCCGAGTGGCGGCTGCTGCGGGTTGTTCTGGCCGACCGGAAGTGCCCCCGGCAATGCCTCCGAAGCGAACTCGTTCCCAAACCCCGATTGATACTCCGGATGGGTGATCTCCCCAGCCATGCGGACCTCCTCGTTTGTGGTCGAGGCTACCGGAGGCGATCCGAACCGACCGGGCCGGTCACGATGTGGCCGGCATGGCACGGCCGTCACCCGGGAATTGACCACCCACCGGCCGGCGTTGTCCCACCAGACATGAGAACAGAACACACCCTGACCAGAAGGTCGGAGCAGACTCGCCGGCGGGCGGCGCCGGCGTGGAACGGGTACAGGCGATGAGCTTCGGGCTGGTTCTCGGCGCCGGAGGGGCTACCGCCTGGGTATTCCATATCGGCGTATTACGTGCACTACGCGAGGCCGGGAGGGTCGACCCTGCCGACGCTTCCATAGTCGTCGGTACCTCGGCAGGCGCCAGCGTGGCCGCCGCCCTCCGGGCGGGGCTCGACGTGGAGGAGATCTACCGGGCGGTGACCACCCCACCATCACCCGAACAACGGTCGGCGATGATGACCGATCTGCGAGCCGCCCGGAAAACCGCCCGACCATTGTCCCCCCGCCTCGCCCGGCATCTGCTGCCGGGAGGGAAGGGCTCCACCTATGCGGTCGCCGGGCTATTGCCGCCGGGGTGGTTCCCGACCGACTGGCTGGCCGCTTTCCCGGGCGTCGATCGGCTGAGCGAATGGCCGCCGGGCCTGTGGATTCCATCGGTGCGGGCCACCGACGGAGAGGTGGTCGTCTTCGGCCGAGATCGACTGGATGTCCCGGTCCCGGTGGCGCTGGAGGCATCCTCTGCGGTCCCCGGCCTGTTCCGTCCACGCTTGATCGATACCGTGCCCTTCATCGATGGGGCTGTGGCGTCGTCCACGCATGCGGACCTCCTGCTGGGCACCGGAATCGACCTGGCCGTGATCTCAGCACCGATGGCCAAGCCCGGGAGCAGCCCCTTCGTCCGCCGTGCCAGACAACGTCTTGCAGCCGAGGTGGCCGCGCTCCGGAAGGCCGGTGTCGAGACGATCGTGGTTGAAGGTTCCGCCCAGGTACGGGAGGCCGCCCGCGGATTCCCTCGCCGCAACCCCGGCGCGGCTCCGGTCATCGCCGGCCACGCCCGCGACGCCACCCGCCTAGCGTTCGGGATTGCCTGACCGGCCCGGGTTTCCCTTTACAGATCCTTCTCGGCCAGCTCACGAAACTCGTCGGGAACCGAACGGGCATCCCCCAAAGCCACCGAACCGTATCCGACCGCTTCCCGCCCGAAGCGGTCCCGGACCGCATCGACCGCTCGATCGAGCACCCAGCGGGCAGCTCCCTTCTCGGTTCCGGGCCGCCGCTCCTCGTTCTCGAGCTCGAAGGGGAGCTCCAGCTGGAGGACTGCGTCGTTCTCGAGATGCGACACAGATATCGCCAGCAGCGAAAGGAACTCCTCGTCCGGGTGATCGGCCAGGGCCGTCTGCACCAAATCCTCGGCCACCTCAGCGAGGATCGCCGTTGCCGAGATAGCCGCCGGCAGCGTAACGGAGCGAGTGACGGACCGAAGGTCGGCGAACCGAACCCGCACCGTGACGGTCCGGCCCGCCCGCGATTTGGCCCGCAGCCGGCTGGCGACGCGGTCGGCCAGGTGACGCAAACTGGGCCCGATGACCTCCTCGGTGGCCGGCTTGCGGCCGAGGGCGGATTGCGCCCCAACCGACCGGGCCCGATGGTGTGTCTGAATCTGGCGGGGGTCCCGGTTCCAGGCCAGCGCACCGAGCTTGCCTCCTGCCGCCCGGCCCAGCAAGCGCTCGAGCGACCGTCCCGGAGTCTCCGCCAGCTCCCCGATGGTTGAGACACCGACCTCGGCCAGCCGCGCCCTGGTGACCGGGCCCACCCCCCACATGAGCTCCACGGGCAGATCGTGAAGGAAGTCGAGCTCCTCAGCAGGGTTGACGACCACCAGCCCGTCCGGCTTGGCAACCTGTGAAGCGATCTTTGCCAGATGCTTGGTGCGGGCCACACCCACCGAAATCGGGAGCCCCACCTCGGCTCGTACCCTGGCCCGCACCGCCCTGGCCATCTGTGCGGGAGCTCCGAAAAGATGGATCGAGCCGGCTACCTCGGCGAAGGCCTCGTCGATCGAGATCCGCTCGATGAGCGGGGTGAAGTCGCCAAGCACCCCGATGGCGGCATCACCGAGCCGTTGATACTCCTTGAAGTGGCCCCCCACAAACCGCAGTTGCGGACAGAGCTGGCGGGCCCGTCGTCCCGGCATCCCGCCTCGCACGCCGAAGGCTTTCGCCTCGTAGGAGGCGGCTAGTACGACCCCGCCCCCAACTGCGATCGGCTTGCCGCGCAGCGAGGGATCGAGGAGCTGCTCGACCGAGGCGTAAAAGGCGTCGAGGTCGGCATGGAGAATCGTGGCCATCGCTGCCATATGCCATCTCAGCCTAATCGAACATGTGTTCGCTCGTCGAGAGGTCACGGGCGAGCGCTAGCCTGGTGCCGGGACCGACCCCCTGGGCAGGAGGTGCCGCTCCCGGAGGTTGCATTGGCCGGTTACCACAGGGTCGCAGTGGGGAACGCCGAACTGATCGCGCTGCAGGACTCCTGGACAAAACGGGAGCCGGGCGGCTTCTTCGTCGGAGTGGACGCCGAAGCCTGGGAGCCGTACGAAGAGTGGCTGGAAGACGACGGGCTCATGGCCCACAACTTCGGGAGCTTCCTGATTCGCAGCCAGGGGAAGGTCATGCTGGTCGACACCGGCCTCGGCCAGTGGCCCAACCCGCTGCACCTGCTGCAACCGCCGTCCTTGCTCGAAGCCATGGGGAAGGCGGGCTTCTCCCCAGACGACGTGGATCTCGTTCTCTTCACGCACCTGCACTGGGATCACACCGGGTGGAACACCCGGGCGGAGGGGGACACCCTCGAGCTGACGTTCCCCAACGCCACCTACGTCGCCCAGCAGAAGGAATTCGACTACTGGACCGGTCCCGGCGACAAGCCGACCAACGGCCCTGCCTTCGACCGGGTGCTGGCGCCGATCATCGCAGCCGACCGGCTCGAGCTGGCAACGGGGGAATACACCGCCACCCGTGAAGTGGTGGCCGTCCCCACGCCGGGCCACACGCCGGGTCACGTGAGTTTCGCAGTCGTGAGCGGTGGAGAGCGTGCCTATATCCTCGGGGACGCCGCCCACAAGCCCGTACAGCTCACCGAGCCCGACTGGTATCCCGGCTTCGACCTCGATCCCGTCGAGTCGACCAAGAGCCGCCACATGATCCTCGACCGCGCCGAGCGAGAGCAGGCACTCCTGGCGGGCGGTCACTTCGCTTTCCCCAGCATGGGATACCCGGCTCACGTGGATGGGCAACGGACCTTCCGATACATCTCCTGAGGCCGCCGGGCCACAACGGCCCCGGGAGTTGATGGCCGAGACTTCGCAACCAGCACCGGCGATGTCGACGCCGGGAACCGGTGGCCGTTGCGGGCGTCGGGGGCCGCTAACCTCGTGGCTTCCGGAATGGAGGGGAAGGAACTCAAGCGATGGCCGAGGTTTTCTACGACAGCGATGCCGATCCCGGCATCATCGCCGGCCGAACCGTGGCCGTCATCGGCTTTGGGAGCCAGGGCCACGCCCACGCCCTCAATCTGTTCGACTCCGGCGTTCCGGTCATCGTCGGCTTGCGGGAAGGTTCTACGAGCCGCCGCACGGCCGAAGAGGCCGGGCTCCGTGTCGAGTCCCCGTCTGCTGCCGCCCGGGAGGCCGACGTGGTCATGCTCCTGCTCCCCGATCATCTGACCGGCGACCTCTACCACGAAGAGATCGAGCCAAACCTCAGCCCGGGCGACGCTCTCTTCCTGGCACATGGCTTCAACATCCACTTCGACGTCATCCACCCCCCTGAGGGCGTTGATGTCGTGATGGTCGCCCCCAAGGGGCCCGGGCACCTGGTCCGGCGCACCTACACGGAGGGAAGCGGGGTGCCCTGTCTGCTGGCCGTTCACCAGGATGCCACCGGCGGCGCCTGGGACCTCGGCCTGAGCTACGCCTGGGGTATCGGCGGCGGCCGGGCCGGCGTGCTCAAGACGACCTTCAAGGAGGAGACGGAGACCGACCTCTTCGGAGAACAGGTCATCTTGTGCGGCGGCGTCGCCGAGCTGGTCAAGGCGGCTTTCGGCATCATGGTCGAGGCCGGCTACCAGCCCGAGTCCGCCTACTTCGAGACGCTCCATGAGCTCAAGCTGATCGTCGACCTCATGTACGAGGGCGGGCTGTCGTGGATGCGGTACTCGATCTCCGACACCGCCGAGTACGGGGACTACACCCGCGGCCCGCGGGTGGTCACGGATGAAACCCGCAAGGCGATGGCCAAGATCCTGGAGGAGATCCAGTCCGGCGAGTTTGCCCGCGAATGGCTGGCCGAAGGCAGAGCGGGTGCCCCGCTCCTGCTGGAGCGCCGAGCCGCCGAGCAGGTCGAACTCATCGAAAAGGTGGGCGGAGAGCTCCGCTCCATGATGCCGTTTCTCGTCCCGAAGCAGCCCCCCGCTTAGCGGCCGCCGGACCAGCCGGCGACCCGGCGATCAGATCTGGGGATCGCTCTCGAGGAGCGTGACGGTTCCGGCGTCTCCGTCGACGGCACCGATGAACGAGCGGCTCGCGTGCAGCTCTGGGAGCGAGAGGCCGGTCGCCCTCTCCAGGTCGACCCCGCACACGGCCGGCAGCCCGAGCCAGGCTGCGACCTCGAACAGATGGGCCCCGGGGCTGCCGCCGAGCGTCACGATGCCGGCGGCATCCCAGAGCAACGGCGCCAGGTTGGTGATCGGATAGACGGCGGCGATCACCTGCCGCGGCTCCAGCCGTTCAGCATCATCGGCATCTCTGACCAATCGCAGCCGTCCGGCTCCCCACCCGGAGCATGCCGGTGTGCCCTCGGCGGTGTATCCGCGAGATGACACGACTTCGAACAATGCCGGCTCCCATTTCGTGATGCCCGACCGGCCGGCAGCCTCTCGCCGCCCCGCCTCGCGCCGGATGCGCCCGATCAGTTCGGCGGGCGTGAGGCCCGGATCGAAGCTCGCCGGGCTCGGCGCCTGTGTCGCACCTCCAGCGGGGTGTGGTCCCGGCCCGGTGATACGCGGCTGCGCCTGCAACAGCCAGAGCCGGCCGTCGGCCTCCGCCCACTCGATGTGCCGGGCGCCAATCGCCGCCGTGACGTTCCGGGCGAGCTCTGCCACCGATGCCACCCGGCCGTGTCCGATGGCATCGACCGCTGCCGCCGGCCGGGCTCCGGCGTCGTCGACCACTATCCCCCGGCCTCGCTCCCAGCCGGACACGATGGCGGCCGGGTGACCGGCGATCGCCACGATGGTGACCGTGCCCGCCCGGTCGACCGTTGCGACCCCCCCGAATTCCGGGGCGATCTCCGCCTGGACCAGCACCCCCATCCCTTCGAGGGCGGGGCTTACACCAGTGGCGTCCATTCGTCCGAGTGGGTCCGGGGCGAACACGGAAGCCCAACAGCCGAGCACACCGAGGACGACCTCATCAGGAGCGAGCTCGGCATAGGAAGCAAAGGCCCCCGCCCAGGGCCCGTCGGCTTCCATGGGAGCCGAGGACCGGACGACGAGCCGGTCCCCGAGACGAGACGCCCCGGCGACGACTTCGGCTTCCATCGACGGATCGAGGGTCAGCCGGGTGATGGCGGCCCGGGCCGCGCCCGAGTTCCCGCTCTCGAGTGCTCGAAGCCCGGCGGCAAGAGCCGTTCGGGATGCCGAAACCGGAATCACGAGACCGTCGAGCACCGGCAGGTGCGCCCTCTTGGCTCGTGCCAGCGCTGCCGCCTTGGCACCGGCAATGACCGGGTCGAGTGCCCGCCCGTCGTCGAGGGTCAGCACCCGGTCCCCGGTCAATCGATCACGATGATCTCGTGGTTCTTGTAGGTCGAGACCAGTTCGATCCCGGTCTCGGTGACATAGATCATCTCCTCGAGTCGCACACCGTGGTCATGGAGCTTGCCGTGCTGGGTTTCGAGGGCAAACGTCATGCCGGGCTCGATCGTCACGGGATGGTCGAGAGACCAGATTCGAGAGATGACCGGTGGATCGTACTGGGCAAGCCCGAGACCATGGCCCCAGTTGTTGGCGGCCGCCTGGTCTTCCTCTTCATAGCCCCAAGCTTCCTTGGCGGACGGCCACTTGGACGCAACGTCGGCGGTAGTAACGCCCGGGCGGGTGGCTTCGATCGAATCCCACAGCCACCTGTGCGCCTCGTCGTAGGTGGCCTGCATCTCATCGGTCGGCCTCCCACCAACGCAGTAGGTGCGATACACGCAGCTCTTGAAGCCGTTCCAGGTGAGGGCCGCAAGGTCGATGATCACGAGCTCACCGGGACGGATCCTGCGATCTGAGAAGTTCCTCCAGTTCGGCCAGGCATTGGGCCCGGAGGACACGATGACGTCCTCCACATCTTCCATCCCCGGGATCGCATAGAGCGTCTCGAATCCGAAGGCCGCCACCTGGTTCTCGGTCATGCCCGGTTTCATGAAGTTGGTGATCTCGTAGTGGACGTAGTCACAGATCGACCCGACCATCGCGAATGCCTTGATCTCGTCGGGGCTCTTGATGGCCCGGGCCTCCATCATGGGGGTCATGGCATCGGTCCACTCGATCCCGCGCTCCTGGAACGCCTTGATGAGGTTGATGTCGATGAAGTCCACGCCGAGCGGCTTGTCCTGGACACCGGCTGCTTCGAGGTCGTCCATGAGCGCATTCACGAACTTGTTGACCTGCTGCTCGGCAGCCGGGCCGACCGCGCCCTTGATCCAGATGTAGGAGTGGCGGATGTTCTCTTTCGGGATCCATGGATTGTGGACTTCCAGATGCATCCCGATGTCGCCCTGCTCATAGACGATCGGCGGCTTGTCCTCGGTGATCACGACATAGCGCAACCCGGGCTTGAGACGGTTCCACCCGGGAGTGAGGGTAGAGGAGACGTAGCGCATGTTCTCGTCGTAGAACAGCAGCATCGCTCCGAGCCCATGGCGCTTCATGGCGGCGTGGGCCCGCTTCAGCCGCCACTGCCGAACGGCCTCCCAGTTGATTCCCTCTTTCCAGTCCGTGCTCGCGACACCGAACGCTTATCTCATTACCCGTCGCCTCCTGTCGTGTCCTTCCGATTCTTGCAGGCCCCTCGGTTCACCGGCCGGCCGGGAAACGAGTCGGAACCGTTCTCCAATTCATGATCGCCCGCCGGGCTACCGCCTTCCCGGAAGCACCCGGTCGACGATGTTGAGGAACTCGGTCTCATCCAGGAGGTCGCGCTTGGCGAGGGAAGCATCCTTCACCTCCAGCAAGATCTCGGTGAGTTCCTCGGTCTTCCACTCGATGCCGTACCGGTCGAGCCAGATCGCAATCGAGTCGACCCCCGATCCCTTCCCGAGCACGATCTTGGGCGGGGATTGTCCGACCAGCTCGGGCCGATACGGGAATGCCTCGGTGAGATGCTCATCGCCGACATTGTTGACCCAGCTGGCAATGATGCCGCTCTCCACGTTGAAGAGCTGCTCACCGATCACGGGGCGGTTGGAGGGCTGCTCGACACCCGCCAACCCCAGCACCAGCTGTGCCAGGTCGTAGAAGTGCTCGGTCTTGATGCCCGTGTCGATGCCGTACATCGTGAGAAGTGCCAGCACCGTTTCTTCCATGGGAGCGTTGCCCGCCCGTTCGCCAAGACCGGCCACGGTGGTCTGAATCACCTGTGCTCCCCGGGCGACTGCCAGCACGGTGTTGGCAACCCCCATGCCGAAGTCCATGTGGAAGTGGGTCTCGAGCGGGACATCGATGCGCTCACGGACGTTGCGGGCGAAGAAC
>JBFKDW010000100.1:0-8462 GCA_041619515.1 Acidimicrobiia bacterium
AGGCTCCACCCACGACGAGGAATACGCCCATGTCCCGTCGATGCTGGCCGATGTGCGGGCCGGTCGCCGCACCGAGATCGACTTCATTCTCGGCTCGCTGGTGCGCGAGGCCCGCCGTCTCGGTGTTCCGGCCCCACTCTCCGAGTGCCTCTACCGCCTCGTCAAAGCCCGCGACCGGTCCTACGACGCATGAGGAGGACCGGGTGAAGATCGGCATCGTCGGTTCGGGGGCGGTCGGCAGCCTGTTTGCCGCCCACCTCGGCAGGCTCGAGGACGTCGACACCTGGGTCTACGACGTTTCCCAAGCCCACGTCGACGCCATCAACCGAAGCGGCCTGCGACTGACCGGTGTGGGCGAGATCCACAGCCATCCGCGGGCCACCACCGATCCCGCCGAGCTGCCCGCGCTCGACTTCGGCATCGTCGCAACCAAAGGGATGCACACCCGGGCGGCGATCGAGGCGGTAGCCGGCGCCTTCCAAGCCGGGGTGGTCTGCTCGGTTCAGAACGGCATCGGCAACGAGGAGATCATCTCCGAGCTCGTGCCGGCCGTCATTCGCGGGACGACCTTTCCGGCCGGGAGGCTGATCGAACCCGGGCTCGTGCAATGGGACACCGCCGGCAAGACCTGGATCGGGCCCTTCGAACCGAAGCCGGCCACGATGGACCAGGTCCGGGTGCTGGCCGACACGCTCACCCGGAGCGGGATGGAGACGCTGGCTCTCGAGGATGCCCGCGGCGCCCAGTGGACCAAGCTCATCTTCAACGCCGCCAGCAACGCGTTGTGCTCGCTCACCCGGCTGCCCCATGGCAGAGCGGCCCGTGACCACCATGTGCGGTGGGTGATGGACGGAGTCATCGAGGAAGGCAAGGCGGTGGCCGCCGCCCTCGGCGTCCATATGGACAAGGACCCGGCGGTGCTGCTGGAGGAAAGCATCGAAGTGGCACTCGACCACAAGCCCAGCATGCTCCAGGATGTGCTGGCGGGTCGACCCACCGAGATCGACCAACTCAACGGCGGCATCGTTCGCTTCGGCGATGATCATGGCATCGACACGCCACTCAATCGGGCGGCCTGGTCGCTCGTCAAGGGATTGGAGGCTTCGTGGAAGCTGTGACCGCGGCGCCGGCCGTCAGCCGGCAAGAGATCGAGCGGCGCTACGCCCGCATCCGGGAGACACTGGCCGACAAGGGAATCGACGCCCTGGCGGTGGCGGGCACCGAATACACCGGCTTCGAGGGGGCTATTCGCTGGGTATCCGGGTTCCGGATGGTGCACCGCTACGCCTACGGACTCATCCCGTTGCAGGGGGACCCCGTCGCGGTCTTTCCCGCCGAGGCCCGCTGGGTCGGCCAGCACGGCGAATGCTGGATCGAGGAGAAGGTGTTTGCCGACACGCCCGGCGCCTGGATGCGGGAGCTCGCCGAGCAGAGGGGATGGAAGCGCCTGGCCGTGTACGGCCTCAACTTCGCCATGCCGGTGCGCGACTACGCAGCCCTCACCGCCGGGCAGATCGAGATCGTCGATTTCGACGTCGAGTTCGACTTGCTGCGGGCCGTCAAGAGCGAAGAAGAGCTTGGCCTGGTTCGCCACAGCTTCGAGCTCAACGAACGAGGATTCTGGAAGGTGCTCGAGGCCTACGAGCCCGGCAAGACCGAGGCCGCCATCCTGGCTCCGGCTGAAGAGCTGTTCGTGCGCAGCGGCACGACCCGAACCACACAGAACATGGTCCTGTCGGGCCGCAACGGCAGCGCCGGGCCCGAGTTCAAGCACCCGGACCCGACCCGGCCGGTCGAGCCCACCGATCTGCTGCTGTACTCGGTGGAGATCGCCGGGCCGACCGGCTACTGGGCCGAGTTCGCCAGGCCCATCTCCCAGGCCGGCCTGAGCCCGAGGACCCAGCAGATCATGGACGCCTACCAGGAGTGCTTCGAACGGGCCCGGACCTCGCTGCGGGCAGGCAACACGGCGCACGACGTGCACATGCAGGTGTTCGGGGCCTTCGATGGGCTGGATGTGAAGGCGGGCCATGTCACCGGCCATTCCATCGACATGATCATGGTGGCTCACCCGCGGATCGGTGAAGGTGTCGAGACGGTTCTCGAGGAGAACATGATCATCTCGATCCATCCGCACGTGGTCACAACCGACGAGGCGAACTGCCTCTACATGCAGGAGACCTTCCGGGTGACCGCCACCGGCGGAGAGCAGCTCTCGAGCGTCCCGATCGTTGCCTTTGATGGGAGCGAGCGCTGACTCACACGAAGTGCGAAGCCACCATGAAGCCCGAGTTGCCGCCCAGCCCGGGACCTGGATGCGTCGATGCGCCGATGTGATAAAGGCCCTTCACTGCGGTTTCGTGGTTGCGGGCTCCGGGGAACGGCCGCCACAGCAGGAATTGATCGATCGTGCAGGCGCCCGAGTACGGGTCGCCCCCCACGAGGTTGATGTTCATGTGTTCCAGCTCGGCGGGGGAGTAGGCAGCCCGTCCGACGATGCTCGATCGGAAGTTCGGAATCAGGTCCGACAGGCGTCGCTCGATCCGCTCGAGATAGGCGTCCTTGACCTCGTCTGTCCAACTCCCGTCGGCGGGGACCGGGATCTCCCCGGCGGCGTCGCCCTTGATGCGAGAGGGCAGCTCCTGGAGCTGTATCCAGAAGATCGAGCCGCCCTCCGGTGCTCGCGAGGGGTCGAGGGCCGCCGGCTGTCCGATCACGATGGTCCCCAACTCGGGCAGCAACCCCCGGTCGGCCTCGTTGACGGCCCTGGAGACGCCGTCGAGCCCCGGTGTGATGTGCACGTAGGCCACGCCGGCGAGGTCCGGATCGGGCCAGTCGGGCGGGGCGCTCAATGCATAGTGCACCTGCATGTCGGCCCGCCCGTACCGGTAGGTTTGTGCTTTGGCAGCCACCTCCTCCGGCGGATCGTCCAGGAGGCGCCCGTACAGCTGGGTGGGGGTGACGTTGCATATCACCGCCTCGGTGGCCGGGTACGACACGCCATCTTCGGTGACCACACCGGAGGCCTTCCCGCCTGCAACGGCGATGCGGGCGACATCGGCTCCGGTGACGAACGAGCCACCATGCTGCTCGACGACGGCTTGGAAGGCGTCGACGATCTTCTGGCTCCCGCCCACCACGATCGGCATGCCGGCCATCCCGACCGCCCCCATGATGACCTTTCCCATGAGCCCTGAATACGCATCGTCGGGCCCGAGGCCGGCGTGCAGCACCCAGGGGGCGATGATGGCCTTGACCAGATCGCTCTCGAAGTCCCGTTCCACCCAGGTTCGGCATGATTCGAGGGCCTCGCCGAAGAACGTGAAGGTGCCGGCCACCTTCCGCTTTCGAACTTCGCGGAACAACACCCTGGCGGCGGCCCGGCTGTAGAGCTCGTTTCCGAGCAGGCCGAAGGTGAGGTCGGCGTTGGCTTCGAAGAAGCTGCTGATCGCCGATCCGAACGATGCCCCGTCGCCGTCGTGGACGGCATCGAAGCGCCTGGCGGTTTCGGCGCCGTCGGTCGACATGATGAGGCTGCGCCCATCTTCGGTCAGCACGGCGGTAGGAAGGTCGGTGTTGGCGAACTCGAGGCCGGCGGCGTGGAGGTCGGGGCCGAGCGCCTCGTAGCCGGGACCGGCCGTGAAGAGCGGGTAGGAGCTGGAGAGGATGTCGTGGGTGTAGCCCGGGAACAGTTCGTCGGACCGGATGCATCCACCGAGGCGATCGTTGCGTTCGAGCACCAGAACTCGCTTGCCTGCTTTCGCCAGCACGGCGGCGCACACGAGTGAGTTCATGCCGCTGCCGACGATCACGAACTCGTGCGTCTCAGCCATCTGGATGCTCCTTGGTCTCGGAGTCCGGGGACAGCTCGGCCCGGCTGATCCCGGTCGGGCCCAGGGCGGTGTAGCCGCCGTCGACGGCAATGTCTTCCCCCGTGATGAACGATGCCCAATCGGAGGCGAGAAACACGACCACCCGGGCGACTTCTTCTGGATCGGCGATGCGGCCCGGGAGGTGAAAGGCGCCTGCGAAAGTGTCGGCTCGCTCCCGGTCCCCACCCGACATCGCCTTGACCGGGTTGCTCCACGTCCAGGCGGGGGACACCGAATTCACCCGAATGCCCTGATCGGCGAGCTTGACCGCCTCGTTGCGCGTGATGCCGAGGATGGCTGCCTTGGTGGCGCTGTACACGAAGGATCGGTGGGTGGCTCGTTTCCCCGACGTCGACGCGAAGTTGATCACCGAGCCACCCCCAACCGCCGCCATGTGGGGAGCCACTTTGGCGGTCAACAGCACGCCGGAAACGAGGTTGACGTTGAGAGCGGTGAGCCAGTCGTCCCGGCTGGTGTCGAGGCCGTGGTCGAGGTAGGTGGCGGCGGCGTTGACGAGCACGTCGATGGCGCCGAAGGAGTCGAGGCAGCGCTCGACCAGGCCGTCGAGCTGCGCATCATCGGTGATGTCGGACCGTGAGAAAAGCACACCGTCGCCGAGACCGTCGACGGCTTTGCGGCCGTCCGCTTCGTTGATGTCGGCCGAGACCACAGCCGCCCCCGCAGCATGAAGCGTCTCCACCACCTTTGCGCCGATCAAGGTTGCCCCGCCGGTGACGATGGCCGCCTTACCTCCCAAGTCCACGCTGATCATCCCGGCCCTCTCCCTCCGTCACCGCCACGGGGCACGTGGCGCTAGCCGCTCAGCTCGGCCCCGGCCGCAGTGAAGAACTCCTCCATGATGGCGTCGGCTTTCTTGCGTATCGTCCCCGAACCCATGGTGGCCACGGTCCCGATGACGTTCCACTTGCCCTTGACGTGGATGGTGGTCCCGTTGGCGGTCGGCTCCAGCGAAAGCGTCCCGTCGACGATGATGCTGGTGGACACCGCCCGATCCTCCCCCTTGGCCCGGAAGCCAATGGAGGTGCCCTCCGCCAGGTCCGTAACGCGGATATCGAGGTCGGCTCGCAGCTTGAACGGCCCGAACTGATCCTCGAGCAAGGCCTCGTAGCTCTCCAGATGCTCCAGCTCACGAACCTCCCCGACCACCGTCACCCAGTCGGCCACGCGCTGGACGTCGGTGAGCACCCCCCAGCAATCAGCGGGGGACCGGCTCACGCCCAGCGACCGTTCGAACTCGGCCGACGGCATCGTTCAATCCGAGCCGTTCTTCGACACGACGGTCACGCCCCTGTCCTCCGGACTGCCCTGCCAGTTCAGCATGCGCCACACGCGCTCGGGCGGGTTGAAGGAGTCATCCACGATGGCTCCGGCGGGGCCGATCGCATCCTGAATCGCCGACGACAGCGTGTGGACCGGAGCTCCGCCTCCTTCGCCCATTCCCTTGGCTCCCGTCCCGCTGAACGGGGAGGGCGATTCGATGTGGTCCGTCTTGATGTTGGGGACATCGACCGCCGAAGGGGCGTGGTAGAAGAGGAAGTTGCTCGTCAACAGCTGCCCATCCTCGTCGTACTCGAAGGATTCCCGGAGGGCGGCGCCGATGCCGTGGGCGGTCGCCCCGTGCACCTGGCCTTCTACCACCATCGGGTTGATTCGGGTGCCGCAGTCGTCGACGACGGCGTAATCGAGAATCTCTACCTTGCCGGTCTCCTCGTCCACCTCGATCACCGCTGCGTGGGTCTGGGTGGCATAGGTGAGGGTGAGGTTGCCGTACTTCTTCTCGACGTCGGGCACTTCGAAGGGGGGCACATACACATGGCGGCATACCAGCGAGAGGCGCTCGGCCATCTCGTGGGGAAGCGTCGCGTTGTTGGCAAGCACCATGTTGGCGATCCCGATGAAGGGAATCGCCGCCTCCGGGTTTCCGATGATGCGGGCGTCCCCGTTGACCAGCTCCACCTGGTCCTGTTCGACCCCAAATGCATGGGCCGCCACCTCGATGATCTCGGCTTTCAGCTTGTTGACCGCTCCGATGACGGCGTTGATGCCGGTGACCGCGAACTGGCTGGCATAGGTGCCGGAGAACCCGATGTAGGCGCTGTGGGATTTGTCGAACCCGGCCCACACCCGGATGTTCTCGGGGCTCATCCCGAGGATGTCCGCCGCCACCTGGGATGCAGTCGTCTCGTGGCCCTGGCCCTGGGGGCTCGTGCCCAGCTTGAGCATGACTTCGCCGTACAGGTCGAGCAAGGCGGTGCAGGCCTCACCGTTGCCCGAGAAGGGCAGCTCCGGGTTCAGGATGCGCGATTGGCCGAAGTTGTTCGTTCCCGAATCGAGCGTGGTGCCGATCCCGATGCCGATCCGCTTGCCGCTGCCCGCCCGGCTCTCCTTGAGCCGCTTGGCTCCCTCGTAGTCGATCATCTCCAACACCCGGTCGAGTGAGGCCGGCAGATCCCCCGAGTCGTACACACAGCCGTTTGGTGTCGTATAGGGGTAGTCCTCGGGTTGGACGTAGTTGAGCTTGCGGACTGCCACCGGGTCGAGGCCGAGCTCCTGAGCGACCAGATCGACCACCCGCTCGACGAACCAGATGTGCTGCATGCGCGAGTACCCGCGATTGGGCACGGCGGGACACTTGTTGGTGAGCGTCTCGGTGTAATCCACCTGCACATGCTTGAACTTGTACGGGCCGGGCACCACCTGGGACCAGATGACCGCCCCCAGCGGCTCGTAATGCAGGTAGGCGCCGGCGTCGTCGAAGGCACGCATCTTGAACCCCAGCATCGTGCCGTCGGCCATCACGGGAACCTCGATGTCGAGGAAGGTGCGTTCGTTGCCATGCCCTCCGGCCTGATGGTGCTCGGTGCGGGTCTCGGTCCACTTCACCGGCCGCCCTGCCTTCCGTGACAGCAGAGCCAGCGCGCCGATGTAGATGTACGAGTTGATCTTGATGCCGAAGCCACCGCCGATGTCCTGGGAAACGAAGTCGAACTGGTCGATTCCCACTCCCATCGACGGCCCGATGACAAGGGCCCCGAACATGGGGAACTGGTTGTTGGACACCACCCGGATCATGTCGGTACCCGGATCCCAGTTGACGAGCACCGCGTTGCACTCGATGGGCGTCGACGAGTACCGGTGGAAATGGAGCTTGTCGATCTTGACGACGTGATCGGCGTTCTCGAGCGCCCAATCGATGTCACCCCAATCGAAGAGGCCTTTCCAGGCGACGTTGTCTCCCAGCGAGTCGTGCAGCACGTAGCTCTCTGGGTCGGCTGCCGCCACGCCGTCGATGACCACCGGCAGCGGGTCGTATTCGACCTCGATGAGGTCGGCGGCGTCCCGGGCGATCTCTCGCGTCTCGGCCATGACCAGAGCGACGGCGTCCCCCTGGAAACGGGCCACGTCCACGGCGAGCAGATACTCGTTCATCTGCTGCCCGTCTTCCTTGGGCGCGAACTGGAAGAGCGGTTCGGTCATCGCCTTGACCTCATCCCCGGTCAGGGTGGTGATGACCCCGGGGAGCGCCTCGGCCTTGGAGACGTCGATGCTCACGATCCGGGCGTGGGCATGGGGCGAGCGCACGAACTGGGCATAGCCCTGCCGGTGCATGCCCTCGTCGTCGACGAACGAGCCCTGGGCTTTGAGCAGCCGCTCATCCTCCTTGCGCGGCAGGCTCTGGCCGGTCCAGGTGGCCTGGGTGACCTTGTCGGTCGTCGGCGCGGTCATGCGTCCACCTCCTTGGCGTGCTCTCTGTTGAGGCGCTCGATCAGCGCCAGGCCCGAGTCCCCGTGCGCCGCAGCCGAGATTGCCTTGACGATGTTCACATACCCGGTGCATCGGCACAGGTTGCCGTGGATGGCCTCCCGAATCTCGGCCGCCGTCGGGTTCGGGTTTCTCTCGAGCAGGAACTGGGAGCTCATCAAGATGCCGGACGTGCAATAGCCGCACTGCAGTCCGTGATGCTCCCGGAAGGACTCCTGGAGCTGGTTGAGCTCGCCGGACTCGCCGGCCAGGGACTCAACGGTGTCGACGCTGGCGCCGTCGGCTTGGGCAGCCAGCATCATGCAGCTCTTGACGATCTTGCCGTCGTAGTTGACGGTGCAGGCGCCGCAATGGCCCGTGTCACAGCCGATCTTCGGTCCGCGTAGCCCGAGCTCGTCGCGCAGGAAGTGCACCAGCAGCTGACGTGACGAAACGGTCCGGCTCACTGCATGGCCGTTGAGTGTGAACTCGACGTCCTGGATGGAATCTGGCTTGTTAGCCATGCTGGCCTCCCTCGATCGCTTCCATGACTGCTCGCTTGGCCACCACCGATGCCATCGCCCGGCGGTAGTCGGCGCTGGCGTCCGCATCGGAAATGGGCTCGATGTCTTCCCCGGCGGAGGCGGTCGCCGCCGCCACCGTTTCGGCGGTCGCCGGCGCGCCGGCCAGGGCTTCCTCGGCCCTCGCTACCCGCACCGGAACCGGCAGGCAGCCGAGGGCGACGCGGGCGCTCTCGATGGTTCCGTTCGAAGCAGCCACCACCGCCACCGCCCGGACGGCCGCCTCGCCTATCTCGATGTCCTGATA
>JBFKDW010000101.1:0-8456 GCA_041619515.1 Acidimicrobiia bacterium
GGTCCTGACCGTCACCCTCCAAGGCGAGGTCGAGTTCACGCTGCTGCGAATCTTCCTCGGCGGCGGCCGGATCGCCGTCCAGGCCACCGGCTCGGCGGAGGCCCTACCGGCACCGTGAGGTGCCTCGCCTCCCGTGCTTGACGATACAGGGGATGATCGGCGGCGCCATCGCCACGCTGCGGCTCACCGCCGTCATCTGGCCCAAGCTCAGGCGCTCGTTCCACGTCGGTCGCGATGTGTAGCCTCGGCGGGGAGGGGCTCGCGGGGTGCGAGATGTGACCCCAGCGCGTCCTTCACGGACTCATGAAGGGGTGTTGTGATGACCACCGCGACCGGCACGCGCTCGAAGTACGCCAACCCATCGTCAGAGTGCGATGTGGTGATGAAGGGGGGCATCACCAGCGCCGTCATCTACCCGCTGGCGGTCTGCAAGATCGCCGAGGACCGTCACCTCCGCAACATCGGAGGCGCGTCGGCCGGTGCGATCGCCGCCGGCATCGCCGCCGCCGCCGAGTACGCCCGCGAGACCTTTGGGTTCGAGCGACTGGAAGAACTTCCGAGCAAGGCCGGCGAGAACCTCGACCTCCTGTTTCAGCCCACCGACCGCACCCGGCCGGCGATGCAGGTGCTGCTGGCGGCGCTGCCGCCGCCGGCCGGGAAGGTGCGGCGGGCGTTACGCGTGCTCGCCGCTCTCATCCGCGGGCGGCTGGCCGCGTTCCTGGCCGCCTTCCTGGTGGTGGGCGGCATCACCTTCCTGACGGCCGTGACCTCGCTGGGATTGCCCCTGGAATCCGGCGATTGGCCGCGCCTGCTGTGGGCGTGGGCACCGTCGGCCATCCTCATCGCCCTCCCGATTGCGCTGCTCGCCACCGTTGTCGCGCTGGTTCGGTTGATTCTGAAGGAAACGCCCTTCAACTACTTCGGCATCACCAACGGCAGCACCTCACAACCCAAACAGGGGCCCGGCCTCACTCCCTGGCTGCATGACCGAATCCAGGAAGTAGCCGGGCTCGGCGATGAGATCCTCACCTTCGGCCATCTGTGGGGCCCCGGCGCCGTCGCTGCCTGGGAGGGGGACGACAACGAAGACGAGGAAGACGACGAGCCGGACCCCGCCGCCGCCGAACGAGCCCGCCTGGAGCGGCGCCACATCAACCTCGAGATGATGACGACCAACCTCACCGAGGGGATGCCCTACCGAATGCCGTTCGAAGGGCGGCGGTTCGCGTTCTGCCCGGCCTGCTTCGAAGATTTGTTCCCCACCCCGGTGGTGGAGCGGATGACGGGGTCGTCGGTGGAGGTGGACCCCGGCGACGATGGTCGCACCACCTGCCTGACCCACGAGACGAGCCGGCTCCGGCACCTCCCGCCGGCACCTGAGTTTCCCGTCCTGGTGGCGGTGCGCATGAGCCTCAGCTTCCCGGTCCTCATCAGTGCGGTGCCTCTGTACAAGAGGGACTTCAATCGCAAGAAGGGCAACCACAACTGGGTGCGCCACTGGTTCTCCGACGGCGGCATCGGCAGCAACTTCCCCATCCACTTCTTCGACTCCCTGTGGCCGTCGCGGCCGACCTTCGGCATCGACCTGGAGGACACGCACCCCGACTTCCCGGAGTCACAGTTCTACCTCCGGAAGCAGAGCAGCCGCGCCCAGCCGAGGACGTGGCCCATCGCCAGCCTGGTGGGATTCCTGGGGCAGATCATCAGCACGATGCAGAATTGGCGCGATCGGTCGCTCAGCATGACACCGGGCTATGCCAGCCGAATCGTCCAGATCCTCCAGAACGAAGAGGAGGGCGGCATCAACCTGCGGATGCCGGCCCCCGTCATCGACACATTGTCGAAGCGCGGGGCGGCCGCCGCCGCCGAGTTCGACCGGTTCGACATGGACTACCACCGCTGGCTTCGGTACCGCATCGCCATGTCAGAGCTGGACGTGGTCCTGACCGGGCTCAGCCGGCGGTATGCCTCGACGCCCCCGCAGGCAGCCGACTATCGGGAGTTCATCAAGCGATTCCCCGAGCGCATGAAAGACGAGGACAAGAAGATACCGTATGAGCCCACCGGCCCGGAGTTCCCCGTGACCGGCGCCGACTGGCGCGAGGCAGACCAGGACAACACGAAAGACCTCATCGAGGTCGCCAACAAGTGGGTCAGCAAGGGCAACATCGCTCGCCACAGATCCCCCTCCCCCAGCCCCATCCTGCGGTTCGACTCACGCCAGGTCGAGCGGCGTAAATAGTCGCAGATAGGGGTATCGATGCAGGACCTCGCGCTGGAATTGCCGGCGGCAGCCCGCGGCATCCTCATCGCCGTTGCCGGCCTGGCCGCCTTCGTGCTCTGGCGGTGGCACGGGCGAGCCTTCGCCCCCGCCAAGCGGCGCAGCAGCCGGGGGATCGTCGCCTTCGAGCTGGCAAGGACCCGGAAACGGAGCGCGGAGATCCTGTCGGCCTGGGGGTCGGAGGGCCGGACGGCGGCTCGGAAGGCGTTCCGCATCGACTTCGCCTTCGCCGTCGCCTACGCGGTGCTGCTGTGGCTGGCCTGCGCCAGCCTGGCCGGCGTGGTCGGCGAGCGGACGTGGGGGTGGATGGAGGAGGCCGGCTGGTGGCTGTCGACTCTGGTACTGGTGGCCGGCCTGCTCGACTGGATCGAGAACTGGGCGCTGCTGCGGATGCTCGCCACGTTCGAACCGGGAGAGGAAGACGGCGGGATCGGGAAGCTCCACCCTCCGGTCGCCGCCGCCGCCGCGATCGTGAAGTTCGCCTTCGTAATACCGGCCGTGCTGTACGTGGTCTTCGGGCCGGCCGTGCTGTGGGCGGGAAAACGGTAGAGCCCGGCTGGGGCGAGCGGCGTCCAGTGCACAAGACCGCGAAATCTGAGCCTCTGTCGGTAACGTGCCTCTCTCACGACCACGCCGGTGGTCCACCAACGAAGGGAACGGTTGCTTGTCACGCGTACTCCAGAAACCAGTGGGCGCCGCCGTGCTCGCCCTGATGCTGCTCTCGGGGCTGCTCAGTGGTGCGGCCGGAGCCGCCGAGGGCGACACCATCTACCACGGATGCCGAAAGAAATTCGGCGGGGAGATCATCAAGGTGTGGACCGATTCGGAGCCTCCTTCAGTGTGCAGGCCGTGGCAGACCGTCGTGACCTGGAGTCAAACCGGTCCCCAGGGCCCGACCGGCCCTCCCGGGCCCCAGGGTGAGGCGGGTCCCCCGGGAGCCGACGGGGCCGACGGAGCACCAGGGCCCGCCGGTCCCCCAGGGCCACAGGGTCCCCAGGGTGAGCCCGGCACTGACGGTGCCGACGGCACCGATGGGGCGGCCAGCGTGTACACCGCCTTGGCAGATCAGGTGTTCCTGGAGGGCGAGGTCGAGATCACGACCGTGGCGTATTGCGACGAGGGTGATCTGGTTGCCGGTGGGGGTCACTTCTTCTGGGATGGCTCGAGGACCTTCAACCTGATCGACTCGTCACCGACCGGGCACCCGTTCTCAGAGCTGCCCGCCGGCGGGTGGCAGATCCGGATCGTCGGCGCAACGGGTGGGTTCGATATCATCAGTGCCGTCGCCCAGTGCATCGACAAGCCGCCACTGCGCGTCGACTAAACCAGGCGAAAACGCGTCACACCGGCGAAGCGCCGGGGGGATCGTCCACCTAGTCTTCGGCGATACTCACGATCGGGAGGGCCGATGGCGAAGGAAATCGAAGTGGGGCCGGCATCCGAGCTGCCTCCGGGTACGGTCACGGGCGCCGGGCGCTACGCGGTCGGCAATGCCGATGGCGAGTACTTCGCGGTCACCCGGCGCTGCCGGCACCTCATGGCCGACCTGGCGGACGGCAGCATCGACGAGGACGGCTGCCTCACCTGTCCGTGGCACGGTTCCAAGTACGACGTCCACACCGGCCGGATGGTGCTGGGACCGCAAGGCATATTCGCCAAGATTCCCGGGCTCGGCGCCGCTTTCAAGGTCCTGACGGCGGTGGTTCCGCTCGGGCGGGGCAAGGTCGTCAAACGCAACAAGAAGCTGTACGTCGAGTAGCCCTACGGCCGATCCGGCCCGGGCTGTTTGGCCATGTGCACCACTCGCTGGGGGAACGGGATCGTGATGCCTTCGGCGTCGAAACGCCGCTTGAGCGACCGGGCGAGGTCGTCGCGCACCCGCCATTCGGTGGCGATGTCGGGCTGATGCCAGTAGCGAAGCGCGAAATTGATCCCTGAATCCCCGAACTCGTCGACGTAGGCCTCGGCGGGAGGATCGGCTGCCACCCCGTCGATCCTGTTCAGCACCTGCAGGATCACCGACTGGGCCGCATCCAGGTCGGTGCTGTAGCTGACCGAGACCTCCAGCGTGCTGCGGCGCTTGCCGAGCTCGGTGTAGTTGACGATGGGGTTCGACCACACCCCGGCGTTGGGAATGTGCACCCGCACGCCGTCGAAGGTCACCAGCCCCACCTCGCGCAAGTTGATGGTCTCCACCGTCCCGTCGAAGCCGTTCACCGACACCTGGTGGCCGGCGTCGAAGGGACGCCGGATCGACATGAAAACCCCGGCGATCACGTTCTCGAGGAGATCCTGGAAGGCGAGGGCAATGGCGAGGCCGGCCAGGCCGAGCAGGCCCAGCACCGGCCCGATGGACACTCCGAGCCGATTGAGGGCGTAGACGAAGCCGACCGCAATGAAGACGGCCCCGATGAAGCGGCCGATGAGGCGGGCGATGAAGGTGCTGGTGCGCTTGTCGATGAAGCGCGCTGCCAGCCGGCCGACGGTCACACCGATGAGAGCGGCGACCAGCAAGATGCCGCCGGCCCACAGCCAGTCCACCAGCTCGAGGCCGGACAGTGTCGTCAGCGCGACGCTGTCCTCGTTGGTGGTCGGGGTTGTTTGAGAGATGAACATCGGGTCGATGTTGGTGCCGGGGATCGGTGCCGTCAACAGCGATCGCCGCTCAGGCCAGGTCGTCGAGGTAGAGAGGCAGCATTTCGCGCCAGGTCGGCCAGTCGTGGTCGTGGTCTTCGGACCACAGGTCCACCCGATTGGGGATGCCCTTGTCCCCGAGCACGCGTGCCAGCTTCCACGTCTCACCCTGGTTCTCCCACCGGCCCCGGCCGGTGGCCAGGACGATGAAGCGGGACCTCAGCTTGTCGAGGACCGCGTCGCTGCTGAGGCGCGGCAGGTAGTGGAGGGGTGAGGAGAAGTAGAAGTCTTCGCTCCAATGGCCCCCCAGCCAGCCGGTCAGGTCGTAGGTCCCGCTCATTCCCACCGCCAGGCGGAAATCACCTGGATGGCGGCAAAGGGTGGCCACCGCGTTGAAGGCGCCGATGGATGCCCCGGCGGTGATGATCTCGATGTCCGCGCTCCGGCAGTCCTCCCGGATGGCGGGCACCACCTCCCGGAAGATCATCTCGTCGAACCGGTTCTGCAGCCACATGGAATGGCGGGGGTCGTCGCCTTCCAGCCAGGAGCGGCCGGCGATGCTGTCGAGACTGAACACCTTGATGCGGCCGGCTTCGACGAGCGGCCACAGCGCCCCCACCAGCCCGTGGCGTTCGATCTCCTCGGCATCGCCCCCGGCGGTGGGGAACACCAGCACCGGCGCCCCGTAGTGGCCCCAGCGCACCAGCCGCACGGTGTGCTCCACGCGATCGGAGTGCCAGGAACTCTCGGCTTTCACGCGCCGGCGAGCCGGTCGGCTTCGGTGGTGCGCCAGAACTGCATGAGCCCCCAGAAATGATCCGTGAAGCCGTCCACCTCGTGCTCGGGGAACATCGTTGCCACCTTGGCGCGCACGGTTTCCCGGGCGCGGTCGGTGCCGAAGTACTCGAGGGTGACTTCGTCGAGGTCGGCCAGGTTGTCGGCACAGAACTCCTCGAAGCGCTCGGCGTCCAGGCGGCGGCGGGCGATCCGGCCGTACTCGGCCAGCTTCTCCCGGTACGGGAGGTCGGTGTCGGCCACCGCGAAGAACTCACCCCAGTCGAGGTTGAGGCGCATCGGGCGCTTGCCGGCAGCACAGAACAGCGACCAGCGAATCTTGGCCTTGACCAGCCAGGGAATGTGGAAGTGCAGCGAGGTCACCTGAGAGTCGGGGCACGGGTTGGCGAAATCGATGGGGTGGAACACCCCGTTCACCCGCAGCGACTCGCACGAGTTGAAGTCCCATCCGAAGAAGGTGTTGATGGTGAGCACCATGTCCGACAGCAGCGCCCACTCCTCCCCGTCCACGAAATTGAAGTCGACCTTGTAGCGGTCGTGGAGCGGGGCGCCCGGGTCGTACCGGATGACGTTCACCTGCGGACCGATCGCCAGGGCGCGTACGAAGAGATCGAACGGCTCGGCCGCCTTCTGCAGGTGCATGAGCCGAACCCCGGATTCGTCATAGGCCCGTTCCAGCTCCTCGGCATTGTCGACCCGCGACACACCAACCCAGGCGCCACCGTCGAATGGTTTCAGAAACTGCGGATAGCCCAGCCGGTCCCCGATGGCGGGCAGATCGAACATCCGGGCATAGCTCTCCAGCGTGATCTGAAGGTCGGCGGTCGGGACGTAGTGCTTGGGCGGGAGCATCCAGGTCTCCGGGACGGGCAGGCCCAGACGCATCATCGCGGCGTAGGAGGTGTGCTTCTCCATCGCCTGGATGGAGAACGGGTTGTTGAGCACATAGGTGCCGTCCATGATGATCGACTTCTTGATCCACTCCCGGCTGGTGTGATACCAGTGGGTGAGCCGATCGAGGACGACGTCGTACTCGGTCGGGTGGCGCAGTGAGTAGGGCTCGATGGTGACCCGTTCGACCGCGAACCGGACCTCCTCCCCGGCGACTCTCGCCACCGGCTGCAACCGTTCGACGATGTCTTCGTAGAAGGTGGGCCAGCACAGGTCGGCGCCGAGGGAGAGTCCGATCTTGCGGGTGGTGGTCATAGAGCCCTTCCTGGATCGGACCGAGATTACCGGCCCAAGGTGTGAACGAGCCCGCCGCGCAGCCGGTCGCGCCAGTTCTCCCCGTTGTGGCCGTCGGGCGCCTCCTCGTACCCGACGTCCACGCCGAGGTGTCGAAGTTGCTCGGCGAATACTCGATTGTCGGTGATCAGCCCGTCGAAGCGGCCGCAGGAAACGTGGATCCGTCCCGGCAGCTCCCCCGGCTGCGCGGCGAACGCATCCATGAACTCGACCACCGGCGCGAACACCGGGCCTCTCCGGAACCGGCCCCCCAGGGCGGTGACAAACGATCCGGATTGGAGGATGAGGCCCGAAAACGTGCCGGGATGCCGGCGGGCGGCATGCAGCGATGCCACCCCGCCCAGGCTGGCCCCTATGGCGACCCGCCGTGCAGGGTCGACCTCGATCCGGTCGGCTACCGCCGGGATCAATTCGCTCACGATGTGCTCGGCATGGCGGTCGTCGCCGGTGTACTCACGATTGCGGTCGTGGGGATCGCTCAGCACGCACGCCAGCGGGGGCAGCTCGCCGGCCGCAATCAGATTGTCGAGCACCACGCCCAGCGCGGCATATTCGACATACTCGGATCCGTCGTGGGCAACCAGCAGCGGGAGAGGCCCCATCGCCGGCTCGGCCGGCATGTACAGGCGGCACCGGCGGGTGTCCCCGAAGGTGGAGGAGACGACTTCAAAGCTCTCGATGGTGCCGGCGGCGACCGACTCGTCCGGCACCGACCAGACCGGCCGCTCGTAGCGCGGCCCGGTCACCACCGAGTTGGCTCCGAACGGGTCGCGGGCGCGCTGGGGGTTGAGCACGTCCATGACCAAACGCCGGCGGCCGCGGTTCTTCACCGACAGCTTGTACTCGATGCGAGATCGTTCCGGCAGGTCGACGGTGAGCGACCAGAGATCGGTTCCCGAGTGGCGAGAGAAGGCGCGCAGCGGCGGGAAGATGTCCATCCAATAGCGGAGCCCGACGGCTTCGGCCTCCCCGAAGTACAGGAAGGTGGTGGTCGTGCCGTGCTGAAGCGGGGCTCCTCCGGCGCGGTCGACGGCTTCCAGGAGCGGTTGGAGTCCGCCCCCGGCGGCGGCGAGGATGTCGGGGGGCACGGAGGATGTGGTGGTCATGAGGCGCCCGTTGCGGGAGAGCCGGATCATCGTACTCAGCACCGGCGCTCCGGCACGCGATCCGGACGCTTTGGGAGGCCATAGAATGTGCAGCACCAAACGAGGGGAAGCCTGTGAAGAGAGTTTTCAAGATCGCCCTGCTGGCCGGCGTCGTTGCCGCCGTCGTCAAGTTGGTCACCACCAAGAAGGCCGAGTGGGAAGGACTGACCGAGTCCGACGTGCGGGCCAAGATCGACAGCCGGCTGCCGGAGAAGGTTCCACCAAACACCCGGGCCGCCCTGGCCGACAAGGTCGTCGACAAGATGCGCCAGCGCGGCGCCCTGACGGACGAGTCGGCGACCGCCGCACCGTCCGACTGAGGACTTCCCGCGTCGGAATCCCTCCGGGCTGCCACC
>JBFKDW010000102.1:0-7920 GCA_041619515.1 Acidimicrobiia bacterium
CTATCGCCACGTCCGGGGGGTCTTCTCCGTCGAGATGCAGCCACCGCTCGAGGTCAAGGGCATGTCCGAGCCGCTCCGCACCTACATTGTGAAGGCCGTTCGGCCGCGAGCATTTCGGCTGGAGACGCGGGGTATCGAGGGGGTAGAGACTCGCATGGTCGGGCGCGAGGCAGAGTTGCGCCGCCTGCAGGAAGCCCTCGGTCGGGTGATGGCCGGCAATCAACTGACCCTGTTCGAGGTCGTGGGTGACGCCGGAATCGGCAAATCGCGCCTGCTGTACGAGTTCGAGGACTGGTTGCGGTTGCAGCCCGCCGAAATCCGCCTCTTCACCGGCCGGGCCGACCGTCAGCACCAGGGCGTCCCGTTCGCGCTTGCTCGTGACATGTTCTATTCGCGTTTTGAGATCGAGGACACCGATCCCCCCCATCTGGTTCTTTCCAAGCTCGAGAGCGGCGTGGCCCACTTCCTGGCGGAAGGGGCGCGCGAGCAAGCACATTTCATCGGGCATCTCCTCGGTCTCGACATGAGCTCGAGCGAGATCATCGGCGGCATCATCGACGATGCCAAGCAGCTCCACGACCGCGCTCTGGCGGCGGTCACCAAGCTCTTCCTCGCCGTGACGCGGGAAGCACCAACCGTGGTGCTCCTGGAAGACATCCACTGGGCAGACCTGTCGTCGCTGCAGCTGGTGCTTCACATCGCTGAAACCTGCGAGAACAGCCCCATCCTGATCGTGGCTCTCGCCAGGCCATCGCTGTTCGACCGGGTGCCCGGCTGGAGTGAGGGCCTGGCCCGCGTCCACCGCATACACCTGGTTCCCCTCTCAGAGGAGGAGAGCGAGCGGTTGGTGCTGGAGGTGCTGCAACGGCTTCCGTCGGTGCCCGAGATCATCCGCGACAGGGTTGTCGCCAACGCGGAAGGGAACCCGTTCTACGTCGAGGAGCTGATCCGGATGATGATCGAGGACGGGGTGATCATCACCAGCGACGACGTCTGGCGAATGGAGCAGGATCGTCTGACCGACCTGCAGGTTCCTGCGACCCTGACGGGAGTGCTGCAGGCCAGGCTGGACCGCCTTCCCTCCAGGGAGCGGCGAACCCTGGAACGGGCTTCGGTGGTGGGACGGATCTTCTGGGACGGCGCCATCCCCCCTCCGGCCAGTGACACGGCCCCACCCGCTGGCTCCGCCGTTCCCTCCGACCTGCCGCAGGTCCTCGATGCCCTCCAGGGGAGAGAGCTGATACGGCCGCACGGGTCGGCGGACTTCGCCGGCACCTCGGAGTTCATCTTCAAGCATGCGATCCTCCACGAGGTCACCTACGAGGGTGTGCTGAAGTCTCTGCGGCGGGTCTATCACGCCTGGGTAGCCGAGTGGCTGGCGGCTCGTCCCGAGATCACCGCTCATCCCGCGATGATCGCCCGCCACTACGAGCTGGCCGAAGCTCCGGATGAGGCGGCGAGCTGGTATGCCCGCGCCGCTCGTCAGGCCCAGGGGCTGTTCGCCAATGACGATGCCATCGCCTACTTCCGGTTGGCACTGCGCCCCGAGAACCTCGATCCGGCGGCACGGGTTGCACTCAACCAGGGGCTGGGCGAGGTATTGATGCTGCAGGCTCGCTACGACGAGGCGCTCGAGGCGATCGGCGCCATGCTCACAGACGCGCAGGCGTCCGGTGACGTGGCGGGGCAAGCGCGTGCGCTCCACGCCATGTCGACCACCCATACCCGCCTGGGAAACAGTCGTGAGGCTCTCCAGACGGCCGAGGAGGCAGCCGGGGTGCTGCGCAGAAGTGATGCGTCGTTTCCCACCGAGCTGGCCGATGTTCTCAAACGTCTCGGCTGGGCCCACTTGCGGCTGGGACACATCGACGAGGCTCGCACCCACGGCGAGGAGGCACTGGCGCTCGCCGAGGATATCGAGCACCACCGGGGCTTGCGGGGAACGCTCAACTTGCTCGGTGCCCTCAACGCCGCGCTGGGGAGTTACGAGCAGGCGGCCGGCTACTTCGAGCGGGCTCTGCGCGTGACCCAGGACCTCGGCGACCGCATCGGTGAGGGAAGGGCCCTCCTCAACCTCGGCGAGGTTGCCAGGCTGCAGGGCGACTTCGAACGGGCCGCGGCGATGTCGCGCCAAGCGCTGGCGATTCAGCAGGAACTGGGCGACCGTGACCAGCGGGCGCTGACGATGAGCAACATCGGCGCCGCCCACGTCGGGCTGAAGAACTACGAGCAGGCGGTCGCCGAGCTACGTCGAGCGGGTGGTGAGTTCACGGCCGCGGGAGCCTCGGAGCACATCTCAGAGACGTGCCGTCTCCTGGCAGAGGCCTACCTCGGCTCCGGTGAGCTGGCCGAAGCCACCGAGGAGGCGAAGCAGGCCCTGCGACATGCGGCCGCCGACGAGAATCCTGAGCACATCGGCCACGCCTGGCGGATACTCGGACGCGTTGCCGGCGCCCTCGACCAGGCCATCGAGGTCGAATGGGAGGGCTCTACCATGACGTGTGATGTCACCGACTGCTTCGAGACGAGCCTGGCCGTTTTCACCGGCGCCGGGATGGAGGCCGATCGGGCTCTCGTGCTATGGGACTGGGCTGTCGTGCAATTGTCACGCGGGGACATGGAAGCGGGGGAGGCCAGGTGGCGTGAAGCCCGCGCGATCTTCGGCAACCTGGGATTGACGTTTTTCGAGGCACGCATGGACGCCGAGCGCCAGGTGCTCGGGCACTAGGTGCCGCCGCTTCCCTCGGCCCGGGCCGTGTTGCCTGCGGCGGGTGACCGGTCGGCCGGAATGCCGGTGGGTGTCGGGGCGTTCCCGATCCCATGACAGACCTCATCGCCGCGGCTCTCGCATCCGACCGAACAATCGATATCACCACCATCGGACGCACGACGGGCCGGTCGCGACGGCTCGAGATGTGGTTCCACAACCTCGACGGCCGCATCTATCTCACGGGGAGCCCGGGCCGGCGCAGCTGGTATGCGAACCTGGCGGTCAACCCGGAGTTCACGTTCCACCTGAAAGAGTCGGTGCAAGCCGATCTCCGGGCCACGGCCAGGCCGATCACCGACGAGAGTGAACGGCGCAGCGTCCTCGAAGTGCTGCTCGAGCGGCTCGGGTACCTCGACCGGATCGACCAATGGATGTCGGGCAGCCCGCTGGTCGAG
Organism: Acidimicrobiia bacterium; assembly: GCA_041619515.1. Classification (GTDB taxonomy): domain Bacteria; phylum Actinomycetota; class Acidimicrobiia; order Spongiisociales; family SHLN01; genus SHLN01. The sequence continues at coordinate 3,166 of JBFKDW010000102.1, forward strand.
GTCACGTTTTCGTGAGGACGCACGCCGGAAACGGAAGCGGGTCACTCACGTGGTGGGTCAACCTGCATGGCTAGCCGGCCGGCGTTGCCGGCCCGCGGAATCCCGGGCGGGAGGCTGGCGGCCGAGTCCCCGGCGAAGCATGTTCGCCTGGCATTGGGCGCGGGATGGTTCCTCGGCCCCTGGGGCCGGCGGCTGAGTCGAGCAGGAAGACGCAACGATCCTGGCCGGGTGCACCTCCTCGAACGGCGCTGGGCTGCAGGCGTTTCGAGGTTCCTCGACATTCGATGGGACGTCGCCGGCCTCGAGCATCTGACAGGCCGTCGCCGCTCCATCCTGCTTCCGCTCCATGAAGGCCTTGTCGACGTCGTGGCCCTATTCCGGCTGGGCCTCGACCTCCGATTCGTCGCGAGGGATGAGCTCCTCGACTGGACGACGCTCGGCCGCTACTTGCGGGACACCGATCAGGTGCTCATCGACCCCGAACAGGGCCGCCGGGCCTTCCGCCAGTTGCTCGAGCGCGGGAGCCGGGTCCTGGACGCCGGGGAGGCGCTCGTGATCTTCCCGCAGGGCTCCATTCTCGGGGTGGAGGTGGCCTTCCGGCAGGGAGCCTTTCAGCTTGCCGAGCGGGTCGGGGCCTGGATTGTGCCGGTTGTGATCACGGGCAGCCATCGGGTGTGGGAATACCCCTATTCGCCGCTGGTGCGCTTCGGCCAGAGAATCAGCGTCAGGGTCCTACCGCCGGTGCCCCCCCACGAAGCCGGTAACCGGGCTCGCGCGGTCGAGCGCGAGATGAAGCAGGTTGCCCTGGAGCCGTCCCTGGCACCGGCGCGCAGGTTCCGTCCCGAAATCGACGGTTTCTGGGACGACTATCGCTTCGAGATCGACCCGGCGTTTCCCGACCTGTCCGCCACGATCGCCTCGCATCGGGAGTCGCTCGACCGGTAGGGTCACCGGACTCAATGAGCGCGCTCCTCGCTTTCCTGTCCGCCGTTTCTTTTGGAGGTGCCGACTTCCTGGGCGGCATCGCCACCCGCAAGTCCGGCCGGGTGTTTTCGGTCGTGGTCCTTTCGCAGCTGGTCGGGCTGACCCTCATACTGATTTCGCTGGCGGTGACCGGCGGCGATCTGATCCGGGAGGACGTCGGATGGGCGGCGGGCGGCGGCGTGTGCGGAGCGGCCGGCCTCGTATTGCTGTACCGCGGGCTCTCAATCGGCACGATGAGCGTGGTCGCGCCGCTCAGCGCCATCATGACTGCGGTGGTACCGGTGTCGTGGGGCCTGATCTCCGGGGAACGTCCTTCGATAGTTGCCCTCCTCGGTGTCCCCGTATCGCTGGTGGCCATTGCACTGGTGAGCGGAGCCCGCCCCGGGCTGCGACGGGGGCCGGGTCTGGTGGAGGGCCTCGGGGCCGGTGTCGGGTTCGGGCTGTTCTTCATTCTGATCGCGAACTCGGAGTCCTCCGAACTGTGGACCCTCACCTTCGCCCGGGTGGCCTCGATCTCCGTCCTCCTTGGGCTCGCCCTGGCCGGAGGGGCGGTGCTTCGTCCCGGCAAGGGGCTCGTGTGGCTGATCGCCGGTGCCGGGGCGGTCGACATGCTCGCCAACCTGCTATTTCTGCTGGCCGAGCGGCGCGGGCTGCTCACGCTGGTGGCGGTGATCTCGGCCCTGTACCCGGCCAGCACGGTTGTGCTCGCCAAGGTGGTGCTGCACGAACATCTGACAAGATCACAGTGGGCCGGTCTGATATTCGCCGGCCTCGGTGTTGGGCTGATCAGTGCCGGCTAGGGCCGACAACCTCTGTGGGAAGGATGGCTAGCTGAACAGGACCAGGTCGCCGGGCTCGGCCCCGGCCAGCCGGTATCTGCCCGGGTTGGGGCTGCGCCCACCCGTGAGCCGAACGAAGGTCTCAGCGTCGGTGGTGAGGGTGCCGGCCTGGTGCCCGCTTCCGAAAGTGAGCGCCCGTCGGTCCACCAGCGTCTCGAGCGAGAACTCTTTGCGAGCGCTGCGCTCCACCAGCAGCCCCAGCCCCAGCTCGAGACCGGGTGCGGCGTATGGGTCGGCTACGTCCAGAGCGTCGCGTATGTCCCCACAGTGAACCCACACACCCAGCCCGAGGCCATCGAGGGCACCGCCGGCGGCATCGATCCGCGCTGCGGTCGGCCCGGCGGTGGCCTGCAGCTCGTCCCGCACCTGGTCGAATGGCCAGCTGGCCCGCTCGTCGACGTCGACCTGGTTGTCCTCGGGTGTGAACTGGTGGGTGCGATCCTCGATGACACGGAGCATCGAACCGGAGCAGTGGGCGAGCACGTCGCGCACAGTCCACGGATCGCAGGCCGTGATGCGGTCACGATCGGGCGGGGACGCCGAGCTCAGCAACCGGCCGATCTCGTCGACCGAGATGAGGAGCAGCTCGGCGGCCGGTCGCATCACCATGGCCCTACCTGCCGATCTGCGGGGGCTCGACGCGGGTCATGAGGTCCTCCCAGATGGTCACCCCGGCATAGGTCTCCATGAAGCCGTGTGGATAGATGGGGATGCCCGGGGCGCTGACTTCGTTCAAGGCGCTCACCTCGTTGTCGTTCAACTCCCACGTAAGGGCCGCCAGGTTGTCGGTCAGCTGTTCGACCGAGCGGGCACCGAGCAGCACCGAGCTGACGCCCGGCCGGCCCCGCACCCAGTTGAGGGCGACCTGGCTCATCGAGGCGTTCCGAGCGCCGGCCACCGCCCGCACCACCTCGAGAATCGCCCAGGTCCGGTCGGTATTCCGCAGATCGTAGGCCTCGATCCCGCGGGAGGGGTTCTCGCCCAGGCGGGTTGCACCGGTGGGCCGCTCCTCCGGCGTGTATTTGCCCGTCAGCCATCCCCCCGCCAGCGGCGACCAGGGCAGCACCCCGACCGCTTCTTCCAGGCAGAGCGGGAGCAGCTCGAGCTCGATGTCGCGGCTGAGGAGGCTGTACTTGGGCTGCAGCGACACGATGGGCGCCCACCCCTCGTAGCGAGCGGTGAGGATCGCCCGCTGCAGCTGCCAGCCGGTGTAGTTGGAGACTCCGGCGAATCGGATCTTGCCGGCAGCCACCAGGTCATCCAGGGTTTGCAGCGTCTCCTCGAGCGGTGTGTCCGGATCCCAGGCGTGGACCTGGTAGAGGTCGATCACATCTACGCCGAGTCGGGAGAGGCTGGCATTCACGGCCCGTTCGAGGTGCCGCCGCCCGGCCCCTCGATCGGCCGGATCGTCGCTCATCGGGAAGCGGGCCTTGGTGGCGACGATGAGGCCCGTCGTTCCGCCCCGGGCGCCCAGCCATCTCCCGATGATCTCCTCGGAGGCCCCGCGGCTGTACACGTCGGCGGTGTCGATGAAGGTCCCGCCCGCCTCCACGAAGTGATCGAGGATGGCGTGGGAGGTAGCTTCGTCGGCTTCGGCACCGAAGGTCATGGTTCCCAGGCCGAAGGCGCTCAGCTCCAGGCCCGAAGTGCCGAGGGGGCGTCGTTCCATCGCCTCAGCCTATCTGTGAGCCTCAGTCGACCGATCGGAGGCCGTCGCGCACGTCTGCGAGCAGGGCGTCGGCCTCGGTCAGCCGCTGTTCGACTGCGTCCAATTCATGCATGGTGGTGGCTGCGGCGATGGCCAGCTCGGCTTCGTCGAATCGTGCCGTGGCGTCGGCATACTTCCCGGAGAGCGCCGTGTCGGCGGCCAGCTCGACCGGGTCGCTCAACTCGAGCACCTGGTCTGCGATCCGGCGGGTGCGATCCATCAACTCCGCCCGGCGCCGATCGCGCCGCCGGGCTTGGCGGGCCTCACGAGTTCTGACCTCCCAGAGCCGTCCTCCCACCCCCACCGCCAGCAGAATCACGACGATGCCGGCCACGACGAGACCGGCCGACACCCCGCCGGCCTCACGATCGGGATCGAGGGCTTCTGCAAAGGCGGTTGCTCCCTCGGCGGCGTCGGGGCCGCTCAGGGCGTCGGCGGAATCGGAGAGAGCCGCATCGAGGCGGTCCCCTGATATCTCGGTGCTGAACACGCCGTACGCGGCGGGGGTGAAGACCAGGACGGTAGCCGGGTCCAGGGCGGCGGCGATGGTGGAGGCAAGGGCTTCGGCGTCGTCGCCGGCGGCCAGCACCGCAATGCGCAGGTCGATGCCAAACCCGCCGGCCATATCGATCGCAGCCCGCAGCCGCGACTCGTCGACGGTCTCTGCTCCGGCTTCCACGTACACCGGGTCCTCAGCAAGCCCGGCGATGGCAGGGGCGGTCGCCTGTCCCAGCGCCGGCGTCAACGCTGCCGTCATCAGGAGGATCGCGGCAAATGTTGCAATGCGGGCGGCCACACTGGTCCTTCAATAGGGGCCCGTAGGATATCGGTCGTGGCGGCAGGATTCCGAAAACGGTTCGTGGAGACCCCGAATGGGCAGCGCTGGGTGGTGGAACGTCATTGGCTGGCCCGGCGCCCCCGCTACCTCGGCTACCGGTTCCGGCGTCCGCGTCGCGAACAGGCTTTCGAGCCGCCCCTGCAGCGAAAGCCGGAGATCCACCGTCCCCATCCCAATGCGGTCCAGCCGCCGGTTCCGAATCCCTACCGGGACAACGAGGAGCTGGCGCGGCGAGACCGGGGAGGATTCCCGTGGATCTTTTGGGGAGGCGGCGGGTCGAGCCGACCGCGCGGACGTTCGGTGGGTGGTGGATGGTTGGGAGGCCTCGGTGGTGGCTCCTCGGGTGGCGGCAGCCGCAGAGGCAGCAGTGGCGGTGGCAGGCGAAG
>JBFKDW010000103.1:0-7779 GCA_041619515.1 Acidimicrobiia bacterium
CGGGTGGAGGCCGTTGACGTAGTTCAGTAGCTCAACGGTCGGGCTCTCGTCGCAGAATTCCACGACCTGCTCCGCGGTGTCACCATCGAAGAAGTTGGCAGCGGCAACCACGGCGGCGACGAGAAACGCCGCAATACCGGCTTTGGCGCCGGGGGAGAGCTTGACGCGGCCCTCCGGGAGGGTCTCACGCACGGCTGTGGTTGCTCCTGCCCAGAGCAGGTCGGGCGTCAGGCCTTCGGGCGCATTGTCGTACAAGGAAGGCAGCGAGCATTCAACGGGGAAGGCGTGATCGCGCAAACACGCGAAGAAAGCCTGCTCGGCGACGAACTCCCGGCGGAGCCGGCCGGTGTCGTCGAAGATACCCTGCCGGTTACGGGCCTCCCGCACGATGTCTCGGATCTGATCCTGATCGGTGACGCAATCTCCAAAATCACCGATGCAGATGCCGAAGCCGTTGTCATTCGGCCGGGCTGCGGCGGCGTCCTCGATGGCGTCACAGTTGGTGAGGCAGCGTCCATCGAGGGCGTAGCCGACCGGATTGTCGTTGAAGAACACCGTCGTCAGGGTTGTTCCTTCGGCTGCGAGGATCTTGCGTATGACCGGCCGTTCGTCGTAGAAGTCGGGCTGAAACAGCGTGAATGGGGGGAGCACCAGGTCATCGATCCCGAGGTCACCGGGCGTGAACTCGTTCGGGTCGGTCCCGTTGATGAGCTCGATCAAGTCCGAGACGCCATCGAAATCGCTGTCCTCGAGGAGCGGATTGGTGCCAAACTCGACCTCTTCTGCGTCGGTCAATCCGTCCTCATCCGTGTCCACCTTGGTCGGATTCGACAGCATCTTGAAATAGGTCGTCACGCCGGCGTCGATGAGAAACGAGTACTCGTCGACCAGGGCCGGATTGTCCCGCAGGTCACGCCGCTCCAGTTCCTCACCGTCGCTCAAGCCGTCCTCATCGGTGTCGGCCAGGTTGGGATCGGTGAAGATGAAGTTGGGGAGGGTAATGCTGCCGCCTCCAAGGATGCCGGGGAGTGTGAGGACGATGGGAACAAACAGGCCGTTGCGCTCCTCGCAGTCGGTGAGCCCGTCCCCGTCGGTGTCGGTGCCGTCGTCAATGAGATCGCCGATGAGCTCCTGATAGAGGTCGGGAAGCTGGTTGGCGTCGGCGAGCGGGAGGTACTGCCCGCCGGTCCCGTCGGCGATTCCCTGCAAGAGCGCGGTGTCGACTCCGGCTCCCAGGCCGATCGTATAAATGGCGATCGCCTCGTCGGCGGCCTGTGTCGTCAAGGCAGTGTTGTAGCTGCTCTGACCGTCGGTCAGCAGGATGGCGATGCGCAGCCGGCCGCCGCCGCCGTTGTTCGACAGGATCGAGATCGCGGAGGACACGGCGGAGCTGATGTTGGTGCCGCCGCTCGCCCCTCGGGTGAGGTCGAGTGCATCCGCCACCGCCTGCCGGTTGGCGGCTGTGTCGAGCTCGGTGAGCCCAAGGAGGGTGCTGGCGAAGCTGGTGAAGCGCACGACCGAGGCGCGGTCATCGTCCCGCATCTCGTCCACGAATAGCTGCGCTCCGTCGACCCGCAGGTTATTGGGGTCGTTCCACGACATGCTCCCGGATCGATCGATGAGGAAGGTCACGTCGATGCCGGTCGCGTTTGGATCGCCCTCCGGAACGCAGCGAACCGGCGTGAGGTCGAACAGGGCCTGCCAGTCGGCGGCGCTGGCGATCTTCAGCACTGCGAATACTGAGAAATGATCGACCGTCGCCGTAACGGTATTCGCCGAGGCGTCGACCACCTGTGTCCCCGGGACCGGCACCCACAGCTGGGCGTCATCGTCGAACGTGTAGATCCGCAACGCTTGCTCGTCGAAGCCGTCGAGCAGGTCGGGTCCGTAGGGAATAGTCAGCGTGGCGCTCTCGAAGGCTGGCGCCGAGGAGGGAACGCCGATCTCGTAGGCCGCCGATGCCAGGACATCGAGGATTCCGTGCATGTAGTCACGGGCCGGAACAACGTGGATGTCCCATGGAAAGATTCCGCCGTTGGAGTCGATGACGACTGAAAGGCCGGAAATGCCGCCGGATGACACGACCTGGCCTGGAGGAGCCGGGGCAGCGACACTGAGGTCGCCGGTTCGGGGAGCGATAGCTTCGTCACCGGTTTCGCATTCGGAGACGATCTCGCCGTTGACGCAGGTGTCCGTGCCTTTGCCGCCGTCGAGGACATCGTCGGCATCGCCGCCGTTGAGCAGATCGTCGCCCTGGCCGCCCTCGAGGTCGTCATCTCCGTCAAGCCCGAAGAGGCGATCGTTGCCCCGGCCGCCGATCAGCCGATCGTTGCCGTCCTCCCCTACGGCCACGTCGTTGCCGCTTCCGGCGTCGAGGGTGTCGTTTCCGGCACCGCCAAGCAGCTCGTCGTTGCCGTTTCCGCCTCGGATGACGTCGTCGTCTTCGCCGCCGAAAAGCACATCTTCGCCGTTCCCGCCGTCGATGATGTCGTTTCCGGCCCCCCCGTAGACAACATCGTTGCCGTTCCGGCCGTCGATGACATCCTCTCCACCCAGGCCACAGATTGTGTCGTCGGCGTTGGTTCCCACCAGCGTGTCGTCGCCCTCGGTCCCATAGATGACTCCGGGCTGACCAGGCTCGCACGGATTGGTTACCGACGGTGGCGTCTCGTCCTCGTCGACCGCGCCGGCCGGCGTTTGGACCGCTACAACGGGCAGCAGAAGAACGGAAATGAGCACGATCAAACGGCGGCGCAGCATCGGGAAACCCCTTGTTTAGTGAAGTTCTGCCAGCCTGGGCATACTGACAGTGGTCGCATCGGCAGTCAAATCCTGGGGATCTCACTCCCCGCGGTCCAACGGTCGAGTTTCGCCGGCGCGCTATCTCTGCCTACTTGGGTGTCTTGATGAGAACGGCGCCTGCGACAATCTCGGCGCGGGCCGACACTATGGCGGATCGTATGCGGCAGGGCTCCGGCAGCGGTACAGGCCTAGTCCCCAGAAGCCGTGCGGCCTGAATCCGGCCGGACGCGCGGATGCTCGGGTCAAGGCGCCGTCGCAGCTCGGCGCTCGATCAGTGCGGCTGGAGCTCCCGCTGCTGCTGCGGTTCCATCCTCAATCGAACCTCGAGCGACAGCCGGGTCCAAGTGCGAGTTGCCGGCCGTGAGCCGGGGCCTGGCCGGTCGAACGGTCCCGACCGGTCGGTATCGTGGGTGGCCGTGGAGCTCTTGTCTTCAATCGAACTCGAGGAGGACGCCCCCACGGAGGGTTTTCCGTGGGAACTGGCGGCAGTGCGCACGCTCGACCGTCTCGAGTTCACGACGTTGGAGACGTGTACGCTTCGCCTACGTGGGGAAGGAGGATCATGGCTCGGGATATCACCGTCATTCTCGAGGACCGGCCCGGCACCCTCGCCGACATGGGCAACGCGCTCGGCGCAGCCGGCATCAACATCGAAGGGGGCTGCGGCTTGCCCTTCGAAGGTCAGGGCATCATTCATCTGCTGGTGGATGATCCCGACGGCGCGATCGCGGCGCTGGCCGGCGTCGGCATCGAAGCTCATACTCCAGTCGAGGTGATCCGGAAGAAATTCCAGGACCGTCCCGGTGAGTTGGGCGAGCTGACCAGGCGCATGGGTGACGCCGGCATCAACGTCTACATGTTCTACCTGTCGGCCGATGGCGAGATCGTGCTCGGAGTCGACGACATCGAGAAAGCTCGGGCCGTCGGCTAAAGGGTCGAGGGATCTCCTCGGCGAAGCCCGAGGTGCCTCAAGCGACGCCGCCCCGGCCTACTCGAGGAGGCTGCGGAGCATCCAGGCGGTCTTCTCGTGTACGTCGATGCGCCGGGTGGCCAGGTCGGCGGTAGCGGCGTCGTTGGCGGGTTCGGCGACCGCCAGGGTGGCGCGGGCAGTGGCGATCACGGCCTCGTGTCCCACGACCAGGTCGCGGACCATCTCCATCGCCGCCGGCGGCGTGTCCTGTTCCTTGATCGACGACAGGCGGGCAAACTGGGCGTAGGTGGCGGGGACGGGGTACCCGAGGGCACGAACCCGCTCGGCGATCTCGTCGACTGCCAGCGCCAGCTCCATGTAATGCTGCTCGAACATCACGTGCAGCGTCTGAAACATCGGCCCGGTGACGTTCCAGTGGTAGTTGTGGCTCTTCAGGTACAGCGTGTAGCTGTCGGCGAGGAGCCGGGTCAGCTCATCGCTCACCTTCTCCCTGTCTGATTCGACCAGGCCGGTTCCAAGTTCCATAGGGCTCGCTCTCCTTGTGTGAAGACCCGCTCCCACCAAACGTTACTGCGACACCGCCGGGCGGAACTGGGCGGCCGAACCCGGCTACGAGAACGCGGCAGCCAACTCAGGCCCGAGCGAAGGGTCCGAGGCGATGATCAGCAGAACGTGGTCGGCATCACGGGTGAGCAGCGTGTATGCCTGGTCCGCCACCATCTTGTCGATGAACACGGCAAACGCTTCCTCCAGCTCCTCGGCGTCGCGCTTGGAGTCGCCCAGGTAGCTGAGCACGTAGACGGCATCACGATCACCGGCGTTGTAGATGCGATTGGCATCTCCGCCCCAGCCAGCGGACGCTTCCTCTGCTTTGTCGGGATCGATCGCCTCGGCCAGGAGCAGCTCCAGATCCTTCTGGCCCGCGGTGGCGTCGAACCAGATCTCGTAGCCGGGCAGCTCGAGCTCCGGCAGCACGACCTCCCGGGGCTGCTCGTCGCGGCGGTATTTCTCGGGGTCGAGCAGCTGCTCGGAGGACTCGGGGGGATCGATGAACTGGTCGTCGACGGCGTCGAGCCCGATCGACTGGTGAAAGGCGAGCCCGTCGTCGTAGAGCGACTGGAACGAGTCGAGGATGTAGCCGGGAAGCGCCTCGAGGGCCGTGGTGTCGAGCTCGGCGATCAATGTGCCGATCTCGGCCATGTACTTGGCACGATCGCCGGTGCTGAGGGATTGCACGTAGGTGAACTCCCGCAGGCGGGAGTCGCCCTCGATGATGGCTTGGGCAACATAGGCGTCGTCCCCATCCAGGTCCTCGAGCCGGTCGAGCAGGTCGAAATGCTGATCCTGCAAGGCGTGGAACAACTCGTGCAAGACCGTGGACTTGCTGTAGGGGCCCAGCTCGTCCCCGATGACACGCACCACCAGCTCGCCGGTCTTGGGGCGATAGAAGCCGGCGGTCCCGGCGCTGTAGAGCGTTTCGACCATCTGGCGGAAGTCCTGGTCGGGTTCGATGACCCCCAGCAGGCGCAGCGCGGCGTTGGCGGCATCCACGTCCTCCTCGGCGAGATCCTCAGCGAAGATCTGATTCAGCCGGGCCTGGTAGTCGGCGTCGTTGAGGAGCACTACGTCGACCGGTTCGAAGAATTCCAAGCCCCGGATCTGCTGGGCCTCGATGATGAGCTCGTCGATCTGGGCCCGGATCGTCTCCGACCCTGCCAGCGACTCGGAGGTCGACGGGCTGGCGGGACTGGTGGTGGCCGGGCGGCTGAGGGTGGTGGTGGTCGTTTCGGGCGTCGTGATCGCTCCGCCGCAGGCGGCGGCAACCATCGCGATGGCTGCAAGAGCGGCAATGAGTCGGGAACGCGCCATGGGGTGGTTTCGGTGGCTCGGTTTGGGGACTTGAGGAGGGTAGCGACGGCCTTTTTCTAAAGATGGGCGGTCCGGGCGCCGAAGTGACCGGTAATGCGTCGCAGGGAGCGTTGAACCATGCCCGAGAAATACCGGTTGGTCACCCGGAGTGACTTCGACGGCCTCGTATGCGCCGTGCTGCTCAGAGAGATGGAACTGATCGACGACATCGTCTTCGTGCACCCCAAGGACATGCAGGACGGACTCGTCGAGATCACCGGCCGGGACATCACCACCAACCTGCCGTTCGTGGCAGAGGCACACCTGGCATTCGACCATCACCACAGCGAGACCATCCGCAACGAGGGTACGGCGCCCAACCACATCATCGACGGCGATGCTCCCTCCGCCGCCCGGGTGGTGTACGACCACTTCGGCGGCGCCGAGCGGTTCCCGGCCGTGGCCGCCGACATGATGGATGCCGTCGACAAGGCCGACAGTGCCATGTACGAGCTCAACGACATCATCTTTCCCGAGAAGTGGGCACTGCTGAACTTCGTGATGGACGCCCGCACGGGGCTGGGGCGCTTCCGCGACTTCCGCATCTCCAACTATCAGTTGATGATGGAGCTCATCGAATATTGCCGCAGCCACGATATCGACGACATCCTCGAACTGCCCGACGTCAAGGAGCGGACCGAGCTCTACATGGAGCACGACGGGCCGTTCAAGGAGCAGATCAAGCGGTGTTCGACCCAGCACGGCAAGGTGGTGATCCTCGACCTGCGGGGCGAGGACGTGATCTTCGCCGGCAACCGGTTCATGATCTACGCCCTCTATCCCGACGCCGAAGTCTCGGTGCACGTGCTGTGGGGACGGCAGAAGCAGAACACGGTGTTTGCGGTCGGCAAGTCGATTATCAACCGCGATTCTCGTCACAACATCGGCGAGCTCATGCTGGAGTACGGCGGCGGTGGCCATCGCAATGCCGGTACCTGCCAGGTTCCCCACGAGGATGCCGAGCGGGTGTTGCGAGAAATCGTCGACCGCCTGCAGTAGTACCCCGGGCCCGGTGACGGCCGGCGGCCGGTGGCGGTGCTTGAAGCCATCCAGGCGCGACCGCGACGCGTGCCGCCGATCTCGCCGCCGAGTTCGGTCTCGAGAAGCAACCCTTCAAACAGCGGGTGGTGAAACTCAAGAACCTCGGCCTCACCATCAGCCTCCCGACCGGCTACCAGCTCTCGCCGAGGGGCGCCGCCTACCTGCGCCATCGCATCGGCGGAGGCGGCCGAGAATCGTCGAAAAACCCGGGAAAAAATTCGCCCGCCGGGGATCACACGCCCCGGCGGATCGGCTAGACATCGCGCGACACCGCGGTGGCGGGGCCGGCACCTTCCGGTGGGGCCGTCGTCCACCGCTCGTGCTGCAGGAATCGCACCAAACAAGGGAGTCCCCACATGCGGCGTCTGTTGGCATTACTGATCCTCACCGTGATCGCCGGTGGCTGCGGCGGGTCCTCGAGCAGCGGCTCGACCAACCCGAGCGAACCGCAGGACACCACAACGACCACCCCGGTGCCGTCGGACACGGTGGGCACACCGACCACCGCCGACGGGCTCATCGACGTGGGCGAATTTCGCGGCGATCTTCCGGCCCCCTGTTCCTTCCTCGATGGGCCGACCATGACCGGGATCCTTGGTTCCGAGGTGACGGTTGAGGAGTCCTTCGGCACCGACTGCTTCTACGAGCCGGTGGGCGGCATGGCAGCCGGCCCCTCGGCGCAGACCAGCGCATGGGCGATGCCCGAGGCCGACTGCGTCAACTTTCTCCAGACCGAGCCCATCTTCCCGGGAGAGGTGGTGGCGGCGGCGCCCGGATATGGGGACCGGGGCACATTGATTACCAGCGAGTATTCGACCTCACTGGACGTGTGTGTGGCCGGTGCCGAGGTGATCGTGAAAATCATGGGGGAACCGAGTGTCACAACGCCGGAGCAGAGATTGGCGGCGGCCCAGGCGGTGCTGGAGGCGATCGTCGGCCAGCTGTGACCGGGTGACCGGCGGCCGGGCTACTGGCCGAAGCGGCGCTCTCGCTGGGTGTAGTTGCGCAGCTCGCGCAGGAAATCGACCCGCCGGAATGCCGGCCAGTAGACGTCGACGAAGCTGTATTCGCTGTAGGCAGCCTGCCAGAGGAGGAAG
>JBFKDW010000104.1:0-7769 GCA_041619515.1 Acidimicrobiia bacterium
GAGCGCCAGCAATGAAGACTGTTTGTGTGGGCCCAGGTCGAGCTCTTCATGGGCGCGCAGCACTTCCAGGGGGCCCAATATCTTGAACGAGAGCTCTGCCTTCATCGTGCCGTCCTCGGAAACCGAGGCCCAGAAGGCCACGTGTGACTTTCACGCTACATAACTGGCTGCAAGCCGTCGCAGGTAACGAGTCGGTGGCGGTCAAGGTGGGCGGCGGAGTTTGGGGCCATGAAGGCTTCGTTCCAAGCTCCGGCACTGATCGTCACTCTGATTTCGGTCGTCGGTCTCGGTGGCGCAACACAGGACGACGGTGCGAAATTACTGACTCGCCCGGCTAATTCCTACCAGACAGAACGGCCGGCTTCGACCGGCCGTGAAGGGCAGGTTCCGCACCCGGGCGCGACTCAGGTGTTTGGAGATGCTGAGCTGATTGAATTGGGGAGGTGGGCCGTTGCCCGATTCGCGGGCGCCGGTTTGACGTTGCCGGCGGTTCAAGTCCATTTCCACGCAGAGAACGGGGCATGCGGTGGGCATCGAGGAACCTTCAATCCAGTGTGGAGGCGCATCGATGTGTGCGAGGCCGAACCCATGGTGATCCTGCATGAGTTGGCTCACGCCTGGGCGTCCGAAGCGTTGACCGAAACGGACCGGGATCACTACGTGGCGTCGATGGGATTTGAGTCATGGAACGATCCCGCCTCCACGTGGTCAAGACGAGCCAGTGAGGGCGCGGCCAACATCATCGCATGGGGCTTGCTCGAGCATCCGCTCGCGACGTCGACTCCCGACGGGCCGATAGCTGAGAATCACGCGGCCTACCGTCTCCTGACCGGGAGGGACTCACCCCGGTTCAGCGTTGATGAGCCGGCGAGCTGCGTGCCTTCCAGTCCTCGAGCTCTTCGATTTCGGCGGCCTCCAGGAGAACCTCTTCTTCGACGCTCACCAGAGTGTCAATCGCTCCCTCGATGGCCTCGGCTACCTCATGCTCGGCTTCGTTGAGTCGTTGTCGGTCCATTCCACTGCCTCTGTACGTCGTCGCCGGGGATCATGTAGCTGCGCCCGTAAGTCCAGGGCGTTGGGTTGGGCGGCCAGCCATCTGATAGACGTCCACGCCACTTCGCTCGAACGCGATCGCCGATCCGGCCATGTAGACGCGCCAGATGCGGCACAGCTCTTCGCTCCCGACCGGATGACTGGACCGATTTGCTTCAACCTTGTCAACCCATTGACGAGGTGTCAGTGCGTAGCTGGGACGGAGGCCTTCCAGGTCTCGCACCTGGAGTCCGGCTTCCTCTGCTTTGTGCACGACCGATTCCACGGGGATGAGCTCGCCGTCCGGGAACACATAGGTGCTGGTGAACGTCGGCTTGCCTCCCCGCTTCGACGAAGGGTCCCGAGTAGTGATGCCGTGGTTGACGAGCGCACCTCGCGGGGTTAGGTGCTCGGTCAGCTTGCTGAAGTACTGGCCGAGCTCCTTGTCCCCGACGTGCTCGACAATGCCGACGGAAGCGATGGCATCGAAGACGCCGTCGATTTCCCGGTAATCTCGTACGGCCCTACCAGGCGAGCTCTGAGCAGCCGTGGTGGTCCTCGGGCTCAACCTGCAGTGTGGCGTGGCTGACGTTGTAGCGGGTCTGGAGGAGGTCCCGGGCCGAGTCGAGTACGGGGTGGGGATCGGCTTCGCCCGTGATCATGAGGTGCACGGTCGCCACGTCCATGTCGGACGTGAGGGTCCACACGTGGAGGTCGTGCACATTGATCACGTTTGGGATGGCGGTGAGGTCGGCCTGGAGCGCGTCGAGATCGAGTCCCGGTGGTGCAGCCTGGGTGAGGATCCTGGCGGCCTGGCCGCCGAGCACCCATACCCGGGGGAGGATGAAGGCTGCGATGAGAGCGGCGAACAGCGGGTCGGCATACGGCCAGTCGGTGAGGATGGTGATGGTCGCGGCCAGGATGACCCCGATTGAACCCGCCAGGTCCGCCAGCACTTCGAAGTACGCCCCTTTTACGTTGAGCGACTCTTTGGCTCCTTGTTGCAGCAGTCGCCACGCCACCAGATTCACACCAAGCCCGCCGATGGCAACGATCAGCATCGGCAGGGTCTGCACGTCCGTCGGTTGTTGGAAACGGCTGATCGCTTCGAAGAGCACATAGACGGCAACCCCGAGCAGCAGTACTGCGTTGGCCAGAGCGGCGAGAATCTCGAGGCGGTAGAGCCCATAGGTGTGTCCTCCGCCCCTCGATGCGCGGTCGGCGGCGATGATCGCCGCCAATGCCATGCCCAGGCCGAGGGCATCGGTCGCCATGTGTCCCGCATCTGAGACCAGTGCCAGCGAGCCGGTCAGCAGACCGGTGATGGCCTCGACCACCATGAAGGCAAACACCAGCCCAAACGACACGGCAAGCGGCCGAAGGTGCCGCTGACCGGCTCGGGGCACATGAGTGTGCGAAGCGCTCACCGGTGCTCCTCGTGCCCGTGCAGGTAGTGCTCGACCGCCACATCGAGCAGGAGGCGCACGTGTGAATCAGCCACCCGATAGAAGACCTCACGGCCCTGCTTGCGAGCCTTCACCAGCCCGGCCAGGCGAAGCTGCCGGAGCTGGTGGCTCGTGGCCGACTCGGTCACCTCGACCAGGCCGGCCAGGTCGCTCACGCACCGCTCGCCTCCCTCCACCAGTGCGTAGATGATCCGCAATCGGCTGGGATCCGACAGCAGCTGGAATCGCTCGGCAAGCAATTGGGCGTGGTCGAGCGTGAGGGTCGGCTCGCCGGGGTCGGCCGCACGCGAGCGGGGGATGGCGGGATTCGCGCTGCTCACGCCGAGAACGGTATCGCCGACAACATCTGAATACAAGCTCATATGTTCATATTGAAACGTCGCTCCCCGCTCCATCTCCGTCTGCGAGCAACGTCTCGACCCGGGCGTGCTCCGGTCCGCCCCGCTACCGGCTCACCGGCTGCAGGACTCGTGGCACCGACTTGTCGCGCCCACCCGTGCCGAACACGACGACCGAACCGGAGCTCATCTCCTCCCCCCGGGCTGGGCTCGCATCTCAGAGATCGAGGCCGACGGCCGCGACCGGCGAATACACCGACATCTGCGGGGGGGTGGCGAGCAAGCTCATGAATGCCGGCATGACGTGTTTGAGGGAATCTGCCTCCCCGTGCGCCTGCACGGCGTCCATCGATGAGAACAGAGCAAAGAACGAGTATCGGTCGTCTTCGCCCCGGTGATACGAGTACACCTCAACGCCGTCGAGCCCTGCTGCGGTGCTCACCTGTTCGGTGAGGACGGCATCCATCTCGTCCGCCTTTCCCTCGATACAGGTGAATGTGGCCACCATCGCAACCTTGGACATGCCGAACTCCTTCGATCGTCGCACCCGATTGTCGCGCGAAATCGCCACGAGGAGTGGAAGCAGTGAAACGGCGGGTTGGCTGAACCGAAAGCCGGCGCCTAGTCGAGCTCCGACGGCACCGCGGTGACCTCCGTCAAGCGGCCGCCGCGGATGATCTCTAAGACGACGCGGGTGTCGATCCGCTCGCCGGTCATCGAGGCCTGCAGATCCCCCGGGGTGTGAATCGGCTCACCGTCGATGCCTACCACGATATCTTCGGCGTGGAGCCCGGCCGCGGCCGCCGGGCTTCCCGGCACGACTTCCACCACCTCTACTCCGTGGCTGCGTCCGAGGGTTTCGATCACGCGGGGCGGCAGCGGGCGCATACCGCCGGCGATCCCCAGAAACGCCCTGCGAATCCGGCCGTCGCTGATGAGCGCCGAGATGATTCCAAGGGTGGTGGCGTTGATCGGCACCGCCAGGCCGAGGCCCTGGCCGATCGGGGCACCGACCACGGCGGTATTGACGCCCACCACCCGACCCTCGCTGTCGGCGAGAGCGCCCCCCGAGTTCCCCGGGTGCAGGGCGGCATCGGTCTGGATGACATTTTCCACCAGGCGGGACGTTTGGCCGTCCCGGGTGGCGAGTGAGCGTCCCAGGGCGCTCACCACCCCGGCCGTCACGGTGCCGGCAAATCCGAGCGGGCTGCCAACTGCCACGACCAGCTGGCCAACCTGGAGAGTCTCGGCGTCGCCCATTTCAACCGCCGCCAACCCGGAGGCATCGACCCTGAGCACCGCCAGGTCCGAAAGCGGATCCCGGCCCCGGACCTCGAAATCGAACTCGCGCCCGTCGGCCTGCCCTGCCACGCCCGATCGGGCGCGCTCGACGACATGGGCCGACGTCACCGCGAGCCCGTCGGAGCTGAGAACGAAGGCCGAGCCGCTGCCGACACGTTGCCGGTTGCGATCTCGCAGCTCGACATGCAGAACCGACGGCGTTACGCGTTGGGCGACCGACGTGACGATCCGGGAGTACGCGTCCAGAGGTCCTTCGGTCACCGCCGAAGAATACGACGCGGCCTCGCCTAATCCATACAGGGATGCCCGGCCTACATCGAGCGCTGCAACCGCTTATAGTGGTGGAGGAATCACCGGCTGGCGAGGAGGTCGTGACGTGAGGAGCGCAGGTACTGCGGCACGCAGTGTCGGGGTCGGAGCCGTTTTCGTCGTGTTGGGCCTGATGCTGGCTCCGATCGGACCTGCCGGCGCCGAGTCCGTCGTCGAGTTCTCCAAGGCCTTTTCTCCGGACGTGATAGGCCCGGGCAGCACCACCACCCTCACGTTCACCATCGCCAACCCGGACGTGAGCCCGGTGAGCGATCTCGCTTTCACCGATGTGCTTCCCCCTGAGATCGTCATCGCCACCCCCGCCCGGGCACAGTCGAGTTGCGAGGGTGATCTCACCCTGCCCGACAACGCCACCATCACGCTAAGTGGTGGCAGGGTGGGAGCTTTCGCGTCGTGCTCGATCTCGGTCGACGTCACCAGCAGCACGCCCGGTGGCCCGTACACCAACACCTCCGGCGACCTCACCTCGAGCGCCGGCAACAGCGGCCCTGCCAGCGCCAACCTAACCGTCGATGCCGGCCGTCCCGGAATCCTCAAGAGCTTTACTCCGCCCACCATCAGCCCCGGAGAGACGAGCGTCCTCACCCTGACGATCGACAATTTCGCCAACACCAACAGCGTGGAAAACCTGGTGATCGACGATTTCTTGCCGCCAGGGATGGTGGTGGCCACACCCAGCAACGCAACCACCGATTGTGAGAGCGCCTCCGGTCAGGCCCTGCTAACGGCCGACCCGGGCGGCGGGATCATCTCCCTCCGCGTCTTCGGCTCACCGACCTTTCCGGCGGTCGGGCCGCTGTCGAGTTGTTCGGTCACCGTCGACGTCACGACGGCCGGAACCGGAACCTTCGTCAACACCACGGATGAGCTGCTGACCGGCTCCGGTCTAGACGTCTCGAGTGGCT
This sequence comes from Acidimicrobiia bacterium, assembly GCA_041619515.1. Lineage (GTDB taxonomy): Bacteria > Actinomycetota > Acidimicrobiia > Spongiisociales > SHLN01 > SHLN01. The sequence goes on from JBFKDW010000104.1 coordinate 5,374, forward strand.
TTGCCGGCGCGGTATTGGAGGTCCCGAGAGCTTTCATCAGCAAGACTTTCACGGACGACCCGGTCCTGCCCGGTGACCAGGCCACCCTCAGGTTCACCCTCACCAACCTCGACCGGGCACAGGCTGCGACGGCCATTGGGTTCACGGACGACCTCGGTGCCGCCCTGACGGGCCTCGAAGCGACCGCCGTGCCCGCCAGCCCATGCGGCGCCGGCAGCAGCATCACCGGCACGGGTGTGCTGTCCTTGTCGGGCGGCACCCTGGCTCCGGAGGCCTCTTGCACGTTCGAGGTGACGGTGCTGGTGCCGGGAGACGCCGATCCCGGGACGTACACGAACACGACATCACCGGTGACCTACCAGCGCGGCGGCACAGGAGTGGTGGATTCGCCGGCGTCGGCCACCCTGGTCGTCGCCCCACTCGGGATCATCAAAGAGTTCATCAACGATCCGGTGGCGGCCGGGGGCACGGCCCCGCTCCGCTTCACGATCACCAACGCCGGCGATCTCCCCGCCACCGATGTCGCTTTCGAAGACGAGTTCAACAGCATCTTCGCGACGGCCTCGGCGGGGCCCGACAGCACCTGCGGCGGTACCGTGTTCTTCACGCCGCTCGGGACCTCCCCGGCTCGACTCTCGCTGTCGGGCGGCTCCCTGGCGGCCGGTGCCTCCTGCACGATCGACATCACCCTCGACGTGCGCCCAGGTGTCGTCTCCGGCATCTACCCGAACACGACCGGCCAACTGACCGCCACCATCGGAACTGCAGCATTCTCGGGCAAGCCGGCCACCGACGAGGTGACCGTGCTCGGAGCTCCGGCGCTCCGCAAGGACTTCATCGACTCGCCGGTCGAGCCCGGCGACACGGTGACCCTGGAGTTCACCCTCGTCCATGATGAGTTGGCGGCGGGCGACGCCACCGCCGTCACGTTCACCGACGACCTCACGTTCGTTTTCGGGCTGACCGCAGTCGGCCTGCCGATGACCGACCTGTGCGGGCCGGGCAACGGAACCCTGAGCGGATCGGCGAGCGATACTCTGCTGACCGCATCGGGCATCACGCTGACACCAGGGCAGGAGTGCACTTTCGCCGTGACCCTGCAGGTCGGCGCCGGCGCCGACGTCGGCACGCACACCAACACCACCAGCGAGCTGAGCGCCACGGTGTTGGGACTTGCGGTCACCGGCAATTCCGCCACCGACGATCTGATCATCGCCGGCCTCGTGCTGACGAAGGAATTCACCGACGACCCGGTCATTCCGGGTGGCACGGTGACGCTCCAGTTCACCCTCGACAACCTCAGTAGCACCGAGACGGCCTCGTCGATCTCGTTCCAGGACGACCTCGACGCCGTCGTGGGCGGCTTGGCGGCGGCATCCGGCGAGCTGCCCGCGTCCGGCTGCGGAGGCACCCTCTTGGGGTCGGCGGGCGACACGTTCCTGCTGTTCTTTGGGGGGTCGCTGGCGCCCCTCGCGACCTGCTCGTTCAGCATCACACTCGACGTGCCCGCAGGCGCCGCCTCGGACACCTACCTCAACACGACCAGCGGGTTCCAAGCAGTGTTCGGCGGCTCGGGCGTGAGCTTTCCGAACGCGACCGACACCCTCGTGGTCGACGGCGAGCTCATCGAGCTCGACAAGGAATTCACCGACGACCCGGTTGCCCCGGGTGATACGGCCAACCTCAGGTTCACGATCACCAACCTCGACGCCGGGCAGGCCATGACCGCCATCGCCTTCACCGACAACCTCGGTGACGCCGGTGGCACCCGGGCCGGCCTGGCGGCCACCGGCCTCCCGATGCCCGCCTGCGGTGGAACGCTCACCGGTACCACGACGATCGCGCTGTCGGGGGCGTCGCTCCCTGCCGGCGGCTCGTGCACCTTCGACGTGTCGCTCTCCGTGCCCGCAGGAGCGGCGCCCGGGACCTACCCGAACACCACCAGCCAGGCATCCGGAACCGTCGGCGGCCTTCCCGTGACCGGCAGCCCTGCCACCGATACGCTGCGGGTGACCCAGGTCGAGTTCACCAAGGCCTTCAGCGGGCCGGCGGTGGCAGGTGACGCCACCACACTGACATTCACGATTCAGAACCTCGACACCAGCGCCGGTGTCAGCCCGCTCCAGTTCTCCGATGACCTCGAGGCCATGCTCACCGGCGCCGCCGCCGCCGACCTGCCCAAGACCAATGTCTGCGGCCCCGGCTCCCAGATATCCGGTACCGGATTCGTGACGCTCACCGGAGCCAGCCTCGGGCCGGGAGGCTCGTGCACGTTCGACGTCACAGTCTCGATTCCGGCCGCCACCCCGGCCGGGATCTACGACAACGAGACCAGCGACCTGATCTCCTCAGGGGTTCCGGTGGCCGAGCCGGCGACGGCGTCGCTGGCGGTGACC
>JBFKDW010000105.1:0-7667 GCA_041619515.1 Acidimicrobiia bacterium
ACCACGGCGCGGTAGTCCTCGGGCAGGCCGGTTTGCTCGGTGGTCATCGTGACAACCTCACGCGGGTCGCACCCCTCGCCGACCAGCTGGGAGACGGCCGCCACGGCCAGGACGGTCCCCTGGCTGTGAGCCCGGACCACAACACCCTTGCCCGCCGCCACCTGTTCGCGCAGGTACTCGCGCAGCATCGGGACCGCTCGCTCGGCGTAGCAGGGCGCTCCGAGGGGATGGAACCGGCGAGGGAAGAAGGTGATGCTGTCCCACACCTTTCCGACCTGGCGGCGGGCGCCGCGGTCCCGGCCGCTGGCACGGATGATGAGCACCCCCGGAAACACATACAGGAGGAGCGCCCACGAGAAGGCAGCCCGCACCGAGTCGGTCCACATCTCGCCGGTCCCGCCGATGCCGAGCAAAGGCTGGGCGAGAAGATCGAAATCCTTCACTGAGTCGGCGTAGCGGACGGCTCTCGAGATGACGTACATCCCCGCCAGCAGCACCCCGACGGTGAATCCGCTGAGGAAACGATCGACGTTGCGGCCGAGCTGGCTCACCAGCCTCGTGCGGGCCACCAGTGTCTTGAACTTCGCCCATTCGAACGGGGTGAAGCCGGCCTCACCGTGGGGGAAGTCGGCGGCCACCCCCGGGGTGTATTGGTTCAGCAGGCCTCTCACCATGGGCAGGGCGGTTGCGGCCAGGCCCAGGGTGAAGGCCACCACGAAGATGTCGACGGCCAGGCCCGGGGAGGCGACGTGGCCCGACTCGGCGGAGCCCAGCTTGAATGCGTCTCCGGTCCGATCCAGATAGTCGACCAGCCGGATGACCACCGCACCGAACCCGGCGCTGGCGATGGCAAACCCGGTGACGACCGCCACCGCAGGCGCCAGCAGCCGAAATCGGTCCCCGACCGGCGGCGTGAGGTCGAATATCCGGCTCCATCGGATCCGATGCCAGTTGTTCTTGACCACAAAGAGCGCTCCGAACAGCAATCCGACCACCTCGATGGCGAACAGCCACGAGACGGCGGTGGGAAACCCGAGACCACCCTCGAGTGGTGTCGCGTCGAGGGCGCCGAGTGTGAAGTCCGGGATCAAAGGCAGGTCGACCACCCGTTCGGCTTTTCGGAGGTCGAAGGCCAGCCAGCCTGCCACGGCTCCGGCGCCGAGCGCGGCAGTCAGGCTGAGCAGCGTGGTCACCATCCGCCCGAAGCGATCCTCACGCATCTCGCCCTTGTCGTCGACAATCGGCGGCCGCAGGACCCACGCCAGCGCGGCGAAGGCCACCACCCCCAGAATGATCGACCACACGAGCGACGCACCGTCGTCACCCGTCTCGAACGACTCACCGTGCTCGGCCGCGAACGAGACGGCGTATGCGACCAGGCCGGCGCAGAGGGCGCCACCCCACAACCCGTGAGTGCGGAACGACCGGTACCACTCCTCCCAGTTGTACCAGAAGCGGGGGTGGCGGAGGTTGTCGTTGCGCCGCACCGGATGCGGATCGCGTGCCATGGAGCGGCGCACTGGGTCCGGCTCGTACTCCTCATACCGGCGGTGAGTCAGCCTCCCGGCGTACAGCAGCAGCACAAAGGCGATGAACAGGACGAGACCGCCGACTGAGATCCTCCACAGGTCGTTGCCCGAGAACCAGCGGAGCGGCAGCAGCCACGACCGATTGACGCACTCCACCTCCCGACCGCACTGATAGCTGCCGATGTCGAGGACGATCACCGAAGTCCACAGCACGTAGACCATCGTCATGAGAACTCCCGCCCACCGGATCAGCCCCCGCAACGGGACGATCTCCTGGTTGTTTCGCATCCAGTCGGCGATCGGTCGCCGCATCCGGCCCGCGTCTCGCCGGCTGGGGTCGCGGTCCTCGTCTCGCTCGGCGTACACCATCCAGCCGGCGACGTTGATCAAGGAGAAGGGAAGGAGCACCCACCACAGGGCCTGGACTGCCGAGCGGGATGTGAGCCCGCCCCAGATGAACGCTTCCACGTCCTGGCCGTCGGGACCCTTCTCCTCCCGGCCGAAGAAGCCGGCGAGCGTTTGCCCGGCACCGTCTCGCGGAATCGGGTCGGAGGTGTCGAGAACCTCCGCCGCGCTGGGGCCGCCCACTCCGTGGACGCGCAGCTCGACGACGGGAACGTTGCCACGACCCGGATTCTCGCCTGTCACGATCGTCCTTCCCGCTGCGCCGCCTCATTGTGCCAGACCGCTGTCTCGGTTATGTCTCCCATCGTCCTGCCACCGGACCGTTTGTAAGTCACAAGCTCAAGCTTCCAGATCCAAGAAACCAGGTTGAAAGCGGAGGCGATCACTGACACACTTGGCGGAATTGCATGGGAGGGTCAGCATGCGTTTCGAAGCTTCGGTCACGTCGATCTCGTGGATCCCGTCGGAATCCATGACCGGGCCACTCCGGGTGCCCGTCGATATGGGGATCGGGCACTACGACGATCCGCTACCGGACCACGTCGACGATCTCGGCCACCTGCGCCGCCAGGACCGGTTTCGTTTTGCCAACCATCTGGAGGCCTGGATCGAAGTCGAGGGAGACCGCATCGTCGACTTCGGGTATTCGGGGCGCGGCCACATGGGAGCGACGACTATCTCGCTGGGGCTCGCCCACATCACGATCCCGGCGGTGGCCTTCCCAGACTTGCAGCAAGAGCCGGTCGTAACGGAAAGCTCGGTGACCTTCGCTCAGACAACCGGCGGGCGAACCGGCGCCCCGCTCCCCCACCGCATCGACCATCCACCGTTCGTGAAGATCTCCGCTCCGACGGTCTGGACCACCCTGTCGTTGACCCTCCACCGGGACGGGAGCCACAACTTCGAGCTGACCGGCGCCAGCAAGATGCCGCGCCACTGGGTCTACGACACCAATGGTGACCTGGCCGCCAAGAGCGGGATGATCGACTTCAAAGGCTGGACCCACGAGGACTTCGGGAACCAAACGCCGTGGGGCGATACCGACTCGCCCGTCATCGTCACGGCGGTGGAGTCGGCGCTCGAGCGGGTGCTCTCGGTCCGGATCATGTCCGAAGGCGCCAAGCCGTCGTTCCGCAAGCTGGCCGAGGGCGAAGAGCTGGTGCACCAGGGCGATGCCGGCGACGATCTCTTCCTGCTGCTCGACGGCATCCTGGTGGTAGAGGTGGATGGTGAGGAGGTGGCCGAAGTCGGGCCGGGGGCGGTGCTGGGTGAGCGGTCCATACTCGAAGGCGGCCGGCGGACGGCCAGCCTGCGTGCGGCCACCCCGGCGCGGGTGGCGGTGGCACCCGTCGACAAGATCGATCGGGAGGCTCTCGAAGAACTGGCAAAACGCCACCGCTGACGGTTCACACGACTACGGCAGAACCATTGTTCCCAGCATCGGCATCCGGGGCTGCTGCTGATCATTGATCAGCTCGGCAACTGCATCTCGAGGCGTGCGGCCGTCGTGCACCCGGCGGGCGAGCGCCGCCACCACCCGGGGGGCCGCGAACGAGGTGCCGCTCCACACCGCCCACCCCCCGAAGTCGTCGGCGTCGCGGCCGTCGAGCCCGGGTGGCTCGGCGCCGTTGAACCCGTCGAAGAAGAGGCTGACGACGTCGGTGCCGCGGGTGCAGGCTCGCACCCATGGCCCGTAGTTGGTGTACGTCGCCGGCCGCTCATTCTCATCGAGCGCGCCCACGCTCACCACCTCAGGCAGCACTGCCGGGTAGGTAGGGATGCAGGTGGCATCGTTGCCGGCCGAGGCGACGACCACGGTCCCGGCCCGGTGGAGCGCGGCGATGGCATCGGCGAGCACCTCCATGCCCAGCGGGGAGTACCCCCCGAATGACAGGTTGACGAGGTGGGGCCGCTCTTCCTTGGGCCTGAGGGCGAGGCGCACCAGTTCGGCGGTGATCTCGGCTTCGCCGCCGTCTCCGTAGGTGGTGAGAACCTCGAAGATCTCCAGCCGGCACCCGGGGGTGAGCTGCTCGATGACGCCGGCGATAAACGTGCCGTGCCCGGCCACCGGGTCGAGGTAGTTGTCGCCGTCTTCGTCGGGCGCCTCGCCACCATGGACGTCGAGGTTCATGTTTGGCAGCCCACCGGGCTGATGGGCCTCGGCGAACCCGGTGTCGAGGATGGCAATGTGGACGCCGTCTCCCGGCTCCGGCCTATCGATCACGGGCGCGGCTGCCGGCCGGGCCGAGCTGCGGCGCCTCCCCGTCGCCTGAATCCAGGGAGCGGCCGCCGGGTTCGGGTTGGCCAGGAATGGGTTGGCGAGGAATGGGTTGGCCAGGAACGGGTTGGCGCCAACCGCACCTCCGCAGCCGCAGCCGCAGCACCCGGCGTTGGCCAGGAACGGATTGGCCAGGAACGGATTGGCCAGGAACGGATTCGCCAGGAACGGGTTGGCCAAGAACGGGTTGGCGAGGAACGGGTTGGCCAGGAACGGATTGGGCTCGACATCTCCGCCGGCGACGTGCGCCGGGTGTGGTGGGCAGCATCCCGTCGCGAACAGGACGTGGTTTGGCTGCGACATCACGCCCACCCCGCGCAGCTCGCCCATCGCAGCAATGGGGTCGGGCACCCCGGTGAACTGTCTCCAGGTTCCCTCGACGATCTCCAGGAAGTCGATCCCGGCTTCGGGGTACAGCCCGTTCAGGGTGTCCCAGGCCAGCTCGGCCGGAGCCCCCGAGCGAACCAGTAGCTCCCCGGGTCGGTAGGCAACCCCTCCACTGGGCGTGAACTGCACCCGTCCTTGCCAAGGTCCGTCGGGCATAGACCCTCCCTCCGGCGACTCACGTGAGCCTACTCCTCTGCCGTGAGCCCGGCCGGGACGAGCTGGGCCCCGGTCAGCTCGAGAGCCTCGGGCATCGACATGCGACGGCCGTCGGCCGCCGCTTGCTCGAACGTGTCGCCCCCGAGCTGCGCGCGTGCCCGGGCCAGCAGCTCGTCGCTTTCCCTACGATCGTCGTCGTACAGCACCAGACCGGTGTCGGCCAGCAGTAGCTCACCTCTGGCATGCAATTGCACCGCGGTGGGCCAGTCCGCCCGGTGCCCCGCCAGGCGGGCAGCCACGATCATCGAGAAGGCCAGCACCGTCACCGAGCCCTGGGCGACCGCCAGCTCGAAACAGGCCGCCTGATGCCGGGCGGCTGCCTCGAAGTCGCCGAGGCGCAAAGCCACCTCAGCGAGGTTGCCCTGGGCGCTGGCGATGTACCCGTCGTATCCGACGGCCCGGTTCAGCTCGAGTTCGCGACTGAACGCTTCCCGTGCCGCCTCGAGGTCGCCGAGGGCACCGAAGGTGGTCCCGAGCAAGTTGTACATGCGAGAGCGGCTCCGGTCGGTGAGGGGTCGTTCCAGGGCGGCGCGGGCGATGCGGACCGCTCCTTCGAGGTCCCCGGACCTCCTGGCGATCTCCCCCCGGGCTCGATCGACGGCAACCTCGTCCCACTCGGGAACGCCCTCCTTCTCCCGAAGGGCGTCGGCGTCTTCTACCAGCCAGGCCGCCGTCTCGATGTCGTCGGTGCGGAGATGGAGAAAGGCGAGGGTGGTGAGCAGCGAGACCCGGGTCTCGGTGGGATCGGACAGCACATCGACGTAGCGGGTGAGCTCGCCGATGCCGTCGAGGAAGGTGTGGACGGCGTCGTTGTGGTAGCGGCCGAGCGTGCAGGCAACCTGCTGGGCTTGCTCCTGTCGCCCGGGCGGGAGGAGCAGGATCAGGCCCCGCAGGTTGTCGAGCTCGAGGCCGACCTCGCTCGCCCAGGAGCGCCCCGGCGGCATCCAGGGCCCGAGCCGGCCCAGGAAGAACTCGGCTAGCCCGGTGGCAACCTCTCCCGTCTCACCGGCTGCGTCGAGCAACCCCCTCCCGTAGGTCCGCATGGTTTCGAGCAGCCGGTACCGGGTGGTGTCGGCCGTCAAATCGGTTTCCACCAGCGAACGGTCGACGAGCGACCACACGAGCGGCGCAACATCGCGGGTGTCGAGGTCGCGGCGGCCGATGGCAGCGGCCGCTTCCTCCCGTGAGAAGCCCGAGCTGAACACCGACAGGCACCGGAACGCCATTCGCTCCTGTTCGGTAAGCGACTCGTAGCTCCACGACAGGAGCTGCTCGACGCTGGCATGCCGGCCGGTTGAGGCGCGGTCCCTGGCCCGGAGAACCCGAAACCGGTCGGCAAGCTCGGCGAGGATCTCGGCCGGAGACTCGACGGCCACCAGCGCCGCCGCCAGCTCGATAGAAAGCGGAAGGCCGTCCAGCGTCCGGCAGATCTCTGCCACCACTGCGGCATTCCCGTCGTCGACCTCGAACCCGGGCCGGGCCGCCGCCGCCCGGGTGGCGAACAGGCGGCCGGCGGCGGAGGACAACACGGACTCGGGGTCGGCATCCGGTGCATTCGGAACGCCGAGCGGATCGATGTGCCAGAGGATCTCGGCGGGCAACCGAACCGGCTCCCGACTGGTGGCGAGCACGGCCACTCCCGGACAGTGCGCCTGCACAGATGCGATGTGGTGACGGCACGACTCGAGCAGGTGCTCACAGTTGTCGAGCACGATCACCGCCCGTCGGTCGCGCAGCTGATCGAGCACATCGTCCCACCGCTCCCGGCCCGGCTTGGCAGGTGCCCCGATCGCATCGGCGATGGCGGCGGCGACGAAAGCAGCATCGGAAACACCGGCCAGGTTGACGAGCCACACCCCGTCGGGCCATGCCGAGGCGATGTGCACGCCGACCTCCTCGGCAACCCGGGTCTTGCCGACACCGCCGGGGCCCAGCAGCGTGACGAGGCCTCCGGCCGCCACCCGGTCGGTGATCTGGTCGATGACCTCCTGCCGGCCCACCGTGGCGGTCGGGCGGCTGCTGATGTTATGACCGTCGGCGGGGATGGCCCGGACGGCCGGGAACGATTCGCCCAGCCCGGCCCCGACGACCTGATAGAGATTCTGCGGCTCGTCGAAGTCACGGAGGCGGAAGCGACCCAGCTTCCGCAGGTCGACTCCCCCTCCCCCCAGTGCATCTGCGGTGTCCTGGGATACGAGCACCTGCCCCCCGTGGGCGGCAGCCATGATGCGGGCCGCCTGGTGGACGGCCAGCGAAACGTATCGTCCTTCCCGGGGTGAGGCGAGCCCGGTGTGGACGCCTACCCGGTCCCGGACCCTCATCCCGGCGCCCCACGTCTCGGCCTCCATCCGCTGCACGGCTTCCAAACAGGCCGAGATGGCATCCGCTGCGTTCTCGAATGCCACGAAGAATGAATCGCCTTCCGTGGAAACCTCGTACCCGTTGTGACGGTTCCAGGCGAGTCGCAGCAGCTCGTTGTGGCGATCGAGCAGCTCAACGTACCGGCCACCGAGCTGGTGAAAGAGCCGAGTTGAGCCCTCGATGTCGGTGAAGACAAACGTCACCATTCCGCCGGGAGCGGAGACCCGCGTCGAGGCCATACCGCCAGTCTTCCACGCCCTCCAACCACCAACAACCGGTCGCCGGCCGAGCGGCATACCCGCCGAAACTCGGGGCGTGGCGTGAACCTTCGGCAGCCCTGAAGCGTGTGTGGGCCGTGAGCAACGCCTGGAGCGAGGCCTGGGCAACAACTCAGCTTCGGCATCGAAGGTCTCTCGCCCGGTTCCTACCTCGTGAGCATCGTCCCGTTCGACCCGGGTGACGCCAGCAGCCGGGGGGCATCTTCTTTGACT
>JBFKDW010000106.1:0-7463 GCA_041619515.1 Acidimicrobiia bacterium
GTGTAGGCCGCAACGAACCCGTCACCACCCTCGGGAGCCGGGGGGTATTCGCCCGGCGTGTACCGAGAGAGGTCGACCCCGTTCGGGAGGTACACCACCTTGGCAGGATCGCGGCGGGAGGCCGCCACGTGCAGTTTCGCGAAGGGAAGCTTCGAGAGGATGCGAACCGCCTTTTTGTAGAGGCTGAGCTCGAGGATTCGCAGGACCCAGTAGCCCGGATGCCATCGATTGATGGCTCCCATGTCGACGAGGGTGCGCGGCCATATGTCGCCGAGCTCGAGGACGAACGGAACGCCGTGCCGACCCGCCAGCAACTGTCCGGCGTGGGCGGCGAACGGGTCGACCGAGGTTCCCATGACCAGATCGGGTGGCGCCAGCCCGCCGGTGTTGCGCAGCACCATGAGCTCGAAGTGGATCATGGACAGGAACCGTTGGAAGACGTTGGCATACGGCCGCCCGCGGAGCACCCGGACGGTGAGCTCGTCGGCGATCTCGTCGCGGTAGTCGTCTGCCGACAGGTCCGTACCCGGGCGACCCTCCCACCTGGCGATGGCGGATGTGATGAGGACGACGTCGTGTCCGCGCCGGATGAGGGCCTGGGCGAACCGGTAGTGGCGTTCACTGCCGGCGCCGGGAGACGATGGCGGCGGCGTGTAGGCGCGGACTAGCCAGATCGTGGACACGGCAGCCCCGGGATGGTCGGGTGGCGAGTAGCCCGGTCGCCCATCCCCGACGGCTCGTCGAGATTGGAAGGCTCAGCCATTGCGCTGGAGGGAGTCCTGGCACTGGCTGAGAACTCGCAGGACGCGGAGCCCTTCGGCGCCGTCGGTGCGGGGGCGATTGCGGGTGGTGACACAATCGAGAAAATGCTCGATCTCGGCCCGGAGAGGCTCATAGGCGGGCACCTCGACCCTCTCGGCGTGCTTCTTGTTGGCGTGCGGGCCGGCGCCGGACCAGTCGATCGAATGGGCATAGAGATCAAGGGTGCCCCCGTCCGGCCCGTCCTCAAAGGCCGCCATCTTGTCCTCCCCGATCACCACGAGTCGCTGCTCCTTGAAGGGATGCAGCCACGAGACGAAGATGTGAGCGCGAGCACCGCCCGGGAATCCGAGTGTGCTCACGGTGACGTCTGCCACGTCGGGGCTGAGGAAGGTTCCGCCCTCGGCGTGGACGTGGGTGGGCATCTCGCCGAGGATTCCGAGGATCACCGATATGTCATGGGGGGCAAACGACCACAGGATGTTCTCCTCGGTGCGGACCTTGCCGAAGTTCAGCCGGTTCGAGTAGATGTAGCGGATGCGGCCGAGCGTGCCGTCGTCGACGAGTCGCTTCAGTTCGATGATCGCCGGGTGGTACCACAGCAGATGTCCCACCATGAGAATCTGCTCCTTGGCGGCGGCCAGCTCGACGAGTTGCTCGCCTCCGTCGATCGATGTCGCCAGTGGCTTTTCGACCAGCACGTCTTTCCCGGCCTCGAGCGCTTGAGACGCCATCTGTTGGTGGGTAACGGCCGGCGTCGCCAGCACCACCGCGTCGATGGAATCGTCGGCGAGGAGGTCGGTGTAGCTGGTCTCGGCGCGAAGCGACGGCCCGTGCTCGGCTTGCATCGCCCGCAGGCGATCCTCATTGAGGTCACAGACCGCCTCCAGCGCCCCGAGCTCGTGCAGATTGCGCACCAGGTTCTTGCCCCAGTAGCCGGAGCCGACCACCGCGACTCGCGGCCGTTTCGATGTGTCCGTCATGCGCTTCCTTCCAACCCCATTGGGTTGCCACCGGTGTTCCGGGTGAGATGAGATCAGGCTACAAGCCCTGCCCGAATCGGCCGATCATGGTCCCAGAACCGTGTACGGTGATGCCTGAGCCCGGAATCCTCACACCGAGGCGGAACGGCCGGCCGGCATATCCTCTCCGAGGCACCGCGAGAATCAACCACACACACATGGACTACTTTGCTCACCCCACCGCCATCATCGACGATGGCGCCGACATTGGCTCCGACACCAAGGTCTGGCACTTCAGTCACGTGATGGCCGGTGCTCGCATCGGCGGTGGGTGCACCCTGGGACAGAACGTTTTCGTCGCCAGCGGCGTGGTGGTCGGCGACCATGTCAAGATCCAGAACAACGTGTCGGTGTACGAGGGCGTGGTCCTCGAGGACTACACATTCTGCGGACCGAGTGCGGTGTTCACCAACGTCAAGACCCCGCGCTCGGCATTCGCCCGCAACACGAGCGACGACTACGAGAAGACCATCGTCCGCTACGGGGCGTCCATCGGCGCCAACGCCACGATCGTGTGTGGGACGGCTATCGGTCGATGGGCGCTCGTTGCCGCCGGCAGCGTCGTCACCAAGGACGTGCCTGCCTATGCAGTGGTGGCCGGCGTCCCGGCCCGGGTGATGGGCTGGGCGTGTGAATGCGGCGCCGGCCTGGATTTCGAAGGCGACCGGGCGGTGTGCGGGGACTGCGGACGGTCATACCGCCGGCTCGATCCCGTCACCGTCGAGCTCGAACCCGGCAGAGAAGAGACAGCATGACGAACCCCCGCATCCCCATGCTCGACCTTGGGCCCGAGCTGGCTCTGCTGGAGCATGATCTCGACGCCGCCTGGCATGAGGTTCTCAAATCCGGGCGGTTCATCAACGGGCCCAATGTGTCGGCATTCGAGCACGAGGTGTGTGAGTTCCTGGGCGCTCGCTTCGCGATCGGGGTCAATTCCGGAACCGATGCGCTGGTGATCGGGCTGCGCAGCCTCGGCATCGGGCCGGGTGACGAGGTCATCACCACCCCCTTCACGTTTTTCGCGACGGCCGAGGCGATCAGCGTCATCGGGGCCAGCCCGGTGTTCGTGGACATCGATCCCGTCACGATGAACCTCGATCCGGAAGCGCTGCCGGCGGCGGTGACCGGCCGGACCAGGGCCATCATCCCCGTCCATCTGTTCGGCCGGCCCGCCGATCTCGACGCGATCATGGAAGTCGCAGACCGGAACGATCTCCAGGTCCTCGAGGACGTCGCCCAGGCCTTTGGAGGAACCCACGGCGGCCGCCGGCTCGGCACCGTCGGGAGCATCGGCGCCTTCAGCTTCTTTCCGAGCAAGAACCTCGGCGCCTACGGGGACGGGGGGTTGATCGTGACCGATGACGAGCGGCGCTCCGAGACCGCCCGGATGCTGCGGGCGCACGGCGGCAAGGACAAATACTCGAACGAGATCATCGGGTACAACTCGCGGCTCGATGAACTGCAGGCCGCCATACTTCGGGTGAAGCTGCGGGTCCTCGAGTCGTTCAACGAGGGACGAAAGAGAGTCGCCCGCCGCTACGACGAAGCCTTCAGCGAGCTGGCCGAGATGCTGCGCGTTCCCGAGGCGGGCGCCGGAGACCACGTGTACCACCAGTACACGGTGCGGGTCCCGGGCGGCGGGCGCGACCGTGTCCAGCGGGAGCTCGCCGAGAGCGGCATCGCCTCGGTCGTCTACTACCCGACTCCACTGCACCTGCTGCCCGTGTATGCCGGGCAGTACGGCGCCTTCCCGGAAGCCGAGAGAGCGGCCGAGGAGGTTCTGTCGCTGCCGATATGGCCGCAGATGGACGAACAGACCCAGGATCGCGTCAGCACCGCCGTCCGGCGTGCGGTCCTGGGCGGCGGCTGACCGTCCCGGGATGGCCGGTTGCCCCGGTACCGCGTGATTCACGTCCTCATCATCCCGTGGAGCTATCCGAGCCCCGCCAACCCGCTGTCGGGTATCTTCTTCCGGGAGCAAGCGCAGGCACTTCGCAAACGCGGCCTGCAGGTGGGAGTTGCCTCCCCGGACCCCCGGGCGCTCAACGGCGCAGCCCTCAACGATCTCTTCGGGAACCTGTTGCGGATCCGGCTGGAGGACGACAGCGGGATCCCGACCTATCGCTCGACATTTCCGGCGGTGCCGAAATCCCCCCGGGCCCGCAAGGCCCTCTGGCTCAACCAGCTCCGCCGGCTGGTCGACCGCTACGTAGCCGAGCAGGGCGTGCCCGACGTCGTCCACGCCCACGGCATCCTCTGGGCCGGGGTGGGGGCGGTGCGGGCTCGCTTCCCGAGTCCGGTGCCGGTGGTCGTGACCGCCCACTCTTCGGCGTTCGCCCGAAGCCTCATCCGGCGCTGGCAGGAGCCGGCGATCGCCGAAGCGCTGCACGGAGCCGACGCGGTCCTGGCGGTGAGCAGTGCCCTGCGCCAGCGGCTCGCCAGGTACGCTCCGACGGTAGCTATCACCGCCGTACCCAATATGGTCGACACCGACTTCTTCTCTCCGGCGGACCGCTCGGGCCGCGAGGAGTTCACCTGGCTCAGCGTGGCCTCTCTGACCGAAAACAAGGGAATTCACACGCTGCTGTCGGCCTTCGCAGGCGCGTTCGCGGGCAACCGGACCGTGCGTCTTCGCATCGCCGGAGACGGGCCGGAGCGGTCCCAGCTCGTGGCGCTCGCCGCCCGACTGGATCTGACGGACCGTGTGCAATTCGTTGGGAGACTGGACCGCCCCGGAGTCCGCCGGGAGATGCATGATGCCGATGCCTTCGTCCTATCCAGCCGGGTCGAAACGTTCGGGGTTGCGCTCATCGAAGCGATGGCAACCGGCCTTCCCGTGGTGGCCACCAGGAGTGGTGGTCCGGAGGATGTGGTCTATTCTGATGTCGGGTACCTCGTAGCGCCGGACGATCCGCTCGTGCTGGCAGACGCCATGGGCGAGCTGTTCGCCCAGCGTGAGCGCTGGCGGCAACGCGGGCCCGGCATCCGATCGTACGTCGACGAGCAATACAGTGAGCGGGCAGTGACCGATCTCATCATCGAGACATATCAGCAGGTAATCGACACGTGAGCGCACGCGTCTCGTCACCGCCCCCCAAGTCGCTCGTCGACCAGCGCCAGACGTGGGCCTTGCGGCTGATTCCGGTGACCGCCGCCATCGGCCCCAACTTCTTTCAGATGGATTTCCTCGGAGTCGGCCTGTTTGCGTTCCGGTTCCTGGTGGCGGGCCTGCTCGTCCTGACCCTCGGCTCGCTCACCCGCTGGCGTGCCCAGCGCATGGCCCAGATGTTCCTCCTCCTCTGCCTGGGGTGGACCGTGTGGAGCGCACTATCGCTGCTCTGGGCGCCCAGCCTGGAAGCCGGGCTGCAACAAACCATGGCCATCGGGTTCGGCTTGGCGGTAGCCGTGGTGTTGTTCAACCTCGGCCTCAACAAGGCCACTCACCTCGACGCACTGTTGGAAGGCTGGATGATCGCCTATGCCCTGGCGGGGGTGTTCGCCGTGCGGGAGCTCCTCACCGGCGAGTATCTCCCCGGGTCCGTTGCGGAACTCTTCGCCGTTCGCGCCATCGACGGCATCGCCATCAGTTTCTTCTTCAACCCGAACAACTATGCCGCCTTCATCGTCCTGTGTGTGCCGTTCATGCTCCTCGCCTACCACCGCGCCCCGACCAAGCGCCGGAAACGCCTCGCCCTATTGCTGCTGGGATCGACCCCGGTGCTCGTCTTCTTCACGACCAGCCGGCTGGCCCTCATGGGCATCCTGGTAATGTTCGTGGTCTATGCCGCCATCGGGTTGGAAACCCCTCGCCAGCTCTTCAGGTATCTGGCGCTGGGGGCGACGGTCGTCGCATTGATCGGCGGCGTGTTCTGGAGCGGCTCGCGTACCGCCAGCGACGTCGAAAAGCTGCTCAACAGTGACATCGCGGTTGGTGGATCCGACACGATGCGATGGAACCTCACCAAGAATGGGCTCTGGATGACACTGGACTCCGGCGGGATCGGGGTCGGTGCCGGCGGCTACCAGGTGGTGACGGAGACCGAGGACGTGCCCTATTTCGTGGACAACGCCCTCGATCCGCACAACTTCTGGGTGGAGGTCCTGTCACAGCATGGCGTGCTGGTGTTCGTGGCGCTGCTCGCGTGGTTCGGCCGGATGATCGCCGTCGCCTCCCGGGTGCGAAGACTTGCCGCCTACGGGGCCAATCCGCTGATGTTCGACGCCAGCGTCGCCATCCTGGTCGGGCTCAGCGGGTACCTGTTCGCCGCGGTGGCGAACAGCACCTTTCTCACGCAGTCGACCAACTGGGTGTTTCTCGGGACGCTGGCCGCCCTGAGCGCCAACCTCGACTATTCCAGCTGGAGCCTGGAGAAACGAGGGAAGCGCAGGCCGGGGAAGAGTCTGTGGCCGACCCTGTGACGATCGGCCGGCGCCAGACTCGCGTCGTCCACCTCACCTCAGCGCATCCGGCATTCGATGTGCGCATCTTCCACAAGGAAGCCTGCACCCTCGCCGACGCCGGGTACGAGGTCTTCCTGGTGGCGGTGCACGAGGGCCGGACGGTGCGCAACGGGGTCACCGTAGAGGGGCTCTCCGCGCCGTCCGGGCGGTTTCGACGAATGCTGTTCTCGCCGATTCGGGTGTTGCGCACGGCCCGCCGCCTCCGCCCCGACGTCTGTCACATTCACGACCCCGAGCTCATCCCGGTCGGGCTGGTGCTCAAGCTGCTCGGTTCTCGGGTGATCTACGATGCCCACGAGGATCTCGGGCTGCAGGTCCTGAACAAGACGTGGATCCCCCGGTCCCTCCGCCGTCCTGCGTCGGCCTTCGCCCGACTTCTCGAGCGGATGGCGTCGCGCTGGCTGGACGCGGTGGTCGCGGCCACGCCCGGGGTTGCCGTCAACTTCCCAGCGGAACGCACGACCGTTGTCGCCAACTATCCGAAACTGGCTGAGTTCTCGGGGCACGGTCCCGATTACCGCGAGCGGGAGGCGGTGGTGGCATATGTGGGCGGGGTCACGTTGACACGGGGCGCAATCGAAATGATCGAAGCGATCGAGCTGGTGCCGGACGACCTGCACGCCAGGCTCGTCATCGCCGGGCGCCTCCAGCTCGATGTCGACGAGACGCCGTTTCCGCCTGCTACCGACCGTGTCGAATACCGGGGAGTCATCGATCGCGACGGCGTCCAGCGGCTCCTGAGCTCGGCCCGAGTCGGCCTCGTCGTCCTTCATCCGATCCCCAGTTATCTCGAGAGTTATCCCGTGAAGTTGTTCGAATACATGGCGGCAGGGCTGCCGGTGGTGGCATCGGATTTCCCGCTCTGGAAATCGATCGTGTCGGGTGCAGGATGCGGTCTCGTCGTCGATCCGCTCGATCCGAAGGCGGTCGCAGCCGCCATCGAGGCGCTGCTGGCGGATCCGGTGGCCGCCGAGGAGATGGGACGCCGGGGTCGCAGCGCGGTAGAGGACACCTACAGCTGGCACAACGAGGGCGAGAAGCTCATCGCCGTCTATGACCGGCTGGCCGGAGTCTCCTCCTAGCTGAAGTAGAACATGAGGTCGCCTTCTTGGCGTGTGCTGCCGTATATCGGCCATCCTCCGGTCCAGCCTGATCCGCTGTTGTAGTCGGCGTAGCCGTCGGTGAAGCGTGATCCGTTTGACCATCCGGTGTTTTCTCGCA
>JBFKDW010000107.1:0-7380 GCA_041619515.1 Acidimicrobiia bacterium
CGCCAGCTCTGGTGGCCCAGCTCGGCTCCGGGTTGGATCGACCGGGTTGCCCCCCGGGCACAGACAGCCCCGGTCGCTCAGCCCACGGAGTTGGCCGGCCGCAAACAGCCCCGGTCGCTCAGCCCACGGAGTTGGCCGGCCGCAAACAGCCCCGGTCGCTCAGCCCATGGAGTTGGCCGGAACGGCCAACTCCCTAGGCGGACGCAGTCCGCCCGGCTACCGTTCCCGGATGCTCCCCGTCGCCATTCAGCTGCGCCGCACCCCGCGCCTGTTGATCGGCCTGGTCCTGTTCGGCGTCGGGATCGCCCTGATCGTCTTGGGAGACTACGGGCTGCCCGGCTGGGACGTCTTCCACCAGGGCCTGTCGGAACGCACCCCCATCACCATCGGCAGCGCAGTCATCCTCGTGGGCGCAATCATCGTGGCGGCGCTGCTGGTGTTGCGAGAGCCGATCGGGCTGGGGACGATTGCAAATGTCATCGTCATCGGATTGGCGATGGACGCAACGCTCTACCTCATCGAGGACCCGACCAGCTCGCTGGTCAGGGCCGCCCTGACCCTTAGCGGCCCTGTCGTCGTCGCCGTCGGTTCCGGCCTCTACCTGGGGGTGCGACTGGGCCCTGGCCCGCGTGACGGACTCATGACCGCCCTGGCCCGCCGAGGGGTGACGCTGTGGAAGGCGCGCTCGGTCGTGGAGGCGCTGGCGCTGACGGCCGGTTTCCTGCTGGGAGGCACGGTCGGCTGGGGAACCATCTGGTTCCTGGTCTCCATCGGGCCGCTGGTTCAGATTGCCCTGCGGTTTCTCTCGGTTCCGTATGCGCCAGGTGAGCCGCGGGTCGAAGCCCCGGCCGCCGTCACTCACCGGTAGATGCCGAGCGAGGTCACCGCACGAAATACTCGGCCAGTCCCTCGAGTACGGTGTCCCATCCGCTCGTGTATCCATCGGAGATCGCGGCGGCGTCGGCGCCGTGGACTTCCCAGCCCTCATGGACGAGGACGATCCTCGTCAGGGACGTTCCAATCGCTTCGAACTCGACGGTTATCGTCGTTGCCCGCTCCTCCCCGTATCCGGGATGCCATCGCAACACCAGCCGATCGGGCGGCTCGTATTCGACCACACTTCCCCATTCGGCCTCCTGACCGTCGACCGTGCGCTCGTAGAGCCGGCCACCCGGGAACGGTTCGATCACCACGGCTTCCTTGCGGCCATCGAGCAGCTGGCGGCCTTCGAACGGCCACCACGCTGCCATCTCCTCGGTGAAGATCCGGAACGTCTCGGCCCGCGTCGCCCTGATCGGTAGTTCTTTCCGAATGATCAGCGTTGTCTCGCTCATCTCGCCTCCTGCCTCGATGTGTTGCTTCAGTGCTGCCAATGCCTGACCCCAGAACTGGTCCCAATAGGCCACAACGCCCTCGAACCCTTCGGGCCGCAGGCGGTAGATTCGCCGGGTTCCCTCGGCTTCGTCCGCCACCAGGCCCGCCTCTTTCAGCAGCCGCAGGTGCCGCGAAACCGCCGGCCGCGAGACCGGCAGCTCGTCGGCCACCTCGCCCACCGGCCGAGGCCGGTCTCGGAGCAGCTCGAGGATCTGCCGCCTGGTGGGATCCCCGAGAACATCGAGCACGTGGGGGATCTGGGACTTTTGGTAACTCATAGGTTACCGTAACTCTACAGTTACCTATTTGGGATGTCAACCCCCGCCTCGAACCCGTTCGACCTCGTACATGGCAAGCGCCGCAGAAACCGAGACGTTGAGCGATTCCACCCCGTCGGACATCGGGATGCGGACGAGAGCGCTCACCCGCTCTCGGACGAGGCGACTGAGCCCAGAGCCCTCACCGCCGATGACGACGGCAACCGGTTCGCTGAGGAGCGGGCACCCGAACAGCGAGTCCGTGCCGGCCGCATCCAGGCCAACCGTCCATACCCCGAGCTTCTCGAGCCGGGCCACCGCCCCGGGCACGGAGTTGACCACCGACACCGGCAGCCGTTCGAGGGCTCCTGCCGCCGCCTTGAAGGCGGCGGCGCCGAACGGGGCGGCCCGGCGGGCGGCAACCACCAGCCCGGTAGCCGAGGCGGCCAACGCAGATCTCGCCACTGCCCCGAGGTTGTGGGGGTCCTCGACATGATCGAGAACCACGAGGGCCGGGCGAGGGTGGGCGGCAACCAGCGCCTGAAGGCTCTTGGTGGCCAGCGGCTCACACTCGGCGATGAGACCCTGTGGGGCTGCAGTCTCCGCCAGGCCCCTGACATCATCGACTTCGGAAATGGGTATCGACCCGGCGCCTTCCAGCAGAGCGCCGTAGTCCCGGCCTCGCTCGACGGTCATGCGACGCACCCTGCCCGCCGCCAGAGCGGCTGCAACGGCGTGAATGCCCTCGACCCTACTGCCGATGCCAGCGGGTGCCATCGGCGGCATCCTCCACAACGATGCCGACCCCGGCCAGCTCGTCCCTGATCTCGTCCGAACGCCCCCAGTCGCGAGCCGCTCGTGCCTCGGTTCGGAGGTCGACGAGGCGTCCGACGATATCGATCGGATCAATTCCGGGCTCGAGGCCGAAGCGCGCCCCGAGTGCCGCCAGGGCATCCGTGAGATCATCCAGGGCCACGGCCGGCTCCACCAGGCCGAGGACCGCCATGATCTCGTCGTAGGCGGTAACCAGGCCGCCCACCGTCTCACCCGCATCCAGCCGGGTGTTTCCTTCCCTCACGAGGTCAAACAGGACAGACAGCGCTCCGGCGGTGTCGAAGTCGTCGTCCATGAACTCCCGGAATCGATCCATCGTGTCGGCGGGAGCAGTCTCGTCGGGATCACCCGGGAGGCGACGCCGGAAGGCCCACAGGCGCTCGAGAGCCGACACGGCATCCTCGAGGGCCTCAGCGGTGAAATCGACCGGCCGCCGGTAGTGGGTCCGCAGGTAGAACAACCGGATGGCCATCGGCGGATATTTCTGCAGCGCCTCGAGCAGATCGACCACCCGGCCGGTCGATTTGGCCATTTTCTCACCGCCGAGGTTGACCATGCCGTTGTGCAGCCAGTAGCGAGCGAAGGGGGGACCGTACGCCGCCTCGGCCTGAGCGACCTCGTTCTCATGGTGAGGAAAGACCAGGTCGGTGCCGCCTCCATGGATATCGAACCCATGTCCGAGGTATTTGCGGGCCATCGCCGAGCATTCGATGTGCCAGCCGGGTCGACCGTTTCCCCACGGTGAGTCCCAATAGGGCTCCCCGGGCTTGGCAGCCTTCCAGAGCGCGAAATCAAGTGGGTCACGCTTGTCTTCGCCCGGCTCGATGCGGGCGCCGGAGATGAGATCGTCGATCTTCCGCCCGGAGAGCCGGCCGTACCGCTCGAAGGAACGCACCGAGAAATAGACGTCGCCGTTGGCCGCTGCGTACGCGTGGTCCGAGCCGATGAGGTCCTCGATGAGAGCGATCATTTCCGCGATGTGCTCGGTTGCTTTTGGCTCCACGTCGGGGGGGCGCACGTTCAACGCCTCGTAGCCCGCGCGAAACTGTTCGGCGGTCTCAGCCGCCACCGCCTCCGGCGTGGTCCCCCGTTCGGCGGCGGCCGCGATGATCTTGTCCTCGACGTCGGTGATATTCACCACGTACGTGACATCCAGCCCCCGGAATTCGAGGTAGCGGCGGATCACATCGAAAGCCACCGCACTGCGGCCGTGGCCGATGTGGGGGGCGGACTGCACGGTGGGGCCGCAGACGTACATCGTGACCCGGTCGGGGTCACGGGTCGTGAACGGCTGTGACTCACGGCCGAGGGAGTTGAATACCCGCATTGCGCCATGGTAGGTACCGTTACCTCCATGACGACACTGAGACTGCAGCCGTTCCTCATCTTCGGACATCGGGGCGCGTCTGCGCACGCAACCGAGAACTCCCTGGCCGCCTTCCGGTTGGCTGCAGAGCAGGGAGCCGATGGAGTGGAGCTGGACGTGCGCCGCACCGCAGACGACGCCCTCGTCGTACATCACGACCCCACCATCGCCGGAGTCGGTCCGATCATCGATCGCACCCTCGAGGAGCTCCGCCGGGCGGCTCCGGGGCTGGTGACGTTTCCGGAAGCCATGGCTGCCTGCGACGGGCTCATCGTCAACATCGAAATCAAGAACTCACCGGTAGACCCGGATTTCGATCCAGACGACACCGTGGCGGATACGGTCACCCGGTGGGTGGTCGAGAACGGGTGGAGGGATCGAGTGATCATCTCGTCCTTCAATCCCGTAACCGTCGACCGTGTCCGAGCCCTGGATGACGGTTGTGCGACCGGCCAGCTCATCGATCCGGGGGCCGACGCAGCCGGGCAGCTCGAGATCGCCCATCAGCGCGGGCATCGAGCGCTCCATCCGCATTTCAGCTCGCTGACGGACGCACCGCAGCTGGTGACGACGGCACAAGAGCTAGGAATATGGCTGCTGGTATGGACGGTCGACGCACACCGCGACATTCGGGCGCTGCAGGAAGCCGGCTTGACAGGTGTCATAACGAACGATCCGGCCGGCGCTCGCGCAGCCATTGCCTAGGCGCGCAGTCAGGCCTGCGAAGCTGTCTCCCGGCTCTCAGCAGTGACGACGGCTGTGGCCACGATCCCCTCACCGGCGCCGAGTGCGCCCATCCCGTCGGTGGTAGTGGCCTTGACCGACACCAAGCGACGCTCAACGCCGAGCACAGTCGCCAGCTTGTCGCGAATGGCCTCACGGTGGGGGGCAACTCGTATCTGCTGGGCGATGACCGTCACGTCGACGAACCTGACTGCGATGTCACCGCACATCGAGACCACGGTCGCCAGCAGCTCCATGCTGTCGGCACCGGCCCACTGCGGATCCGACGAGGGGAAATGAGCCCCGAGATCGCCTCGACCTGCGGCACCCAGGATCGCATCGGCCACGGCATGCGCAACCAGATCGCCATCCGAGGTGGCCAGAACCCCATGATCCACGTCCACCACCACTCCGCCCAGCAGGACCGGCGGGTCGCCGCCGAGTCGATGGGCGTCGAATCCCCAGCTAACCCGCATGGATCGCCTCCAGCAATCTCAGATCGTCCGGAACCGTTACCTTCAGGTTGGTGACCTCGCCTCCCACGAAGACCACGGCTCCACCGACTGCAGCCACCATCTCCGCATCATCGGCTGCGTCCCCTTCGACGGTCTCGTGAGCCTCCCGCAACACTTCGGCAACGAAGCCCTGGGGCGTCTGGACGGTCACGAGATCATCCCGCGCCACGGCCTCCACGATCCGCTCACCGTCGACTCTCTTGGTCGCATCCCTCACGGAGATCGCGGGCACGACGCCGGCCACATCCCCCTTTTGCAGTCGAGCGAGCACGCGACCGACCAGGGCTGGAGTGGCGAGAGGGCGAGCGGCATCGTGCACCAGGACGTGGGAAACATCGGGCGGAACCGCCATCAGGCCGGCGGCCACAGAATCCCGCCTGCGTCGACCGGGTGCCACCGCCCCTTCGATGTCGGCCACCACCACGACGTTCTGCACTCCCGCTTCTATCAGCGAACGGCGGGCCCATTCCCAAAGCGGCTCTCCGCCAAGTAGCTCGAATTGCTTGCGGCCCCCGAAACGTTCACCGCGCCCTCCGGCGACAACGATGCCCCAGGCGTCGGTCACGCCGCCAATCGGCCAAACAACATGCGCCCCACCTGGGTGCGGACGGCGTTCGAGATCTGGACCTCAACGGTCTTCCCGATTGACGCTCCAGCTCGTTCGATCACAACCATCGTGCCGTCGTCGAGATAGCCAACTCCCTGTCCTGGCTCCGAGCCTACCTTCTCGATGGTGACTTCGATCAGGTCGCCGGTCCCGGCATCGGGGCGGAGAGAATCGGCGATGGCGTGCGGATTCAGCACGGTGATTCCCCTGACCCCGGCAGCCGAGGCGAGGTTGTGATCTGTCGTGACGAGCGTGGCCGTACTGCGCTCGGCAAGGGCCAGCAGCTTGGCATCGACCTCGAGGAACTCAGGCACGCTCTCTTCGAGAATGGCGAGATCAACACCGGCGACGTCGCGCAGGGATTCGAGCACGTCGAGTCCGCGCCGACCCCGTCTGCGCCGGTTCGGGTCGCCCGAATCGGCTATTCCCTGCAGCTCGTCGATGACAAACCCCGGAACCCAGTGTTTGCCCCGGGCCAGACCGGTGCGGGCGAGGTCCAGGATCCTCCCGTCGATTGCAGCGGATGAATCGATGAGAAAAGCGCTCGAGTCGGCGTCGAGGCGGTGAGTGGCAATCGGCTTTCGGACGCCGAGACCGACCGAGGCAAGGAGCTCATCGGCCCGCGCCGAGAACACCGTGCCGGCGAACGCCGATACCAGCAGCACGACCAGCGACGCGAGGGGCCAGCCGACTTCCGGCGGCATCAGCAGCAGGATCGGGGAACCGAGGACGAGGCCGATCAGAAGCCCGAGGCCGATCCCGAACGCTCCGGCAAACAGCTGCGGGCCGTTGAATCGGGGAACAATCGTCGCCGGCGCCACGTCGAGGGCGCGACGGACCAGGCGTCCAAATGCCCCACCAAACACGTAGCCGAGGCCCGCCCCGATGGTGGCGCCCACCACGGTTGAGCTCTCCCCGAATGTGGCGCCGACCATGAATCCGGCGGCAGTTGCGGTCAGGGTGACGAGTAGCCGGGTGGCCTCAACCATCATCGAGGCATCACCCCTCTTCCGGCACCTCCACCTTGGGCAGGGCTCGGAGAATGCGTTTCTCGGTCTCCTCCTCGTCCAGATTGAGGGCGAAGCGCAGCTCGCTGTTGAGGATGAGATGCGCCTTCGAGAGCATGCGTTTGAGGGCGGGAGAGATGCCCTTCATCTGCTGGGCGTACGTGAGGTCGCGCACCACCTCGGCGACCTGGTAGATGTCCCCGCTGTTGATCTTCTCGGTGAGAACCTTGTACCAGCGGCTCCAATTGCTCCCTGCCTCTTGTGGATCGTCTCTGAACACTGCGAACACCTTGCGGGCCGCGTTCTTGGAAATCACGGGGCGCACCCCGAGCTCCTCGGCACGGTCAACCGGCACTCGCACGATCAGCTGGTCGGTGGCTACTTCGAGAACGAAGTAATCCACCCTCTTACCATCGACAGGTTGCTTCTCCTTCTTGACGATGATGGCCGCGCCGTGGTGGGGATACACGACCTTGTCCTGGACCCGGAATTTGGAGGGCTTGGGTTTGGGAGCCGCGGTCGCCACGTCCGGCTGCTCCTCCGGCTTCTCGGCGGCCGCCGTCTTCCTGGCAGCAGGCTTCTTGACCGTCGCCGTCTTCCTGGCCGCAGGCTTCTTGGCGGCAGGCTTCTTGGCGGCAGGCTTCTTGGCGGCAGGCTTCTTGGCGGCAGGCTTCTTGGCGGCAGGCTTCTTGGCAGC
>JBFKDW010000108.1:0-7133 GCA_041619515.1 Acidimicrobiia bacterium
CCACGGGCTGGAGTTCGCCCACAGCTCGAAGCCGTTCGGATCGGTCTTCCCGGGAGACCGGTTCGTCGGGGTGTCCACCGATCTCGACGAAACCCTCGCCATGATCGGGCACTACTCGGAGGCCGACGTCGACGCCTGGCGCCACCTCGCCGGGTGGTTCGAGGAGATCGCCCCCCACCTCTTCCCGCTGTTGGGGACACCCCTTCCGTCGGCCGCAGCCGTGCGCACCCTGGTGGCAGGGGCTCGCAGCCTCGGCACGCAATGGCCGTACGATCTCACACGCCTCGTCCTCCAGTCCACACGAGAATTCGTCGAGGAGCACTTCGAGAGCGCCGAGGTGCAGGCGCTGTGCGCGGCGTGGGGAATGCATCTCGACTTCCCACCCGACGTGGCAGGCGGAGCCTTGTTCCCGTTTCTCGAGACGTTCGCAGACGGTGCCAACGGCATGGTGCTGGGCAAGGGCGGCGCCGCCGCCATGATCGATGCCCAGGTCTCCCTTCTGGAGAGCCTGGGCGGTGAGGTGAGAAACGGCACCGCCGTCGAACAGGTCCTCATCGAGGGTGGCCGGGCAACCGGCGTCCAGGTGGCCGGCGGCGAGCGGCTCGTTGCCGGCCGGGCGGTGATCGCCAATCTCACCCCCAGGGTGCTGTTTGGCGACCTGGTCCCCGACCACCACCTTTCGGCGCGATTTCGACGACAGGTTGCCGGCTACAAGCACGCTCCCGGTGCGCTGATGGTTCATCTGGCGATGGAGGACCTGCCGGCGTGGAGTGCCGGCCCCACCGCCCGCGACTATGCCTACGTCCACATCGGGCCCTACATGGATGACATGAGCCTGGCCTATCAACAGGCGGTTGCCGGTTTTCTACCCGAACGACCCACCCTCGTCGTCGGCCAGCCGACGGCCGTCGACCCGGGACGGGCCCCGGCGGGGAAACACGTGCTGTGGGTGCAGGTGCGGGTGGTGCCGGGGACCATCTCCGGCGACGCGGCGGGGATCATCGAACCCGGCGGCTGGGATGGGGCAGGCGAGCCCTATGCGGATCGCGTGCTGGACATCATCGAATCGTATGCGCCGGGCACCAGGGACAAGGTGCTCGCCCGGCACGTGTTGACCCCCGCCGATCTCGAGGCCGCCAACCCGAACCTCATCGGCGGCGACTCGCTCGGGGGAAGCCATCACCTCATGCAGCACTTCTTCCTGCGCCCGTTCCCGGGCTGGACCAGGTACCGCACGCCCGTCGAGAGCCTGTACATGTGCGGGGCAGGCACCTGGCCGGGGGCCGGGGTCGGTGCCGGTTCGGGCCACCTGCTCGGCAAGCGGCTGCTCGGCTCCTCCCGAATCGCAGGCCTGAAGAGCCGCTTCACGAGTCGCTAGCGGCTCAGTTGCCGACCGCCATCCGCGCCCGGCGGGCGAAGGGCCAGGTGAATTCCCGCCCGCCGGTGAGCCCGCTGGGACGCAGCAGCAAAACGAGGGCCATGATCGCTCCCAGAACGATCAACCGGGTACCGCTCGGCAAATCCACGTCCAGTCCGAGGAGCCGGATCCCCCGTTCGGCCTCCGTCAGATACGAGTTGAGCCCGGCGATGAACAGCGCCCCCAGAACCGCTCCCCACAAGCTCCCGATCCCACCCACCACCAGCATGGCGAGGGTTATGAACGTCAGATCGAGAAAGACCTGCTCGGTGGTGATGGTCCCTGCCAGGTGGACGAGGAGGCCACCGGCGAACCCTGCCAGACAGCCGCTCAAGGTGAACGCCAGCAGCCGCTGGCGATAGATGTTCACCCCACTGCTCTGAGCTGCAGGTGGGTCCTCGCGGGCGGCACGCAGCATCCGGGCGTACCTGGTTCGCTGATAGCCGTAGGCCACCACGGTCACGATCAGAAGCCCGACGGTGGCCTGGGCGAAGTCCGTGGTCTCGGGAATCTGTGTGAGCGTCTTGGCCCCGGGGCCGATGCGTTCCCAGTTCCGGAACACGTTGTTCGTGATGATGATGACGGCGAAGGTGGCGATCCCGGCGGACAAGCCGGAGAGTCGCATGAGCGGGACTCCGACGATCAGCGCATAGACACCGCCGAGGACGGCAGCCACCAGCAAGGATTCCACGTTGCTCAGCTCGAGGTCCCGCAGGAACGGAAAGAGCTCTGGAAACGCGAACGGCTTGACATCGACGGGAGTGGTTGCCACCCCGGCGCCGAAGGCGCCGATGGCCACGAAGCTGATGTGGCCGAACGATATGACACCCGAGTTGCCGACGAAGACGTGCAGCGCCACCACGATCGACGCCGTGACGAGAATCGACCTGAATTGAAGCTGAACCGAGTCCGACGTCGTCGTCCCTACCAGGGCGAACAGCACAATCACCGCACCGGGCCCGAGGAGCTCCCAGGACCGCACCAGGCGGTTCACAGCCGATCGACCGAGGCGGCGCCGCGGATGAACAGCCCGTTCGGCTTGACCAGCAGCACGACGATGACCAGGCCGAACAGCGCCGAGTTGAGGAACACCCGGCTCTCCGAAGGGAGGAGATTCCCGATGAGAACGGTGGCGAACCCAACGACGAATCCGCCGATGGTCGCCGGCAACAGTCGATCGAGCCCACCGACGACCACCCCCACCAGCGCCGGGATCACTACGAGAAAGCCGAAACTCGGTGTTGCCAGCGGCCGTTGCACGGCGAGCATCATGGCGATCGCCGCCGCCAGCAGGCCCGAGAGCGCAAACGCGAAGACGATCACTCTGGTCGCCCTCACGCCGAGGATCCGAGCCGTGCGAAAGTCGGCTGCCGCCGCCCGCATCTGCAGCCCGATGTCGGTTCTGTCCAGCAGGTAGCCCACTCCGGCCAGCAGGGCCGTGCCGACGCCGATCGAGACCACGGTGATCCATCTGACCCGGATGGAGCCGATTTCGAAGGCCCTGTTGAGACCGGCCAGGAAGTTGATCGACTCGCCCCGGGTTCCGAACCTCAGAATGGCGATGTTCTGCAGCATGAAGCTGACGGCAAAGGTGGTCACCAGCATCGTCGCCGGGGTGGCCACCCGCAGCGGCCGGAACACGAACTCCATCGCCATCGAGAGCGCCACCGCCACCGCCAGGGCAAGGGCGATTCGAAGGCCGATGGGGGCATCCTTCGTCAACAACAGCGTGTACGCCGCCGCAGTGATCACCTCGCCGTAGGCGAAATTGACCAGCCGCATCACGCCGAAGACCAAACCGATGCCGAGGGCGGCCAGCGCGTAGATCGACCCCAGGGCAACTCCGTCGACCAGGGATTGGACGAATTCGGTCATGAGCCGAAGTAGGCCGCGGTCATCTCGGCAGGGTCGAGCGGATCGTCGCCGGAGAGGGTCAGCGCGATCCCCCCGCTGCGCATGACGATGGAGCGGTCGGCGAATTCGACGGTCAGCTGCGCCCGCTGCTCGACTATGAGGATGGTCACACCGCGCCGGCGAATCTCGCCAAGCGCGTCGAACAAGGCGTCGACGACCGTCGGAGCCAGGCCCAGCGACGGTTCGTCGAGCAGCAGGACCTGTGGCCGAGCCACCAGCGCTCTGGCGATCGCCAGCTGCTGCTGCTGGCCCCCGGACAGCTGGCCGGCGGCACGCTTGCGCTGTTCGTCGACAATCGGGAAGAGCGAGTACACCCACGCCAGATCGTCCTCCAGCCCCTCTGCGGTGCGCCGCCCGAGCAGACCGAGCCGAAGGTTCTCCTCGATGGTGAACTCGGCGAAGATGCGCCGACCCTCGGGTACCAGCGCGATTCCGAGCCGGGAGATGGATTCGGGCGCCAAGCCCACCAACGATGTGCCGGCGAGGCGGATATCACCTCCGTGGGTGGGAACCGCTCCCATGATGGCCAGCAACGTGGTGGACTTGCCGGCCCCGTTCGGACCAATGAGGCCGACGACCTCTCCGGCATCGAGCTCGAAACTGAGACCCCGCACCGCCTGCACCGGGCCGTAGCGCACGTCGAGATCGACAACCTGGAGCAGCGCCTCAGACGTCATCGCCGGCTCCGGTGGTCCCGCTTCTGCCGAGATAGGCCGCAGTGACGTCGAGGTTGACCCGGATCTCCTCAGGCGAGCCGGTGGCGATGGTATGGCCCTCGTCCAGGACATGGATGCGGTCGCACACACCCATGATCAGCGCAACGTTGTGATCGATGAGCAGCACGCCCACCTCGTGCTCGGAACGCACCGATCGGATGAGGCCGGCCAGCCCGGGCACCTCCCCCTCGTTGAGGCCGGCCGCCGGCTCGTCCATGAGGAGAAACCGCGGCCGGGTTCCGAGGGCCCTGGCGACTCCCAGCTTGCGCTCCTCCCCCTGGGGCAGGAAGGCGGCAGGCGTCTCGGCATGAGCGGCCAGGCCGAGCACTCCCATCAGCTCG
This sequence comes from Acidimicrobiia bacterium, assembly GCA_041619515.1. GTDB lineage: Bacteria > Actinomycetota > Acidimicrobiia > Spongiisociales > SHLN01 > SHLN01. The sequence continues at coordinate 4,389 of JBFKDW010000108.1, forward strand.
TCGGCCCGTGCCCGCGCCTCTCGAGAACCGGCTCCGCATCCGAGCGCGCTCACCTCGATGTTCTCCCGCACGGTCAAACGGGCGAAGGAGTGGGCGGCCTGGAAGGTGCGGGCCAGGCCGGCCCGGCCCCGCCGGTGGGGTGACCAGCCGGTGATGTCTTGGCCGTCCAACTCGATCGTGCCCTCGGTCGGCGAATCGAATCCGGTGATGATGTTGACCAGAGTGGTCTTACCGGCGCCGTTGGGACCGATCAGCCCCACGACTTCGTGGCGATGCACTTCGAGGCTCACGCCGTCGAGCGCCTGCACTCCTGCAAAGAAGCGCCGTATACCGGTGGCCCGCACCGCGCCGTGCGGGCCACCGAGCTCACCCGGGGGAATTGCCATCCAAGACGATCAGCGGATGGCTGCCGGCGAGGTTGCCGCCCGCAGCTCCATGAATGCCGGCTGCGAGTCCATGACACCCATGATGCGATGCTCTCGCCCGAACACCGTGTGGTTGTCGGCGTTGAGGGTGATATCACCCAAAACCACCGACACCTTGCCGAGGCCTTCCAGGTAGGCGGCCAGGGCCTGGGCATCCGTCCCGCCGGTGGCCTCGATCGCCATGGCCAGGGTGTCGATCGTCTGGGCGCCCTCTATCAGCGAAGCCGTCAAGGGCGACTGCCCGCGATCGTTCATCTCCTGGATGAACGCGATCACATCCGGGTCGGGGTCGTCACCGAACAGCGACACGGGCGTGTTGTAGTAGAAGTTGTTGAGTGCGACGCCTTCCTGATACCAGAATGTCCCGTCGCACGCCCACGAGCAGACGATCGGCGTCTCGTCACCGAGGCTCCGCAACCCGAAGACAAGGGCGGGGAGATCGTCGAAGGCCGTCGAGATAGCGATGACATCCTTCTCCATGTTGGCGACCGCCGTCACCACGTTGCCGATGGTTCCGTCGAATCCCGTGTACTCCTCGGTGGCAACCACGGTGCCGCCTGCCTCGGTGAAGCGAACGTCGAACGCGTCGACGACATCCTGGAAGTAGACCAGCAAGTTGTCCTTGACCACAACGGCGGTTTCCCAACCCTGATCGCGCGCGAACTCGGCCAGAGCGGCACCCTCGTCCTGGGCCTGATTCCCAAAGCTGAAGGCGGTCCTGCCGGCCTCGCCGAGGCCGAGCGGGCCCATGCGGTCGGTGCCGATGCAGGGAGCAACCGCCAGGATGCCCGCCGCCAGAGCCTCCTGGATCGCCGGGGCGGCGAAGTCGAAGTCGCAGGTCACCAGCAGGATCTCGGCTCCCTGCCCGATCAAGTCGACCGCCGTCGACTTCACCAGGTCAGCCTCGACTGTCGCATCGATGACACGCAGGTCCAGCTGACGGTCGAGCACACCTCCGTCGGCATTGATGCGGTCGACCATGATCTGGGCCGCGTTGATGGCCGGGCTGTTGAACGGCGCCATGTTCTGGCTCAGGTCGACCGCCGCCCCGATGATGATCGGCGAGGTGTCGGGTGGAGTGGTGGTATCGGAGGACCCGCTCGTGGTTGTCGTGGCAGCCTGGGCCGTCGTGGTGGTGGCTCCTACCGGGGCCGTTGTGTCCGAGGTGTCATCCCCGCAGGCGGCAGCCACCAGCGCAATCACCGCCAGCACGAGTAGAAATCGAGCGGGTCGAAACATCATGTCCTCCTGGTCGCGTGCAGGCTTTCGCCTGCCTGCCGGGACACTATCAGGAATGCGCCGCGCTTGAGGAGGCGCGACCCGGCAACGCTCCCCGCCACGCGACAGCGGCCCAAATCGTTGCCTAGTGTGGGACAGACGCGCCGGATCGACCGAGGGAGGCTGAGACCCATGATGGCTACCGACCAGGCAGAGAGGGGTTGAGCGATGTTGCTGGCACCGGTTGACTACTACCGACCCGACACCCTGGAGGAGGCTCTCGAGGCGCTGGAGTCCACGGAGGGGGCCCGCCCGCTGGCGGGTGGCCAGAGCCTCATCAGCATCCTGAAGCTGCGGGCCACCACCGTCTCGCTGCTCGTCGACATCAGCCGCCTCGAGGAGCTGCGCAGCATCGAGGTAGCCGACGACGGGTCGGTCAGGATCGGGGCAGGGGTGACGTACGACGAAATGGCGACCTCTCCCGACCTCCACCACGCCTATCCCCGCCTCAGCCGAATCGCCGCACACACCGTCGACGCCCAGGTGCGCAACCGGGGAACGTTCGGAGGGAACCTCTGCCACAACGACCCGATCAACAACTTCCCGCCGGTGGTGGTGGCACTCGATGCCACCATGCACGTGCGGGGCCCGGGGGGCGGGCGCGACATCGCCGCCTCCGACTTCTTCACCGGCTACTTCACGAACGCGCTCGCCCCCGGGGAGGTGCTGAGCGCCGTCACCCTGCCCGCCCTCGAGGGCCGGCAGATCGGTTATCAGGACATCGAGATAGGCGAGGCGGCCGTCCGGGCGGTGGCGGTGGTGGCTGCTTCGAACGGAACCATCGAGAGCGCCCGCGTCGCCCTCGGCTGCCTGCCGGTTCCGGTGCGGGTGGCGACGGCCGAGGAAGCCCTGGCCGGCGCGCCGGCGACCGCCGAAACGGTGGCGGCGGCAACCGCCTCCGCCGGGGAAGACATCGAGCCCATTTCCGACGCGGACGCCAGCGCCGACTACCGACGGGCGATGGCATCGGTGGTGGCCAAGCGAGCAGTCATGGAAGCGATCGAGGGAGGCCAGCATGGCTAACAAGCCAGATTCCATCCAG
>JBFKDW010000109.1:0-6813 GCA_041619515.1 Acidimicrobiia bacterium
CGGAAGATGAACGTTTCGGGCAGCTCGACTCGGTCGACGGGTCAATCCGGGCGCGGCTCCGGGGATCGCTCCCGGCCCCGGCCGCCGCCGACGAGCTCATCGACGAGATCCAAGACCCGTCGGTTGATCTCGTCCCGGATCCGACGTACGGCTTCGAGGTCCTTTCCGGCCGGATCCTCGAGTTCCCAGTCGAGGTATCGCTTGCCGGGGTACACCGGACAGGCATCGCCGCAGCCCATCGTGATGACAACGTCGGAGGCCCGCACCGCCTGGTTCGACAGCAGCTTCGGCTCCCGTCCGGAGAGATCGATGCCGAGCTCGGCCATCGCGGCTACGGCCACCGGATTGACCTGATCGGCCGGCTCACTTCCAGCCGAGCGGACATCGATGCGGCCCCGGCCGTGCAGCTCCATGAGGGCAGCAGCCATCTGACTGCGCCCGGCGTTGTGAACACAGACGAAGAGCACCTGGGACTTGTCGTTCATGGGCAAGAATGTATCGCAGATCGGAGTTGGCAGATGCGAGCTGTCGTGTTGTAGCCTCACAGAGTCCGCGACGACGGAGCCCCGGCACCTCCCATGGCGATCAGCCGGCCGATATCAGAACGGAAGATGCCTACCTGGGCCCGTTTACTGCTCGTCATCGGGCTCCTCTACACGTTCTTGTCGGGCGTGAAGTTCCTCGAGAGCGGGATCAAGGCATTCGGCTCCGACGTTGCAGCCGACCTCTTCGATGGCATCAGCAACCCGCTGGCCGGTTTGTTTGCCGGCATCCTTGCGACTGTGCTCGTGCAGTCATCGTCGGTGACGACTGCCACCATCGTCGGACTCGTCGGATCGGGCACCCTGCCATTCGACACTGCGGTCCCGATGATCATGGGCGCCAACATCGGAACCACGGTGACCAACACCCTCGCCTCGCTCGGCCACATCCGCCGCAGCGAGGAGTTCAAGCGGGCGTTCGCAGGGGCCACCATGCACGACTTCTTCAACGTGCTGGCAGTCGCCGTTCTCCTTCCCCTCGAGCTGATCACGGGCTTCCTGTCCGGGATGGCCGAACGCCTCGGCGAATGGCTGTCCGACGCCGGCATTCAGGGCGGGGAGCTCGGAGACAGCCCCCTCAAGAGCGCGGTGAAGTGGCCTGTGGACCTGGTGCAAGATCTCATCGACGGAGCCAGCGACAACGTCGTCGGGGCCGTCCTCCTGATCCTCGGCCTCGGGCTCATATTCCTGAGCCTGGCGTTCATCACGAGGAACATGAAGGAGGTGCTGGCGGGACGCATCGAGCGATCCATCAACGAGGTCTTGAGCCGGGGTGGCGGAGTGCCCGCCATGCTCGTGGGCCTCGTGATGACGGTGGCGGTGCAGAGCAGCTCGATCACCACATCGATCCTCATCCCGATCATCGCAGCAGGTGTTCTCACCTTGCAGAACGCCTATCCCATCACCCTGGGTGCCAACGTGGGGACCACGGTGACCGCGCTCCTCGCATCACTGGCAGCCGATCGACCGGAGGCGCTGGCCATCGCCCTCACCCACACCTTGTTCAACCTGACCGGCATCGCGCTGTTCTATCCGGCCCCGCAGCTGCGATATCTTCCGGTCAAGCTCGCTCAACGGCTCGCGGACGTCGCCGTCACGAATCGAACGCTCGCGCTCGGGTACGTCGTCGGCGCCTTCGTCATCGTTCCGTTGGTCGGAATAGTCTTACTCAGGTGAGGGAGGTTCACCATGGTCCTTGAGTTCTTCCGGAGGGGCTCTGAGAACCAGCTCGACAAGATCGAGAGCCAGGTCGGACAGATGCTGGGCGAGGCCCGGCACAGCTTCGACCTGGCAGCCAGCACCGTCTTGGCAGGTGCGTCCGCCACGGCAGTCGGGGACGACGTCCACAAGACGGACCGGCGGATCAACAAGCTCGAACGGAAGATCAGGCGCGAGCTGGTGGTGCATGTGAGCGTCAACGCGTCCGGAACCGACGTGCCCATGGTGCTCGCCTACATGGCGGTTGCGAAGGACATCGAGCGGATCGGCGACTACGCCAAGAACATCTGGGATCTCGCACATCAGGGCGTCGATCTCTCGAAGGACGAAGACGTCGAGACCCTCATCTCCTACCGGGATCGAATCTCGCTCCTGATCTCCCAGACTGCCAACACCTTCCTGAACAAGGCGACCGACAAGGCGTGGGACTACCTGGCGGAAGCCGACGTCCTGCTCGACGAATTCGATGGTCGGATCGACGAGCTCACCCAGTCGGAGCGGCCCTCCACCTATGGGGTGCCACGGGCGCTCTACTTCCGTTATATGAAACGGATCACCGCCCATCTGATGAACGTGCTCACCGCCCTCACGATGCCGGTCGACCGGCTCGCCTACTACGACGAGGACCGGCGGGACCGGGAGCCGCTCGACCAGTAGGCGGCCGACCCCTACTCGTTCTCGGGTGGCCTTCGCAGGCGCTTGTCGGCCCCGCGACGACGCTTGTCTCTGATCCGGATGTCGTGGGCCGACCGCGGAGTCTTCGTGGCGATCCGGCGCCGGCGCTCCCGCAATGCGTGCTCGAGCATGTCGGCCAGCCGGCGTCGTGCCATCTGGCGGTTGCGCCACTGCGAGCGCGACTCGCCGGCCGTCACCGTGATCACGCCGTTTCGAACCCGGGCGCCGAGCGCCCCCAGTAGCCGTTCCTTGACCGCATCCCCCACCGCCGCGCTCGCCGCCAGGTTCCACGACAGCTCTGCCCGCGTGGCGCTCCGGTTGGCATGCTGGCCGCCGGGTCCGCCGGGTGTCGAGAACGACCACTCCAGCTCGGACTCGGGGATCGTGAACGCATCGGCGATCGAGAGGTCCATGGGGACCAAGGTAGTCGCAAGTCACTCGACCCGAGGACGACCCAAGGCCAGGACGGCGGCGGGCCGCACGAAAGCAGGCTGCAAGAAGCGGATGGCGGGAAGTGCAATCAGGCGGCTCCGGGGAGTGGTTGCCGCGCCGGACGTTCGGGGTCACACCGGAGGTTCTCGATCCGCGGAAACGCCCAGCGGGGCACCATGGTCGAGCCGTTCCGACCACTTCCCACTATCGTCCCTTGGTTATGCGTGATCGCCGCCAGACCGTCCTCACCGACATCCTCCCCCCGGAAGACCGGGTCATCGAGGCCGTTGTGGCGCGGTATCAGCGGGTGGCGCCGGCAGTCACCCGGTTCGCTCGAAGTCTCAGCAACAACACCGAGCTGCGGGTGCGGCTCGGGTCGGAGGCGGCCAGCCGCCCCGGCGAGGTGGTCCTCGACCCCCGCCTATTCCAGGCCGCCTACAGCCGCAGCGCCCCCGTCACGCCGGCCGAAGTGGCGCTCGCCTCCGCCCTCCACGAGGTGGTGCATCTGGCAGTGACGGACTTCGAAGAACAGCGGCCGATCCCGGCCGAATGGCTGCCCGAGGACCACGACCCCGGGGACCTCGACGGGGACCCAGGGGATGCAGTCCCGTTGCTGGACGCCCTCTCCGAAGCCGGCGGGCCCGCCGCCGAGGCGCTGTTCCTGGCGCTGGAGGACGCTCGACAGGAGATCGCTCATCTCACCAGCTACCGGGGGGCGCAATCGGTTCTCGAGGATATGTACATGGCCGCCACCCCCGATGCTCTCGCCCAGGCCCGGCCGCTCGGCCAGTTTGCCCTCGCCTGTTTCCTGATCGTCGGCGAGTACGCCGAACGTGACCCGCTGCAGAAGCTCGTCGACCCGCACGTTGCCTCGGCGCTCGATGACGCCATGGTGTTCCTCGACGGCGTGCGGGAATCCACCGATGTCTGGGAGGTGGCGGGTCGCGCCCTCCAGCTGCTCCAGATCGCTCGCCTGCATGGCTTGCTCACCGAGGTGTCGGGGACCGAGATGATCGGTGACCAGGAGCAGGCTTCCGAAAGCGACCGTGATGCCATCAGCGAAGGCGTCGACAGGGTGCGCCTCACCAGCCCCATCCTGCAGGACGTCGAGAGCTACGACGAGACGATGGAGGCGACCGCAGGGGACTCCGAGACCGAGGGCGATTCCGAGGCGGGAGGCGACCCTTCGACCGAACAGCTCATCAGGGTTTCGGAGGCACCGCTCATCTACCCTCCCATCGGCCAGGGAGGCAAGCTGGTGATCGGCCAGTTCCCCGATCGCTTCAGGCAGTTCGCAGACGAGGGGCGAGAATCGCTCGGGGAAGCGGCCCGGGCGTGGGGCGTGGCCCAGCGCCACATCTCGGGCGAGCTGTGGCCCCTGTTCGTCGCCAATCAGCGGCGCGGGCTCCGGTCGGGATACGACGCCGGCGACCTCTCTCCCTATTCCGCCCTGTTCCTGGGCGCCGGCCTCTATCAGCGTATGTTCGAGCGGCGGGCCATCTCCAGCCGCCGGTCATACGCCGTCAGCCTGCTCATCGACGGATCTGCCTCCATGCTCCAGCCGCGCCGAATTCACGGTGGGGGGCGGGCGCCGTGGGGGATGGCAGCCGCCACCCTGGGAGCCTGGACACTGGCCCGGCTGGCCGACGAGCTTCAGGTCGAGTTCGAGATGTCGCTCTTCAACCGGTCCTTTGCGGCCGCCGCCAACGACACCGAAGCCACCTACCTCAAACGTATGCACGGCTCGTCGGCCGGCCTGCGCCGCACGCAGGGAGGACACGCCGAACGCCTCACCCGCACGGTCAACCATTACGTGCTCAAGACCTTCGATGAGCGGTGGCGCCTGGCCGAAGACGGGGTGGCCGGTCTCTTCTGGACGGCAGCCGAGCCACGGGCGGCCACCGCTTTTGCCTCCCGCAATCGCGACGAGGCACCGCCGGTCTCGATGTTCGAGAAGGCGGCCAATGTCGATGAGCTCAACGTCTCCTATGCCTCTGAGCGGCTGCTGGAGCGCCGGGCCTCCGTGCGCATTCTGGTAGTCCTGGCCGATGGGATGACACGCGGCTCGGTTGAATCCCTCGCCGAGACCGTTCGCCAGGCCGAGGTCGCCGGCACCACCGTCCTCGGAATTGGGATCGGCGACGGGACCGTTCAGGCCGCCTACGGCCGCAACCAGGTCGTCGAGCGGCCCGATGCACTCACCAGAGCGATGGTGGATGGAGTACGCTCCAGCCTTCGCCGCAGCCTTGCACTGTGGGGAGCCGACACCTGGTGGGCTCGCTCGCAGTGGCACGACCAGGACTGGAACGTGAATGCCTGACAACGTCATCTTCGAAGACCCCGCCGGTGAGGGAAAACCGATCGAGCTGGAAACGTTCGACCTCCCCAAGGAGCTGCCCGACCACGCTCAGAGGCTTGCCAAGATCCCCGAGCCGGACCCGTTCTACGTGGACCTGGGCATGCTGTATCGGCTCGCCCGGTTGGAACGGGTCCGCAGAGACCATGCCGACGAGCACGTGCCGCTGCACCTGGCGCTGCGCGGCCATATGGGAACCGGCAAGGACCACGACCTCGAGCAATTCGCCGCCCTGCTGGGGCTCCCCTATTACCGCATCCCGCTGACCGGCGAGGTCAGGGACATAACGCTGATCGGTTCGGTGAAGCTGTACGGCGACGGCCGGGGCGGCACCGAGAGCAGGTGGGAGGACGGCGACATCACCCGGGCGCTCCGGGGAACCGCGCTCATCAATCTCTCGGAGCTCAATGCCGCTGGAGCGGAGACGTTGTTCGCGCTCCACGGCCTCCTCGATCGGTACCACGCCCTCGATTTGCCGACCGGCGACCATGTCAAGCTCCGCCCCGACACCCGTCTGTTCGGAACCATGAACCCCACCGACCTACGCGACTATGCCGGCACCCAGACGCTCAACAAGGCCTTCGCCGATCGCTGGGTGATCTGGGAGAAGGACTTCCCGGTCGCAGAGCAGCTGACGGGAATGCTGACCCGCCGCTACACCACGATGAAGCCGGAGTTCGTCGAGCTGATCTCGCGGCTGGCGGTAGAGGTGAACGAGTCGTTCACGTCGAGTGACAGCCGCACCCGGGTTGAGACACCCATGAGTTTGCGCACCGTGCTCGATCGCATCCCGACCGGTCTTCGCATGTTCGCCGATGCCGAAGACCCGCTGCGGGCCGCCTGGGAGGAGTTCGTGCTGCCGCACGTCGACGCCTACGACCGCGACCACTATGAAACGGTGTGGAGCGCCGTCGCTCGCACGGGCCCGAAAGGGCCCCCCTTCTCAGCGGCCTCGCGCCGGAAGAGCTCGACCTCCTAAACCTCTCCGCGAACCCTGCCGACAGTTTCCCTATGGGTTCGGCACAACTAGCACTCCGACACAAACTCCGACACCGGATCATGGCCGGATACTCCGGCGCCATCGTCTTCGGCGCAGCCGCCGGCCTGGCCTGGTGGGTGTTCGGCGCAGCCTTCACAGGCGCCGGGCTCACGCAGGCCCCGCTGTTGACCGCGGTGCTGCTGCTCGCCCTCAAGATCGGGGCGCTGTCTGTGCGCACCGCTCGCCACGCGTTCGCTCATCCGGCGCTCCATGTCGAAGATGACCGCCTGGTGATCGAGGACCCCACGACGCTGGAGGGCCCCCAATCGATCCCGTGGGGGCTCGTCCGTTCCATTCACGTAGGACCCGACGTCGCCGGATGGATGGTCGGCGGCTATGCCAACCTCACCAGAAGCAACGAAACCCAGCTGGGCCGGTTCCCGCAGCTCCCGAATGCGGTCATCGTGCTCACCCAACCCGTGTACGTGAACCAGGCCAGGCCGCGCATGATGCGCTTGTGGCACCTGTCTGCACCGCCCTCCCCCACCCGCGCCACCAGCCGCATCTGGTTCACGGTTTCCGATCACGATGCCGCGTTTCTCGTCTTTGCC
>JBFKDW010000110.1:0-6783 GCA_041619515.1 Acidimicrobiia bacterium
CAGCAGCTTGCGTTGCTCGTCGCGCCGGCGGGTGGCCTCGGACAGCTCCTCGACCAGGGATTGATAGCGGTCGGTGTGGTGCATGATGGCGAAGACGGCGCGTGCCCGCTCGGCCGCCTCCGGCTGCCGTTCTTCGGCGACGAGGAGGGCGGCCCGGGCCTCGTCGTGGTCTCTTGCCAGAGCACCGATCGCCTGGATCTCCGTATCGATCGCCGCCAGCCGCCCCTCGATGGACTCCAGGAAGACGAAGATCGAGCTCTGACGATCGAGGAGGTCGAATTGGGCGCCAGCTTCCTCGATCTCAGCGTTGAGCTGGGCAAGCCGACGTTTGAGGTCTGCGTTGGGGACGTTGCGTTGTTCGGCTTCGCGTCGCTGTTCCGTCGCCACCGGCTCCCCACTCCGTTACGCTCCGTGCACTTTAGCGACCGCGCACGGGGCAGAATCCGGACCGACGGGATGGGCCCTGCCTCCCACCGGTCGCACCGATCACGCCAGTTGCAGCCTCGCTTCGATCTCGCCGCCGACCACATCGCCGGTCGGTTCGAACCCAAGGGAGCGGTAGAACGGGTCCGGCGACCCTCGGCCGCTCCCCCAGCTGGTTACGAGCGTATGCGCCCCCATCGACCGCAGCTCGACACAGACCAGGTCCAGCGCCCGACGCCCGATTCCCCGCCGCTGATGGAGCCGATCGATCAGCAGTCGCCACAGGTACGGCTCGGGATGGTGGCAGGTAGCCAACGCCAGCATGACGAATCCGACAACCCGTCCGTCCGCCTCGATGGCCCGCATCCACGGAGCCAGCGGCGCGCCGCCGACGACCCGCGGGAAGAGGGCGTCGGCGTATGACGATCCCATTGGTGCCACAAACCGCTCCTGGGTCTTGTGCGTTTCGAGCGCGTCGACCGCCCACCGGTTCGACTCGTCGATCGCGGCGAGCTTCACCGAGCCCGGTGTAGCCCGGGACCGATCCCGCCATGTCTCGTAGTCGGTTCGCACCATGCCGTAGATGCAGTCGTCCAATACCTGATCGGCGAGCCGGTAGGAGCCCCGAGTGCGACCCTCGAACCGGAAGCCGGTCCGCTCCAGCACCATCGCCGAGGCCACGTTCTCCGCGGCCAGCATCCCGAACACTCGCGTTACTCCGGCGGTTTCGAATAGGTATCGCACGAGCGCTGCGACCGCCTCGACGGCGTAGCCACGCCCCCAATGCTCGGATGCCAGCGTGTAACCGATCTCGGCGGTCCGCATTCGATCCCTCATGCGAAGCGCCAGGTCCCCGACGATCTCATCGAGTTGCCGATCGACGATGGTCAGCATGTACCAGACGTCGTCGGCGGGACCGTCCATGGCGGCGATGTCCCCCACCATCTGTTGGGCGCGAGCTCGCGGAAAGGGACGGGCCCAATCCTGAAATCCGGCCACCCGGGGATCGCTACGTCTGGCGACCAGCGCATCGACATCGCCCGGCCCGGCGGGTCGCAACACGAGGCGGTCGGTCTCGACTGGAATGAACGGCACGGCCCGATTCAAGCGAATCGAGCGGGGTTTCGGTTCGGTTAGCCGGATGACCGCTCGTTATGGCGCTCCAATGGGTGACGGTGGACACTTGACTGACTGCCTGCGGCCCGGCAAAGTCTCAACGCAGACAGGTACCGTCACCGACGGTCCGCTCGGCCAAGGAGGTCGCGATGGCAGCCACCGGCAAGCCGGCCAAGGGCAGCACCCAGTCCGACGCGGAGGCCGCCGGTTTCACCGCCGAGGAGCGCGCCGCCATGAAGGAGCGCACCAAGGAGCTGAAGGCCGCCAGAGGCGGGAAGAAGGTCGACGGCACCGCGGAGGTGCTGGATAAGATCGCCGCCATGGCAGACGCCGACCGCGCCCTGGCAGAACGGCTCCACGAGCTCATCACCACCGCTGCACCCGAACTCACACCCAGGACCTGGTACGGCATGCCCGCCTACGCACGGGACGGCAAGGTCGTGTGCTTCTTCCAGGACGCCGGCAAGTTCAAGGCCCGCTATGCGACGCTGGGATTTCAAGACTCGGCCAACCTCGACGACGGTGCCATATGGCCGACCTCGTTCGCCGTGACCAAGCTGACCAAGGCCGTCGAGAAGCAGATCGTGGGACTCGTGAAGAAGGCGGTCGGCTGAGCGCCGACTCGTCGCCGCCATCTGCAAGCTGCGTGCTCGGCGGCTCACCGATCTCGTGGCACGGAGACGTCGCCGAGCGGTCTTTCGCCCCCCTCGACACCGTCGGTGGCACCGCCGGCGGCCTCAACCGCTCGAATGATCTTCCGCACCAGCACCAGCCACAACACCGACCCGAGACTGAGACAGATCAGCGCATCGGATCGGGCTCGATCGTGACTTTGTCCCTCTTAGCAGGCGGGCGAACGGCTGATACGGTGGAAAACAGTCAGCCATGGCTAGGGGGAATTCCGACTTTCGTGTTCCCGGCCGACTTCGCTCGAAAGGAGGACGCATGCGAACCAGATTTCGTACGCTCACGGTGGTGGCCGTCGCGTCGATGCTGATTGCCATGATGGGGGTGCCGGCTGCGGCATTCGATTATGAGGGCGATCAGTTCTTCGTCGGTGACATGACCATCGCTGCCGGCGACACGGTCAAGGGCAACGTCACAATCAAGAACGGGACCCTCCTCGTCTACGGCATCGTCGAAGGCGACGTACTGCAGAAGGGCAAGGGTGACGTCGAAGTCCTCGCCGGCGGGCTGGTCATGGGCAGCATCGACGAGCGCGGTCCCGGACGGGTCTATCTCGAGTTCGACGAGGGTGGCACCGTGGAAGGATCCATCTACGAACGAGGCCGGGGCTCGGTCGAGGTCTACACCAACAGCCTGGTGAAAGGTGACATCGTCGAGCGTGGGTCCGGAGACGTCCGCGTCGCCAACAACAGTGTCGTCGAGGGCAGCATCTACGAGAACAGCGGTGGGCTCGTACTGGTAGACGCCTTCGACGTGCCGAGTCTCGTCAAAGGCGACGTCTACGAATCTGGCCCCGGCGGCCTGCATATCTTCAACAGCACCGTCGAAGGCAGCCTGACAGAACGCGGGTCCGGCGTCGTGCCCGGCTATGTGTTCGGCGTCGTCGTCGAGAGTTTCAGCCTGGTGGGGGGCAATGTCTGTGAGAGTGGCTCACCGGCTGGGATATCCATCTTCGTCGACAACACGAGCACCGTAGTGGGCACCCTGGGTTCCTGCTGACTGAGTCGAATCAAGCACGCCACGGCCCCGGGCGACCGGGGTCACCGGCGAGAGCAAGCCGTCACGGAGTAACGGCTCGATCCTCTGTGCGATGACCAGCTTCGATGAGCGATTGTTTTCGGGGGGTTGATGTCGGCCGCCCCGGGGCGGGCGAGGGATCAGTTCCGGCGTGTGTGCGGTGTATCTCTGGATTTCCACCTCGCCGCACCACCGCTCTTGCCCGCGCCCGTGTCGTGTCGCCGGCTGCGCGGATGACAGTGCTGAGTCCAACGGCTATACAGTCGGTGCGTGGCCCAGATCCCTGCACCTCTGAACCTCGACCCGGAACGGGTGGACGCCGACTTCACGTTCCTCCTCGATGCGTTCCGAGAGGTGCTCGACGAGCTGGGTGCGGGGGACGTGGCGGCGGCCCTGCCGTGGGGGCAGCCGGCGCCCCGCGCCGTCGAAGACGTCGACCCGCGCCGGCTCACCCAAGCTTTGTCGATTGCGTTTCGGCTTGCGGCGCTCGCCGAGGAGAACGCATCGGCCCAGCACCGCCGGAGGCTGCAGAACGAACAGGGTCTGGACTCGGTTTCCGGTCTGTGGGGTCGCATGCTCGCCAATCTGGAGGCGGCGGGCCATGATGCCCCTGCGATCGCACGGAGCCTGGCCGGTGTCAGAGTGGAACCGGTGCTGACCGCGCATCCAACCGAGGCAAAACGGGCGACGGTGCTCGAGCATTACCGAACCATCTACCTGAGCCTCGTGGCCCGCGAAAACCAGATGTGGACCGCCGCCGAACGACACGACATTCGACGTGACGTCAAGGCGGCCCTCGAACGGGTGTGGCGGACCGGAGACATCTTCCTCGAACGCCCCGAGGTGGCCGACGAGCTCCGCAACGTCGTCCACTACCTCGTCCGGGTGTTTCCCGAGGTGATTCCCCGACTCGACGACCGGCTGCGCTCCGCTTGGGAATACGCCGGATTCGATCCTTCCCTGCTCGACTCCGCGGCACTGCCGCGAGTGTCGTTCGGCACCTGGGTCGGCGGCGATCGTGACGGCCACCCGTTCGTGACGGCGGCGGTTACGGGCGAAACGCTGAACCGGCTCCACGAGCAAGCGGTAACCCTCATCGACACACTGCTGAGCGAGCTGGCGATGCGGCTCAGCCTCTCCGATCGGCTCCACGAGATACCGCCGGCCATGGCGGCATGGGTGGCGTCGACGGCCACGGCCCTCGGCACCGCCGGCCGGCGTGCGGTCGAACGAAACCCCGAGGAGTCGTTTCGCCAGTGCGTGAACCTGATCCGCGCGCGGCTCCCGGGTGGCGAAGCATCCTCCGCCTACGGGAACGCCGCCGAGGCGCTGAGCGACCTGGCGCTCCTGGGCGGATGGCTCGAGGACATCGGCGCCACCCGACTGGCCCGGAATGATCTCGACCCGGTCGTACGCGTCGTCCAGACGTTCGGGTTTCATCTCGCCACGCTCGATATCCGCCAGAACAGCCGGTTTCACGACCTCGCCGTCGGACAGCTGCTGGCCGCCGCCGGCATTCCAGATGGCGGCTCGTTCGGCTCATGGGACGAACAGAAGCGCCGGGAGGTCCTCACCGTCGAACTGGCATCGCCGCGGTCGCTGTCTGCCGTCGACGTATCGTTCGGCGCCGAAGCTGATGCCGTCCTGTCCTGCTACCGGGTGCTGCGCCGCCACATCGACGAGCGGGGTGCCGACGGCATCGGAAGCCTCATCGTCTCCATGACCCGCAGCGTGTCCGACCTGCTGGTGGTGTATCTCCTGGCGAAAGAAGCGGGTCTCGTCGAGGTGGATGAGACCGGCTTGCGCTGTCTGCTTCCGGTGGTGCCGCTGTTCGAGACGATCGACGATCTCGAAGCCAGTCCGCTGATCCTCGCCGAATTCCTCCAGCACGATGTCACCCGGCGCACCCTGGCCGCCCAGGCTCCTGAAGGCACCGCTCCGTTCCAGCAGGTCATGATCGGGTACAGCGACAGCAACAAGGACGGCGGCATTCTGGCGAGCCTGTGGGGTCTGTACCGGGCACAGGAGACACTGGCCGCAGTCGGCGACACGGCCGGGGTGGCCATCCATTTCTTCCACGGCCGAGGGGGCACCATCAGCCGAGGTGCCGGCCCCACCCACCGGTTTCTCAGGGCGCTGCCGCCGGGATCGTTGTCCGGGGTGCTCCGGGTCACCGAGCAGGGCGAGACGATCTCCCAGAAGTATGCCAACCGCATCACCGCCGAGCATCACCTCGAGCTGCTCCTGGCGGGGGCGGCAGGTGCGACGATCGGGACCCGGGCGACCCGGTTCACGCCGCGCCACCTCGAGCCGGTGTTGGACCGGCTGGCGGTGGCGAGCCGCGTTGCATACGGCGACCTGCTGCATCGCGACGGGTTCGTCGAGTTTTTCCGCCAGGCCACACCGGTCGACGTCATCGAGCGCAGCAGCATCGGGTCGCGCCCGGCCCGCCGCACCGGGCAGCCGACGATCGCCGATTTGCGGGCGATCCCCTGGGTGTTTGCCTGGAGCCAGTCCCGCTACTTCCTGTCCGGGTGGTATGGCCTCGGCACAGCTTTATCGGAGCTGCAGTCGACGCATATCGAGGAATACTTGGAATTGCTGAGCCACGTCTTCGATTGGCCGCCGCTCCACTATGTGGTCAGCAACGCCGCCACCAGCATCGCCTCCACCGACCCGGAGCTGATGGAGCAATACGCCGGCCTCGTAGATGACCGGACGGTCCGTGACCGATTCCTCGGCCCGATTCTCGAGGAACGCCAACGCACGAACGCCATGCTCGAGGAGATCTACGCTGGCCCGCTGCACCTGCGTCGTCCCAACACCTGGCGGGCCCTCGAGTTGCGCGCACCGGCGCTGCGTCCCCTCCACGAGCGCCAAATCGCTCTGATTCGGCAGTGGCGGGCCGACCCGGACGACGAGGCACTTCTCAGTGACCTGCTCGTGACCGTCAATGCCATCGCCGGTGGCCTCGGCTCGACGGGGTGACCGCAGTTCAGGGTCGACGCCTTGGCGCTCCTGGGCCACCGATACGAGATCGGCGAGTTGCTGGTCGGACACCGAACTGCCGAGAGTCCAGCCCCTGACCTCGGTTGGCGAACCCGCGACCTGCTGCGGAGCGTGTCTGACGTCAGCAGCCTTTCGGCACGGTTGGGCGTGGCCAGATGAGGGAGAGCGAGCAGTTCGGCTACCCACGATGCGTCGTGATGAGAGCTGAAATCCTCCACAACACTCAAAGATTCTGCCCACTCGAGAAGCGAGCCGTCACCTCGGAATCGCGGATTGCGTCAGCGCGACGACGGATTGCTCACGGAGGGGCGCCTCAGTCGAGACGCCCCTCCAGCCATCCCCATGGCTGCTCACAAGCTCTATCCCCGGCAGGCGGTGTTGCGTAACGGCTTGAATTGATCTTGTTACTTCCTCGGCCAGCTGGGCATGAACCGGGCATGGGAGCAGAAGTGGCACGATTGGACACGGAGGCAGCGAAGCTCGCTGATCCGCGCTATCGCTGCCTCTTCGACGACCATTACCGAGCGATCC
>JBFKDW010000111.1:0-6758 GCA_041619515.1 Acidimicrobiia bacterium
ACGGCGATCAGACCCACGGTGAGCGCCGCCAGCGCCCACAGGGTCACCGCTGCGTCCACTTCGGAGACCAGCGGCGTCGCCGCCAGCACGATGGCGGCAAACGCCAGGCGGACCGGAGCGACGCCGGTGACCCTGGCGCGGGTGGCGGCCGCCGCCGTGCCGCCGACGAACAGAACCACACCGAGGGTGAGCGCCAGTGCAGCTTGGGAGGACAACGCGTCCCCGGGGTGCGCGACCGCCTCCTCGAACCCGACGGCGATGCCGATGACCCCGGCCACGACGGTGGCGTGGGCCAGCGAGAACACGTCCCGGGCGAACGCCCCCTGCGTTTCCGGCTTCTCGAGCGACAGCGCATGCTCGAAGGCGACGTGCAGGGCGGCGAAATAGGTCCACCACAGGGCGCAGGCCGCCACCACCGCTCCGGCCACAGTCCACGCGAGGGTTGCGGTCCGGTCCAGCCCGGAGGTCGCCAGCCCGGCGGCGATCAGCGACTCGCCGAGGGCGATGATGACGATGAGGCCGTGGCGCTCGGCGAAGTGGCTGTGATCGAGCGACCACGAGCCGCGGCCGGCGAGCGCGCCGGCGACGAGGTCGGCGACGAGCGCCGCCAGCCACATCCACACGCGGGCATTGCCGTCGACGAACCCGCCGGCCAGCACCAGGGCGAGCCCCACCGCCGAAGCCCGGGTCCAGATGCTGAGCCCGCTGAACCCGACGTCTTCGCCCCGCAGGATCCACTCCTGGGTGCCGAGGCCGATGAGCCGCACGACCACGTAGCTGATGGCGAACCACACTCCGGCGGTGGTGAAGGCATCCGGCACCGCCTGGGCGAGGAAGAAGGCGACCGCAGTGGCGGCCAGCACGAGGAGGCGCACCCCGCTGTGCTCGGTGTCGGCCCAGTTCAACGTCCAGGTGAACTGGGTCCACGACCACCACACCAGCCAGAACAGCAGCGCCGCCTTGCCGACGCCGGTCCACGTCAGATCGTGCAGCACGGTGGAGGTCAGCTGGGTGACGGCATAGACGAAGACGAGGTCGAAGAACAGCTCGACGAACGTCGCCCCCTGATCGTGTTGCACTCGCAGCCCTGATCGTTCGGCCACATCACCTCCCACTCCGGGGCAGGCTACCGGCCGGGGCGGCCATCGCGTCGACGCCGGTGCTGCCCTCCCACGTTCGGATGGAAGTCGATTCCGTCAACTGATGTACTGTCAACCGGCTATCTTATTGAGGTGCAACACCTCGGAGGTGGTGATGGAGGCCGACGAGCGCGACTTCGCCGCCGGAGTAGCAGCAACCTGGGTGGATCATCTGTCCGGTATCGATCCCCTCCTGCTCGAGATCGCGGTTCGGCTCGAGCGAACCCTCAAGCACCTGAATCGGGAGCTGGAGATGGCGCTCGAGAAGTTCCATGCCGAGGGGATTCGCAACATGGAGGACTTCCGCCTCCTCGCCCTGCTGCGCCGGGTGGGGCCCAAGGGTGCCACGACCACCGAGGCCAGCCGCGAGATCGGCATCACCAAGGCGGCGACATCCACGAGAGTCGACCGCCTGGTCACCGCCGGCCTCATCGAGAGAGAAGCATCTGAGTTCGACCGGCGGGAGACGATTCTCACGCTGCGGGCCCCTGCCTTCGGTCTCGTCGACGAGTGCCAGCGCGCCACGATGGAGGTCTATCAGACCGTACTCTCCCAGCTGAGCAAGAAGGAACGAGGCCAGTTGAATTCGTTGCTCACCAGCCTGTCATTCCCACACGCCTGAGACGGATCAACCTCGGTCGCCGGGGACTATCCGCCAATCGGGCTCCTATCTCTGCGACGGATCCCACGGGGTGCCCGATCACGTCGTCGGGGCCACGAGACGTGCTGAGCCCAGGCGATTCTCCGCTTCATGTCGGACGAGGACTTCACCGGCGGAGCTCAGCGCCGTGAACACGAAATCCCCCCGGTAGTCACCAACGTCGAAGAAGGCGCTTTCCCCAAACGGCCGCTGCCACAGTGCGGCTCCATCGTCGAGCTCGAGCGCCACTACCGCGGTGGCCTCCGGAATCCCGACCCAGGCCACGTAGTTGCTGCTCCCGCCGCCGCCGGTGCTCTGGAGGATGCCGATCGACAGCATGCCGGTGGCCTCGGCGCCGGCCGGACGCAACGTCCCACCCCCGGCCACCCGGTCACCGCCGACCGCCACCGCCGGAGCGCCCACATTGCCGGAATCCCCCCGTGCCCACTCCAGGATGCGACGGACCACGCCGGTGCCGATCGCATACGTGAACACCGAGTGTTCCGACACGTCGCCGATGTACATCAGCCCCGCCGTAGTGTCGAGCCGGTGGGTGACCGGCCAGCGAGGCTCGCCGGCCGTGAACGCCATCTCCTCCCCGAGCCCGGTTGGGTCGAACGCCGGTTCGGGTCCCGGGAGAGCCCGATGGGCCGTCTTGGTCTCGCCCCGCGAGTCGGTGACGGTCACCGATCCGTCGACCGGCAACGAAACCAACCCGCCCAGGCTGACGCGGGCCGCCTCGGTCCCGGAAGCAGGTCGGTACGTGGCCGGCTCGGATATGAGCGTCGTGGCCACCAACGCGATCAGGGCAATGCCGGCCAGGATGCCGACGGCCGCCAGCCAATACCTGTTCACCCTCGCCCTCCGGCGATTCGCTGCATCGCCGACGCGATCAACGCCCGGTGGTCGAAGGACTCCAGGCGTACGTCCCCGACCGGCACACCGGCGGCCGTGATCGTCACGAGCGCACCATCGACGGTGCTGCGAGCGCTCCACGCCGCTTCAGTCCCGGTGAGCTCGAACCGGCGCGGCCGGCCATCGACGGATATCTCGACGGGTCGCCTGGGAGCGTCTTCACCGGCGAGTGGGGGCACTGCTCCGCTACCGGCCCGCGGATCGGGAAGTGGCACCGACTCGGGCCAGGAGCTCGCAACGGTCACGGTCGCCGCCCGGGTCTGACTGCCGATACGGATCTCGGCCAGCTCGGCTCCGTTGGTTCGATAGCCGCCGAGGGCGCGCTCCCCCGCCGCCGGTTCAGCCGCGAAAACCGGCCCGGGTGCACTCATGAGGAATCGAAGACGGCGCAGCTCCGCTCGACGAGGAGACCACGCTGCGATGAGCTGCGTCAGCAGGTGGCCGCGGGAGTCGTCGAGCAGACCCGAGCCGAGCACGATCAGAGCGAGCACGACGACGAGAGCACTCGCCACCGCCGCGCCGGAAACCCCCAGCAGGACGTCCCCGAGCACGGCCGCACCCGCCACACCGGCGGCGGCCATCAGCCACCCCCGCCGGTTCAGGTCGACGGTCCTGCTCCTCCACAAGAGGCGAAGCATCCGGGCCGGAGCGCCGGCACGGCGGCGCGGGCCGAGCTTGGTCTCCCCGCCTACCACGTCGATGACCTGTTGGCATGTGTTCGCATGAGACCCCGTGTCCTATTCACCACGGACCATAAAGGGTTGGTCGGCATAGAGGACCGAGAGGTGGCGGCGAAAGCAGTCCGACTGTTGCTCGGTGAGGTCGGCCCCGTCGACGAAGAACCGCCTTCCGAAGTCGCCCGGAGGCGAATCGGGAGTGAGGTCGGGCAAGCCCGCCGAGGAGAGACACCCGGCGAGCGACGCGATGCCCTCCTCCAGGGCGTCACCGGTCGGAATGCTCTGTCGGAAGTACTGCGCCTCGACGATGGACACATACCTGTCCTCACATTGGCGGTAGGCGGACAGCGAATGGCTGCCGGTCGGGACGTTGTACACCCAGAAGCCATCCTGAAATCCGGGGAACGGACCGATGGCGGCTATCCCCGCTTGCCGGAGACACGCAATCATCCCGTCGATGGCCCCCTCGTACTCGTCCGGGCTGATCACGCCGTCCTGCACGATGCGAGCCTGGAAGGCGCTCACCTCCCCCGGCGGCGTCGGCTCCGTGCCCCCCACCGACCCGGCCCCGCACGCCGCAAGGAGCATGAGGCCGGCTGCGAGCGAACACCGCGTGACATGCCGCACCGGTCTCACCCGTTCAGAACGCCACCTCAGGGCCGGCAATAGAAGTAGGTGCCGCTCGGCGACTTGTGGGAAGAGGTGTGGCTGGAGTCCCCGTAGGTTCGCAGCTCGGTCCAGCTGTCGTTGTTGCAGTCTCGTGCTGCGTAGGCGGCCAGCGTGTAGTTGGGGGGCGGATAATCCCACGCCTGTTTCACCGTATCCCACCCCCAGGCCCGGTTCCGTTGCAGCTTCGTCTTGTGCCACTCGATGTGCGGATCGGCCGACTGACAATCTGAATACGCATAGGCATACACCCAGCCACCACTCACGTACGGGATCGAGGCTTCAGTCCAACAGTTGTCACCGGCCACTGCCGGCGGCGCTGCGAATACGCCCATCACCATCGCCAGCCCAACCGCAGCCGAGACGCTGTTGCGCCAGGTCCTCTGCCTGATCGAGTCCCAGGTCATGTTCCCTCCCCTTGCCTTCAGTTAACGCACTGTATATTTATTAACGATCTATGTCAAGGGGTTGCGGAGCGCTCCGCGCCCCCCGCGTCGACCAGGGAGCCGTCGGCTCAGCCGGGGATCGCGGGTGGCTGGGACCCGCCGGGTCGATCTTCGGGAACCCGCCACGACCCATCGAGCCGCCGCGCCAGGCGGTTGCCGATCCACAGCACCCAGGAGGTCACCATGCCGACGGTCGCCATCAGGAACACCCACAGGCCGGTGGTGGCCCCTACCAGGATCGCTCGCCGGGTCGCCATCCCCCGCCGGCGGCGGGACAGCAGCGCCAACAGGATGCCGGCGATCACGACGACGAACAACGCGAAGCCGGCACCTGCCACCAGCGCAACCCCGTGACGGATCGCCAGCCAGGCGATGCCGGCGGCCACCGCCACTATCGCGATCAGCATCCATATCAGTTGCACACTCGACCTGAGGAGGCGGCTCCGGGAGCGAGCGAGATGGTTGCGCCAGCGGTTGTCGCTGGTGATGTCCCGGTTGAGCAGCGGCGCCACGTCCTCGAACGCCCAGCTTCGCTTGGTGCGCTGGTGGTCGGTGTCCTGCAGCCCGTAGCCCGAGCCATGTTCGAGGGCGTTGTCCATTCCCCGGTAACCGGACAGCATGAGCGCGTAGGCCTCGGTTTCGGAGAACGCGTCGAGGTCGGTTCGGATGTCGGCAAGGTTCTCGGAGACGTCGAAGTGGAGCGGCGGTGGGGACTGGGGGGCGTCGAAGCCGACGAACTCGTCGCTGTCCTCCTGACCGATGTGGGGGACGGACTTGGGTGATAGCCCGTGCGTCAGATGGACGTAGGTGAACCCGGCCAGCAGTCCGGCCCGTCTCCTCGTCTGCAGCTCCTCGAACTGCCGGGACCGGATCTGCTGCATGGAGATCTCCGAGGTGCGGAACAGGCCGACCACCCCACCCGAGGGGTTCTTGGTCTGGCGAAGCCGTCCGCTGGCATCGCTCACCACCACGCCGGCGCAGCCCTGCTCGAGCAGACCGGTGATGCCCTGGTTGTCGACCACCCCGCCGTCCGACAGCCTGATGCTCCATTCGTTGTAGCGGCTGTCGATCGGGAGGGGCGGGAAGATGCCGGGAACGGCAGCCGACGCCGCCACCGCCTGCCCCACTTCCAGCGAAGCCCCGCGTGCGTCGCCACGCACCTGCAGGAGCTCGTCGCCCACCACGTCCCACTCCCACTTGATGCGGCGCAGCCTCGGGTTGGGGTCGATCTCGGGACGAATGACGGCGGGAGGCTCCCCCATGTGCCGAGCCGTGAACTGCCAATTGTGACCCGTGTTGACCGTGGTGGCGTTGAGGATCAGGATCGGAACCCGGTTGCGACGCTGCCAGTTCTGGTGCTTGGGACGAAACCCGCGGTCCCATGCTGTGGCGCCGGTGCGGGGCTGAATCCGCAGCTCGTGGAGGTACCTCACGCGCCTCCGCTCGAGCCCACCGGGCCGCAAGCACTCGATTTCTGGCAGCAGACGCTTCTGCAACAGCGACCCCAGCCGTTCCGAGGCCGAGAATGAGCCGAGCATGCGGAGATTGTCCGGCAGCCAGGCGAAGATCCGGTTGCGGAGGTCCAGTCTCGCCGCCCTGGTGAAATCCTCGATCAGCGCATCGATGAGCGTCGGGTAATCGTGCACGCGCTGCCGACGAGTCTTCTCCGTCGGATTGCTCACCTCGGCATCGGTGGTCGTCTCGAACAGCTCCTTGAGCAGCATGTAGTAGTAGGTACCTACGATCGCCCCGCCGGAGACACACGACAGCACCTCGATGCGTCGGAGCAGATCGGATTCCGCAAGCCGCGCCAGCACCCCGATGTGGTAGAAGGATGCTCGGAAACCGCCGCCCGACAGAGCCAGGCCCAGTTTGCCGCGGGCGGCTCCGTCGGTGGCCTTGTCCCAGATGTCGGGGAGGAGGGCGGCCAGCACCGGGCGAGCCTGCTCGTGGAGGATCACCGGATTCTCGGGATCCCGCTGGCCCCGCAGCTGAGCGACCAGCACGTACTCCCGGAGCCACTTGTGCAGCAACCGATTGTCCTCCAACACCTCGGGAACGCGGCCGGCCCATTCGATCGCCTTCGGAATGTTCCCCCCGGCGAAGAAGAGGGCGCCGACCAGGGCGCTCAGCTCCCAGTCGTCCGGATTGGCCTCAGCAAAACCGGGTGCCCACTGGAGCAGCTCACCCCGGATTACTTCGGCGTCATGTCGGTAGTCGTCGGCCACCTTGCCGTACTCGCCCGCATTCCCCTCGACCGTCGGCGCCCCGAAGC
>JBFKDW010000112.1:0-6539 GCA_041619515.1 Acidimicrobiia bacterium
GCCCCCGATTTCACGACATCCAGCAGCCAGACGTCGCCGACCACGACCGTGAACGGGTCCGGCGGGCTATCGGCACCTCCGTCGTCGGTCACCACCAGCGAGCCGTTGTAGGTTCCCGAGCTCGAGTACACGTGGGTCGGGTTCTGGAGGGTGGACGTGTCCCCGTCGCCAAAGGTCCACAGGTAGCCGACGACCGAGCCGTCGTCGTCCGAGCCGGTGCCACTGAACGACAGCGTCTGGCCTTCGAAGCCCGAGCCCGGCGCGGTCGCCGCGGCGGTCGGTGGATCGTTCACCGGCGTCACCGTCAGATTCACCGTCGCAATCACCGACGTCAACGAACCGTCACTCGCATTGAAGTTGAACGAGGCGGAGGTGGTTTCGGACCCGTCATGGGTGAACACGACCGTCGCTTGTTGATCCGGAGGCCCTTGCACCACTGTTGCCACGGAGCCGTTGACGGGGGCAAAAGCGTCGAACGTCAGCGGATCCCCGTCGGCGTCCGTGGCCGTCAGCGTTACCGTTACCGACGCTCCTTCGGCGACCTCATCGGTGATCCCAACCGTCGCAACCGGCCGATCGTTCACCGGCGTCACCGTCAGATTCACCGTCGCAATCACCGACGTCAACGAACCGTCGCTGGCGTTGAAATTGAACGAGGCGGTGGTCGTCTGCGAGCCGTCGTGGAAGAACCTCACGTTGGCCGAGCCGGGCCCAGTCGACGTGACCGCACCCAGCGAGCCGTTCACGGGCGCAAAGGCGGCGAAGGTCAGCGGGGGACCGTCCGGGTCGGTTGCCGTCAACGACACCACGACAGAGCCGCCTTCGGCCACCACCGCGGTGATCCCGGTGGTCGCCACCGGACGATCGTTCACCGGTGACACCACGATGCTCACCGTCGCCGGGGCCGAGAAGCCGGTGCCGTCGTTTACCCGGAACTGGAACGAATCGCTCGTCGTCTCCGACCCGTCGTGCTCATAGGTGATCCGTGCAGATGTGCTCGTCAGCTGAGTCGGGCCGGCGGTGATCGAACCGTTGGCTGGAGCTGCACCGAACAGCGAGAAGGTCAAGGGGTCACCGTCGGGATCAGTGCCGGTCACGGTGAAGGTAACCGTCCCGCCCTCGGCGACTCCCGGGCTGATGGAAACAGCAGTCGGCGGACGGTTCTGGTCTGAGATGGACCACAGGAAGCGGTCGGTCACGCTGCGATTGGGCACTCCATCGTCGGTGACGGTGACATCCACCGTGTAGAAGCCGGACGGGGGCTGGTTGTCGAAGGCGAGGAACCCGATGGTGCCGGAGATGAGCCCGCTGGCCGGGCTGATCGTGATGCCCTGGGGAAGCCCGGTCGCCGACCAGGTGAGGTCGTCGCCGTCCAGGTCGGTTGCTTCCGTGGAGATACTGACGGTATCGGCTTCGCTGTTGGCCTTGTCGAGGAGCGGAGAATTGAACACCGGGGCCCGGTTGACGTTGACGACGGTGATGCGGAAGGTTCCGGTGTCGGTCGCCCCGTCGGGATCGGTGACCGTGACGGTAACCATCGACGACCCGGCATCCGTGAAGCCGGGCGTTCCCCCGATCGTGATGGTTCCGCCCCCCTGGTCGGTGATGGACGCCCACGCCGGCAGGCCGCTGGCACTCATGATCCGGAATTCGAAGTCCGGATCGGTGGCCGTTGCCGTGACGCTGAAGGCGACGCCCTCATCGACCGTCTGGTCGGGAGGCGTCGTCAGAACCGGCGGGTTGTTGACCGACCCGAAGATCGGGATGGTCGTGACCCTGCCGCCGTTGTAGGTGATCACAAGGCTGCCGGTCTTGTCCCCAGCCCATCCCGGAGTGAACCGGATCAGGGCGGGCACGCTGGTGCCGGGTGGCAGCACATCGCCCGCCGCCGGGCCGCTCAGCAACGTGAAGCGGCCGGCGTGGGGCCCGCCGATTGCAACCGACTGAATGACCACGCTGGGAATGCCTGCGCCACCCTGATGCACCACCTCCACCGTCCCGGTCGTCGTGCCTGCCGTCACGATGGGGCCGAGCGTGAGCGAGACCGGCTCGGAGGAGAGGAATGCGTTGCCCGTCTTCTTGATGACCTCGATGCCGTGGACGGCTGGGAGGTTCTTGCCGGGAATCGGAATGAGATCGATATCGAGGTTCCCACCCGTCACGTTGGTCTGGATCGGGATCATGATGGCCTTGTTCTTGCCGGCCCGGGCGAAGATGTCGAGGTCGTTGATGGCGAGCCCGCCCTCGACCCTCACATCGAAGACCCTGACCCCTGAGGCGTTGTGAACTGGCTCCACCATGTAGAAGCGGACCTCGTACGGTCCGTTGGGCACGGGCAGGTCATAGGAGAGTGGCGAGGAGCCCGATCCGAACCGCTCGGTCCGGATCATGTCGAGCGGCGTCCCGATCGGGAGCGATCGATCCCCCGTGTTGACTGCCTGCACGAGCGCGAATTCGCCGGACGGCGTCCCCGGGGCCAGGAAGGGCTCGTCAGGTGTCCACGAGAACTGGCCGACGATCGCTTCTCCGCCGGCGTTGAGGCGGTACAGGATCACGTCGTCGGCGGCGGCGGTCAGATCCACCTCGAGCGGGCTATTCGGTCCGTTGTGCTCGATGAACAACCTGGCATCGGCCACGCCGGCTCGAGTCGGCTTGTACTCCACCACCACCTGGGAGACCTGTCCGGGCTGCAAGGTGCGGGCCGAACCGCCGGAAATGATCCCGAACTGGTTGCTGTCGGCACCGACCACCGTGGCCTTGGCGAGGGCGAGGTTGGCGGTGGCCGGTTCGCCGAGGTGCACGGCGGTAATGGTCCTGCGCAGGGTGTCGCCGACTGCGATCGAACCGTAGAACGCCTCGGTCGGGCTCGACCCGAGCGATTTCCATGCAGGGGTGGGAATGATTTCGATGCCCTGGACGGCCGGCGAGTTGACGATCTGGTCGAAATCGATGTCCAGGTTGTGATTGCTGACGACATCGAACCCGCGCACGATCCCGGTGTTGGCGCCGGCGGCGGCGAAGATGTCGAAGCTGCTCAGCACCTCGACCCCCTCGATGGAGACATCGAACTGCCGGGCGCCGGTCGCTTGCGTACCTGGGAAGGTCTCGGCGAAGTACAGGTTGACCCGGTAGGAGCCGGGAGTGACCGGGAAATCCCATGCTTGCTGGCCGAAGCGGTAGCTCTCGTACACTTCGTCGGGCGCCGTCGGCCCTGAAACGGAAGCCCCCGCCAGGGGACCAACGCTTCCGCCCGGGGTGTAGGGCCCGTCGGGCCCCCAATCGGCGACGGGGTCGCCTCCGGCATTGACTCGATATGCTCCCTGCCCGATCAGGTTGACGATGAGCGGCGAGTCGACCCCGGTGTGGCGAATGCGAATGAAGCCCCGCTTGACGCCGAGGGCGGTGGGGGCAAGGGTGACCGCCACGTTGCGCGACTCGCCAAACCCGATCTCCGGGTCCGCCAGCGGCGGCGCCGAGAAGTCGGCCGCATCGCGTCCACCGAACGTGATCGAGGTGATGCGAAGATCGGTATCGCCGGCATCACCGCTGAAGTCGACCCGCAGATTGGCCGTTCGGGCGCCGTTGAGGCCCACCGGCCCCATGTCGAACGTCGCCGCCGAGGCCGTGAGCGTGGCCTCCCGCAGCTCGAGGTCTCCGCCCACCGGAGTCCACCCGGCCTGACCGAATGTGAAGGTCTCGTCGGCGGGCCCGGTTGAATTGGAGTTGCGCAGATAGAAACGGGCTTCCGACGGTCGAAAGATGCCCACGGTGTCGACGCGGTCCCCATCCCAGTCGGCGGGAACGAACGCATCGTTGATCGTCCCGTAGAAGAAGTCATTGGCGGTGGTCGCGACCGGGCCGGCCGGGTGCTCGTTGGTGTAGAACACCTGCCCGGAGCTGGTGCGGTAGATGCCGACCGTGTCCACACCGTCGCCATCCCAGTCTCCGGCAAACGGGCGGTCGCCCGGCACGCCGAAGTAGTACTCGATGTCGGCCACCCCGGTGCTGAGGCTGTTCCGGATGAAGACTTTGCCGTTGCGATAGATCCCCAGCGTGTCGCAGCCGTCGCCGTTCCAATCACCGGCGATCGGCACGTCGCCGGCTACTCCGAAGAAGAAGAACGTGTCCGCAACGGCTACCCCGCCGTTCAGCGGGTTGGAACTGGTGAGGAAGACGAACCCGGTGTTGGGGCGAAACATGCCCGGCGTGTCGACTCCGTCGCAATTCCAGTCACCCAGGAGCGGAATGTCGTTGGGGTTGCCGTAGAAGAAGACCCGGTCGCTGCCGTCGGGCTCACGAAGATGCCACTGACCGCTACTGGTATCGACCATCCCCACTTCGGCATCGCCGGCAACTGCCGGAGTGACCGCCGCCAGCATGACCCCGGCTAGCACGCCCAGGATCGTCAACACTCGCCTAATCAAACCGACTCCACTACCTCGCCCACGGCTGAAACCCCTCACTGACAGAAGATAGCCCAAGTTGCACAACTGCACACCAGCCCCCCGGTGGGTCTTTCGACCTTTTCCTGCGAAGCGGCAGGGACATAGGCTGCCGGATCTGAGCCGAGCGATTGGAGGAGGCATGGAGTTCTCAGAGGCGGTTCGCCGGCGCCGGATGGTCAGGAACTACCTGGCGGACCCCGTTCCAGAAGATGTTCTCGACCGGGTTCTCGACCGGGCTCGACGGGCCCCCAGCGCCGGCTTCACCCAGGGCCAGAGCCTCGTCGTGGTGACCGATGCGGACCGGCGGCGCGCCATCGCCCAACTGGCGCACGAAGACGAGTACGTGGCGGCCGGCTTCGATCCCTGGCTATCACGGGCCCCGGTCCACATCGTCATCTGCACGAGCGAAGCCGCCTACCGGGCGCGTTACGCAGAACCAGACAAAGCGAGCGCAGCCGACGCCCAGGCGTGGCCGGTGCCGTACTGGCACATCGACGCGGGGGCTGTGCTCATGCTGCTGCTGTTGGCGGCGGTCGACGAGGGCCTGGCGGCGGGGTTTGCCGGCTCGCACAGCCTCCAGGGCATCAAGGAATTACTCGGGATCCCGGAAGAAGTCTCTCCCATCGGGCTGGTTACGCTCGGCTTCCCGGCACCGGATCGCCGATCGGGCTCCCTGGATCGGGGTTGGAAACGCCGGGACGAAGTCATCCACCGCGAGCGATGGTGACTCAGCTGGCCAACAACCGCCGATGAGCCCCCGCCCCTCCCTCGGCGGCGGGGAACGTGACGATGAAGCGGGTCTCACCGTCGGCGCGTTCGTAGGCGGCGGTACCCGACATCCCTTCGGCCAGTATCCGCACGATGGAGAGCCCAAGGCCGACGCTTCCCACCAGGAGAGGCTGGTGGCCCTGATGCACGAACCGCTGGAACATGCGCTCCTCGACGTGAGGAGCAACTCCGTCGCCGTGGTCGTACACCGTCACCTGGTAGGCACCGTGTGTGGCCCGGCCTCGCACCCCGATGGGCGCAGCACCGTAGCGTCGGGCGTTGGAAACCAGGTTGCGCACGATCTGACGGAACCGGAAGTCGTCGGCGTACACCTGAGCATCCTCCACGTCGATCTCGATGTCCTCGCCCGCCTTGATGAGCGGAGCGAGCGCTCGCTCGACTCCGCTGCTCGCCGAGAACTCCTCGAGGTGGTAGGCGAGGGCACCCGCGTCGGCCCGGGCCGCGGTGAGCAGGTCCTCGACCATCCGGGAGAGCTCGTCGGCCTCGCCCCTGATGAGGCCGACGAGCTCCATCGTCGTTTCTGCATCTTTCACGCCGCCGTCGCCAAGCAGCTGTGCGAACCCGTAGATCGACGTGAGCGGGGTTCGCAGCTCATGGGACACGCTGGCGACGAACTCGTCCTTGGCCTTGTTCAGCTCACGCTGGGCCTGCAGGCGGGCCTCGAGCTCCTTTTGCTTGTTCTGGCGACTGGCCGCCCATCGATACAGCAGGATTGCTGCCGACGGGATCAGGAAGGCGACGAGGAACCGCGAGATCTCGCTGATGCGCCCGACCACGGTGCGGGCGGTGGCGAGATCGTTGACCGTCGCATCCCGGGCGGAAACGACCATCCCCACCAGTTCGGCGTACTCGACGTTGAGCACTTGGTTCATCAGGCCTTCGGCTCGTTCGAGATCGCCGTTCCTCACCGCCGACAACACGCCCGAGGCGGCCGCCTCGTATGCCTCCATTGCAGCTTCCGTTTCCGTGCCGCTCACCTCGAAGGACTCCCGATACCGCACCACGGCTTCCTGGAACTGCGTGAACGCCGCATCGGCCTCGGTCTCGGCGATGACGGCTGCGGCGGCATCGGCAGTCGGCTCCGCTGAGACGTAGGTGGAGATCAGCAGAGACTGTCCTACCTGGGTGCGGAGGATGGCGGAGGCGCTCAGCAGGGTTTCGGCTTGATGGAGAGCGACGGCGGTCTCACTGGCACGACGGGCGCCGTACGCGTTGGCAAAGACCGCAGAGACCGCAATCAGGAGCACCGCGATGACGATGCCCCCGGTAATCACGGCCGCTTTCAACTTCGTCGCTGCACTCGCC
>JBFKDW010000113.1:0-6513 GCA_041619515.1 Acidimicrobiia bacterium
CGCCGTTGTACAGCACGCCGTTCATCAGCACCTCCATGCCATAGATGTGGAAGAACGGAAGCACTGCGACGATCACTTCGCGGTCCGCCATCTGCAGAGCGTGCTCTCCCTGGGCGAGATTCGCAGCCAGGTTCTGATGGGTCAGCATGACCCCTTTGGGAAGGCCGGTCGTCCCGCTCGAATACGGCAGCGCAACCACATCCTGCTGTGGATCGACTTCGGCAAATCCCTGGTACGGGTCGGCGTCGAGCAGCACCGAGAACGGCGTGGCGCCGGCCGCCTCGCCCAGCACGAACACCTCCTCGACGCCGGCCGCCGCCGCCGCCTCGGAGGCTTGCTCAATGAACATCGGGATTGTCAGCAAGAGTTGAGCACCCGAGTCACGGAGCTGGAACTCGACCTCCTCGGCCGTGTACGTGGGGTTGATCGTCGTGTTGACCCCGCCGACGGTGGCAACCCCGTGAAAGGCAGTGGCGTATTCGGGAACATTGGGAGCCATGATTGCGAACACGTCGCCCGCCCCGAACCCGCGGGCGGCCAGCCCGCCCGCCAGGCGCGCCACCGAGTCCTTCAGCTGCCGATAGGTGACGACCCGTCCGGTCGGCCCGTCGATGATGGCCGCCTCGTCGGCAAGTTGGTCCGCCCGATGGAACACGAACGGGGTGAGATGGGTGTCCGGAATCACGACGTCGGGCAGTGGGCTGGCGTGGATCAACGGCGCTCCTTCGGTGAGGAGCCGATGTTATCCCCTCACCACCGCTGCTTGCTCGCCACCCGGCTGGATCAATCGCGATCGACGATGGAGGAAAGGGACCGGGCGGCCTGGTCCTTGAGCGCCTCCTCATCGATGCCGGAACGCTCGATGGCGCCCTCGGCGACCTGCGGACCGGCCGATGCCAGGATCTGCTCGGCCACGCCGGCCCGTTCGAGCAGGGCCGCCGGCTCGATGCCGGCCGTTTCTGCCAGAACTTGTTGAGCGACCTGCTCGACGTGCACCGTGACCGGCTCGGGCTCGATGTCCTCACCGGCGGCCGACCGGACCAGTACGGCCTCCAGCCGGTCGGTGTCTCCGGTGTGATGGCTGATCACAACCAGCTCGCCACCCAGCAGCCTGAGCACCGAACCGGGCGGAAAGATTCCCATGAGCGAGATGAACGATTTCACGATGTCCGGGTCGAAATGGCCTCCCGCCCCCTGCAGGAGTATCTGGAGGGCGCGGTGCGGAGTTTCCGCCCGCCGATAGCTGCGCCGCGTGGTGATTGCGTCGTACACGTCCGAGACCGACACCAGCCGGCTGGCCAGGTGGGGACGCCCTGATGCCCCGAGCCGCGGGTATCCGAGGCCATCGAAGCGGGCGTGATGCTCGAGCGCGATTGTGGCCGCGATCTCATGGCCCGGTCCGCCGGCCGCGAAGATGGCTTCCGCTCCCTCCTGAGGATGAATGGTGACCTCTTTCCATTGCTCCCGGTCGAGGCGGCCCGGGAAGTTGAGGATGCGCGGCGAGATAGCCACCTTGCCGATGTCGTGCAGCATGGCGCCCGCGCCGATCGGAACCAGGTCCTTTTGAGTCAGCCCGAGATACTGGCCGGTGGCAACTGCCATCAAGCAGGTGTTGACCGAATGGTAGAAGGTGTACTCGTCGTGGCTCTTGACGGTGCTCAGCAACAGCGCGGCACCGCTGGCATTGAGCGATTGGTCGATCAGTTCCTCAACGGCCTGCATCACGGGTCCCATCTCGAACGTGCCCTCGCGGGCGATGCGGTGGTCGAGGTTGCGCAAGGTCCCGACCACTCCGGAATAGGAGAATCGAAGGTCGGCAAAGGCGGAGTCGTCCTCCGAATCCAGAAGCGGGCTGACGTTGATGCGGATCGATCCGCCGGTTGCGAAGTCATCCGTTTGACCGCCGACAAACCTCACGAAATCGGCATACTCGGCCTGGTCGATCTGTCCGGCCAGCGTGATCGTCTCGATCTCCCGTCCGGCGAGGTCGACGTACAGGTTGGCGTAGGTGAGAGACGTGTAGGCCAGCAGATCGCCGTTGAGGAAGAAGGCGTATCCCTTGAGGCCGACGACGGCCTCATCCCCGCTGGCGGCCAGGTTGGCGGCGGCCCGACAACCCAGCTGGAGAGCGGTCTGGCTGTTGGGATGATTGGCGGGGTAGAGGTTCAACTGACTGATTGCCGCCTGCAGCCGCTTGAGGAATTCCTGAACGTGTGATTCGTTCATGCGGCGCTCCCGAGGACTTCCCGGGCGGCACGACGGGCAGCGCGCCGGCTCGAGGTGATGATGAAGGGCTTGCGCGCTATCTGGCGAAGCACCGCCAGCGAGCTGTCCGTCCCGAGGCCGAGCAGCAGTGCGGCGATTTCGGTGCGAGCGCCGTCCATAGAGCGATCGGTGAGCGCCTGGGTCAACTCTTCCTCGACCAGCGGCGACGACGTTCCCTTCAGCAGGAGGAAGGCAGTCTCCCTGACGAGGTCGTGCTCGTGGGCAAGCCCCCGGACCAGGCCGGGCACAGCCTCGTCTGGTGCGATGGGAGTCAGAGCCCGCATCGACTCGATGACGACCCGGTGATCGGGATGTTCCATCAGGATCCGGAGGTGGGGTACCCACCGATTGCCGCCGATCTTGCCGGCGATCGTGACTGCGTTCCGCACGACGTACCACTGTGGATCACGGAGAAATCGGACGATCGGTTGGGTGAAGTTCGACCCAACGACCACCAGCAGGGCAACCAGCGCCCGGCGGGTCGCCGCGTCCTCTTCCACAGACAACCGCTCCATCAGGTGGGTGGCGGCCGGTTCGCCGAACCCCGCGATCAGCTCGCCCAAACCCTCCCGGGTGGCCGGATCCTGCGCCGCCGAGTTGAAGACGGCGTAGTCACTGCGGAGCAAGTCGACCAGCTTGTCCTCGACGACCTGCCGTTTGTGAGGCGCGAGCTCGGCGTCTATGCCTGCTTGGAGTACCCCGATGGCGCCGTCGAGGTCCCCCGCTGCGACCGCATCAGAAATTCGACGACACCAGGCTTCGACGAAACGAGTAAACCGGTCGGGTCTGTCCTCGATCTCCATCACGGTCGCCAGAACGTATAGGCCGAGGGCGTCCGCACCCAGCGCCTCTGCCCGCAGCTTTCCGGCCAGGCCACCGGTAGCGCCACCCAGTCCCCCGATGCCTTCGATCATCTCCCGAATCCGGTCCGCCGCGCTCTTGCGCGCAACCTTCACATCTCGAGCGGCCGAGACCATTGGCAGCAGCTCATCGGCCGAACCGGTCTCGCTGTCCACCACGTCGCGGGCATAGCCGACCAGCTTCTCGAAGCCCTCCTCATCCAGGTGCGGCGCCAGTTCCGCCAGTTCGAGACCGGCGAACTGGTCGAGCAGCAGGCCGTGGAGTCCCTCGGACCGGTTGTCGAGGAACGTGCGGAGCACCTGGGCCTGCGCCTCAACCGGGATCAGGAAGAACGCCTCGGCGAATGTGTCCACGGGCGGTCGCGTCTTGGGAGGCTGTCGGTAGGCGGCGAGCATCTCGGGAACAGATTCGCTTTCGGCCCCGGCGGATGCAGCGGCCGGATACACCATTCGATACGCCTCGCAGAAGGAGGAGGCGATCTGCTCGGGATCCCCATCTGCTTCCTCGACCATCGCCTTCGCCACGACGGTCGCGTCGGCCCCGCTGGCAACCATGCGGGCCAGCCTGGAGGCTCGAAGCCCACCGTCCCCGGCATCGGAGGCCTCGTCGCGAATTGTCTCCTCCCAGGGCTTCTCGAGAGCATCCACCAGCAGGCCGCGCTGGGTGACGGAAATGGAAAAGACTTCGCGGTTTTGGAGCACCTGGGCGATGCCGCCGGAGGCACGGGTCGCGTGCTCGTCGGCTGCCAGGAGCTCGAAGAACTGGTTGAGGTCCTCAGCCGCGGGCACTCCGACGAGCTCGAGCCATTCGACCTCGTGAATGAACAGCCGCAGCGACAGGCGGGCAGTACCCCCGCGCTCGATCGAGAGCGGCTCCCCGTCGCAGGAAACGGTTCCGGCACCGATCTCATAGGTGATGGAGGAGTCGGCCAGCACCGACAGGCGCCCGACTGCGCCCATGAAAGCAGGCTGCCCGACCGGGTCCGGATACAGCTCATGGACCCCCCAGCCAATTCCGAGGGCGTCGAAGACTTCCACCGGGTCCGCACGACGGTCGGGAAGACGGTTCACGGCGAAACCTCTCCACTGTCCAGTGGATGCCCGCCGCGGTCGGGGCGCGTAGTCACCACTTTCACCTGAGAATCATCGGTGTCACCCGGCCCCGCTTGACCGATTTGGGATCCCAGGTTCACGGGGACCTAAAAAACGCGAAGCAGCTCCCAACCGAATACACTTTTCGGGTCTTCCCGAAAAGTCCCGTGGTATCAGCTCCCGATAAGAACCGAACGCGATTTGTCTGGCCCCTCTTGGCCGGCTGGGTTGTGATCGCCATAGTGGCAGTCGCGATCTCAGTGCCCCGCGCCGAAGACGAGCTTGCCGGCGACGCCCGGCAGGCGCTGCAAGAGGCCGGAATCGCTGCTCAGGTCGAGTTCAGCGGGCGGGACGCGACGCTCTCGGGTGATCTGACGCCCGCCGACCAAGAGCTGGCGCTTGAGGTCGTGCGCGGCGTCACCGGCGTGCGCGAGGCCCGATGGCGCGTTTCGGATGCCGCCCCGGGCCCTACCACCATCGCCCCGGTG
Organism: Acidimicrobiia bacterium; assembly: GCA_041619515.1. Lineage (GTDB taxonomy): Bacteria > Actinomycetota > Acidimicrobiia > Spongiisociales > SHLN01 > SHLN01. Next base: position 4,706 of record JBFKDW010000113.1, read on the forward strand.
CAAACCACTTCGACGACCGCGCCGTCGACGACCTCCACGTCGGCATCAACGGATCCACCGGGCTCGGCGGCCCCTGCCTCGCTCAATGCCATTCTCAGCCGGGGAGCACTCGAGCTGTCCGGCACGCTGCCGAGCGCCGAGATTGCCGCCCAGGTGGCAGCCGTCGCCAACCTCATCTACGGCCCGTTCGTGACGAACGACCTGCAGGTCGACGAATCGGTAGCCGCCGGGTCATGGCTCCCAGGAGCGCCCAACCTCATGGCTTTTCTCCCAATCGTCGGCGAGGCCGACCTCCGGGTCGTGGGGAACGAAGCAACTCTGACGGGAACTGCCGGCAGCGCCGAGAAAAAGGGCCAGTTGGAGGCCGCCCTGGGCGCTGCCCTGGGGAGCGAGGTGACCCTGACAAGCGCCATCGAGGTCACCGACCGCACACCGCCGGTGTATCTGGCCGAGGCACCGGGCGACGGGACGGTGACGCTGTCGGGGATCATGCCGGACCAGTCGGCGATCGACATGATCGTGGATGCCGCCGTGGAGGTCTTCGGCGAGCCAAACGTCACCGACTCCCTGACCATCGGAACCGATGTGGACACGACGTTTTCCCTGTTTCGCATTCCCCTCACCTTCGCCCAGTTCGCACCCATCCCCGAGTGGGAGCTCCAGATCGAGAACGATGTCATCACGGGCAGCGTGCGGGGCGGCGCCACGTTCGGGTTCGGGAGCGCCGAGCTGACTCCCGAACTGCGCGTCCTGCTCGAAACCGGCGCCGGCATCCTGCTGCGCAACCCGAGCATCGCGATGACGATTGAGGGCCACACCGATTCGGTGGGCAGCGACGCATTCAACCTCGCCCTCAGCAACGCTCGCGCCCAGGCCGGCGCGGACTACCTGGTCGAGCTGGGTGTCGATCCCGGGCGCCTCATCGCCGTCGGATACGGAGAGACCAGGCCGATTGCCGACAACGGGACCCCGGAGGGCCGGACCAAGAATCGACGACTCGAGTTCGCACTCGGGCCCCCGAGTTAGGAGAAGACCATGCGTGGAAGCGGATATGCGATCGGAGAAATCCTCATCTTCCTGGCGATTGCCGCCATCATCGGCTTCCTCGTGGGCTGGCTGGTGTTTTACCGGAAGCCGGAGAAGACCGGCCCGCTTTCGGAGGCGAACCCGAACCACGTTCGCCGCCTGGAGGAGCGTGCCAAGGCCGTCGATTCCAGGATGGCCGGCGTCGAGAAGCGGGCCGGGCTGCTGCTCGATTCGCTGTCGAGGGCGTCCCGGGCGAAGCCCCCGGCCCCCGCCGGGGCGCCATCGGCGGTCCCCGGAGCGCCCGCCGGCGACAAGGTTGCCGGCACCCCGGATGCGAAGGTGGCTCCTGCTTCCCCCGGCCCCGCCAAAGAAGGGGCCGGGCCGGCCGAGGCAACCGCCGCCAAAAAAGAAGGCGACCAACCCACCCCACCCAAAGACAAAGCCCCCACCGGCGCCCCCGCAACCAAACCAGCCGCCGCCAAACAAGCAGACGACCAACCCACCCCACCCAAAGACAAAACCCCCACCGGCGCCCCCGAAACCAAACCAGCCGCCGCCGAGGCGGGGCGCAAACAGGAGTCGTCGGACGCCGACAGCTACCTATCGGACGCAGACGAGCGAATCCACAAGCTGGAGGAGACGCTCGATGCCCTCAGCGAGAAGCTGGCCGAGCTGGAAAACGAGTAACGGTCGCCCTGCGGGGGTCGGCGGCCGGCTGCGGCCCGGTCAGAGCCCGACCCGGGCATTGAACTGGTCGATCAGCTCGTCGATCGGGTCCGCCA
>JBFKDW010000114.1:0-6434 GCA_041619515.1 Acidimicrobiia bacterium
AGGAAGGCGTATTCGACGAGGCTGGCGCCCGTCTCGGAGTCCCACCAGTTCTGGAAGCGGACCCACTGAGTCACCATATGGCTACCTCCCGGTGTACAACCTCCATGATCGGCCGCAATCGGCAAATTGGCTATAGGTCTGACGTCCTAGAAGTATCCACCGGGGAACATCGCCACGTGGCGGGTGGGCCCTACCGGCGGAACCCGCTCTGTCGGGATACCATCAGCCGCCACACTCACCCAGGAGAGCCGTGCAACGATCCAAACCGGCGCCGGGCGTCCCCGCCCCGAACCTTGTCTACCGCTTCGCAGCCTGGATCGGTGTCACCGTCATGCGGATGCAACGGTGGCGGTTCGACATGGAGGGCCTCGAGCATGTGCCCGGCCGCGGCGGGTGTGTCATCGCCGCCAACCACACGTCGTTCTGGGACTTCTTTGCCGTAGCGCGGTTCCCGTATCTCAGGCTCGGCAGGCCGGTGCGCATCCTCGCCAAGGAATCACTGTTTCGGGTTCCCGTCTTCGGCCCGCTCATCAGGGGCACCGGGTGCATTCCCGTCGACCGTGGCAACGGCCGGGATGCGCTGGTCCACGCCGTCACATCCCTGCACGCCGGAGAGGTGGTTCTGGTCCTGCCCGAACAAACCATCTCCCGGTCGTTCGATCTCCTGCCATTCAAGACGGGAGCCGTCCGGATGGCCCGCGCTGCCGGGGTGCCGCTGGTGCCTGCCGTGTCGTGGGGCTCCCACAGGTTCTTCACAACCGGTCGCCTGCCACGCTGGCGCTGGCGGTTGCCAGTGACGGTTCGCTTCGGTGAGCCGCTCCACGTTGGGCCCGACGATGACGTTGATGTCGTCAACAAGGAGTTGCGAGCACGGATGCAGGCGCTGCTCGACGCCAGCATCGAGTCGTACCCGGACGGAACACCGGCCGGGGAGTGGTGGGTACCGCATCGGCTCGGCGGTGGAGCACCCGAACACGGGGGAGTGGCGCGCGCTCACTCGGCCGGCACGACGCGATGGCGGAGGTGGAGGCGCACCGACGACAAGTTCCGGCCCTGAAGACAGGCGGCTCAGCCGCCGGCCGGGACAGGGTCGGGGCGGCGCGCACTCACAAGGGGCTACTTCTTCGGGAGGCTCTCGGCGAAGGCGACGCCCCGGTCGATCCAACCGTTGAATGCGGCCTCGTCCGTGAATCCCTCGGCGGCAACTGCCACCCAGCCCCGCATCGGCCGGGCCGACATGTCGAACGTGCGGGCTCCCGGCAGGGCCACCGCCTCGTCATGGGCATCTTTGCCGACCCGAACCATCAGCTCGTCGCCCGACACTCCAACCGCCATGTTGCCGTTGATCATGAACGCGATGCCGCCGAACATCTCCCGTTCGGTCACGCCCGGATGACCGCCGATCCTCGCGCGAATGTCATCGGCAACCGCCATGTTGTATGCCATGGCAGAAAGCTAGCGGCCCTGCCGGGACTCAGCGTCGGGATGACGGGCCCGTTGACGCTCGCCTATCGCGCAGATCATTCGTCGTTACGGCGACGCTCTACCAGGGCCAGGATCTCGGCTTCGCGGGCGATCGCCTCGTCGTGTAGCCGGCGTCCACGGCTCACGAGCTCGGCCGCCGCCTGATCGTCGGTGAGGCTCCGGGCGTTGACTTGCACGTTGAGATACGCCCCGATGACGGCCGAGCGGGCACAGAGCGCTCCGACGCCGGCGTCGGAGACCGACGGGGGGATCCCGGTCTTGGCCATGGCCTCGATCACATCCATCGAGGCGAGGGCGACTTCCATCACCCGGAGCGGTACTTCGATTGCCCGGCGGGTCGCGGCCTCAATCGCCTCGTCTCGCGCCGCCGTTTCAGTTTCGGTGCCGGCGGGCATCCTGTGAGCAGCCATGATCTCCGTGAAGGCTTCGGTGTCATCGTCGATCAGGGTGATGAGCTCGTCGTGGCAGGCTTTGCCCCTGTCGGCCCAGTTCGAGAACTCTTCCCAACGGTCGTCCCAGCCCCGTTTGTGTGAAGACAGATTGGCGACCATGGTCCCGAGCGCGGCGCCGAGGGCTCCGATGGTGGCTGCCGCCGAGCCGCCTCCGGGTGCCACCGACTCGGAGGCCGTCTCTTCTATGAAACGCTGCACCGGCATGTCGACGAGCCGGGTCTTCCCGGCTTGGAGGGCGTATTCGATGATCTTCGAGTCCTGGTCGAACGGAGTGAGATCGTCGAGGCCGAGCGACTTGACGGCAATCTTGATGAGCTCGCTATCGGAGACCCCCGTCGAGCGATGCTGCTTGCGCAGGTAGTGCCGTCCGGCGCCGAGGATGGCGCCGAGCGGTATGAGCCCGACCAGTTCGGAGCCGGTGACCCGGACGCCTCTTGCCTCCGCCCGCCGGCAGACCTCGTCGAAGGCGGTATGCACCGGTGTCGCATCGATGTCGGTCAGATTCATCGAGATCTGGGCGACGCCGTACTCCTCGATGAACCAGCCGATCGCCTTCACCTTCTCGAGCGATCCCGGGATCCACACCTCCTCGCCGTCCGCGTCACGCTCGATCTCGCCGGTGAGGGGATGCCCGATGCGCTTGGGTCGGCCGCGTTCGCGGACGTCAAAGGCAATGGCGTTCGCCAATCTGGTCGACGTCGTGTTGAGGTTCACGTTGTAGGCAACGAGGAAGCCGCGGGCCCCGACTGCGGTCGCCCCGGATCTGGCATTGAAAGCGGATGGGCCGAAGTCGGGCTTCCAACGAGGATCTTCGAGCCGGGTCGCCAGGCCCTCGTATTCGCCGGACCGCACGGCAGCCAGGTTGCGCCGTTCCGGGACCAGCGCCGCGTTCTCGTAGCAGTAGATGGCGAGCCCCAGCTCGTCGCCGAGACGGCGCGCCAGCCGGTGGGCATGATCGACGGTCTCCTCCATGGTCACGCCGGAGACCGGGACGAGTGGGCACACATCCGTCGCCCCGAATCGCGGATGTTCGCCGGTGTGCTGCCGCATGTCGATGAGGTCGGTGGCCCGGGCAATCGACCGGAACGCCGCCTCCACGACCTGCTCGGGCGACCCGACGAAGGTGACGACCGTCCGATTCGTTGCATGCCCCGGGTCGACGTCGAGCAGTGTGACGCCCTCCACCGTCTCTACCTGGCTGGCGATGTCTTCGATAACCGTCCGGTTGCGGCCCTCGCTGAAGTTGGGGACGCACTCGATCAGTTTCCGCATCGGAGTCCTTTCGCGCTACCGGCACACTAGGGAAGGCTCGAACTCCCGGCGGGGATTCGAACCGGAAGCCCCGATGAGCTACATGTCGACCAGGATCTCGTTGACTTCAACGGTCGGTGGGGAGCGAAAATAGGGGGCGAACTCGGCCATCGCCTGTTTGAACTTGTCTGTGGCCGCCAGGGCCTCGTAGGAGTCTGGGTTCTTCCACCGGGCGACGACCGTCACGGTGTCGTCATTGCGATTGGCGGTGAAGATGGCGCTCACCCAATCCTTCTGGTCGGCGACCAGCCCGGGGTTGGTGCGACGAAAGATCTCTCGTACGTCATCGATGCGGCCCGGTGTGAGGCGAGCGTGGGTGATTACGGCGTGCATTGAGCCCTCCTAGAGGTTCCCCGGGTGGGGCATCGCCAAGTCTGGCACTCCCGGCCGCGCATTGTGGGCGATTGCACGGTTTCTACCCGGTGGGAGACGGGGGTGGCGGGTTGAGGGAGTCGGAGGAGAAGTCGATTGGGTCATCCGGCGCCACCGAGGATGCCTCGAGATCGGGCGAGGCGAGGATGGCAGCGACGGTGGCGTCTGATCCACCGACGTAGGTCGAGTTGAGGTCGATCTCGGTGGCCACGAACCAGGCCCGGTCATCCGGCCACCACAACGAGGCCGACTGATACCGGTGATGGGACTCGGCGCTCGGTGGAGCGGCCGTCACCGGGTGGCGTCGGCGAAAGGGATGGAAGCGGCGTCGATACAGGCCGGCCGTCCCGCCACCCGTCCCGCCGGCGACGCTGTCTTCGATCGCCTCGACCGGGCCGCGCAGCAGGAAGTACTCCCGGGCGGGCAGCGTGAATCGGGGAGCCGAGTCGGGGAACCGCCCGTCGCCCCAGCCGACCCAGGCGCCGAACCAGCAGTCATCGGGAGTCGTCGTGTGGTGGCGGAGGATGGGCACGAGAGGAACCCGGACTTGCCGCGGGAGGTTGCCCTCGTCTGGGGCGCGGTCCCAGATTGCAGGACTGCGGGGGCCGGCGTATTCCCATTGATGGATTCCGGAGAGGTTTCCGAATTGCGCCGTCGCATGCATGGTCGTGCCGGTGGAATCGGCCACCTCGCGCCAGGCGACCGGTTCCTCCCCCAGGAAAGCGGGGTGGAAGACGCGGGCATAGGCGTCGAAGATCTCGGGGATGAGTGACCGGACACCCTCGGCGAAGGTGACCAGGTGATCCCGTAGCCAGCGTGCAGGCGAGAGGTCGGTCTGGAGCTCGAAGTGGTGGTTCGCCATGCCGACAAGTATGCCGGGTGCCGGATATGCCGGGAGGCCGCCGGATCCGAGCCTGCTCCAGCGTCGGCTTGGGCGGGCGTGCGGTATGCGGGTGTGGGACCCGGCGACTGGAGACATATGTGGTTGACATATATGTGTTTAACAGGTATATTCTCGGCCATGCCAGGAGGGCACCACCCGGGCCGCCGCCGTCACGGCGGCCGGCGATCCCGCAATCGGCGTGAGATCGCGCCGGGGGAGTGGGAGGTGACGGCGCGGGTCGAGCGATTCGTCGAGCCGGCGCTGTTGCTCGCACTGCAGGCCGGCCGATCACACGGCTACGAATTGGCGGAGCGGCTCGCCGACGTCGTCGGTGTTGAATCCGTCGACTACGGCAACCTCTACCGACTGCTTCGCTCGCTCGAGCAGGAAGGCATCGTCTCCTCCGAGTGGGACGATGAGTCCGAGGGCCATGCCAAACGTCAGTACCAGCTCACCGAGAACGGGGAGCTGCTGCTCGAGGCGTGGGTCGACAGCCTCCGGCATATGGACACACGACTCGCCGCATTCCTGCGGCGCTATGACGAAAGGAACCCAGCGTGAGAAGAGGTTATGGAATCAGTGGCCGGCGCATGATGGCCCGCCGCATGATGATGCGCCGGGCAATGGCCGGGTACGGCTGCCACGGCTACCACGAGGAACCGTCCATCGAGGACGAGGTCGCCTTCCTGGAGGAGTACCAGAGGGACCTGGAACAGGAAACGGCAGACGTTGCCGAACGCATCCGCCGCCTCAAGGAGACCCAGCACACGAGCGAAGACACCGTAGAGGTCTAGCCAGCCCCATCGCCCGGTCTGACGGCTCGCTCACGCCTGTGCCGGCTAGTAGCTCCAGCTGTCGACGAGGTTCCCCTCAGGGTCGAGCAGGAAGGCGGTGTCTCCTGTGTTGTTCCAAACCGCCGTCCCAGGGTTGCACCAGTACAGGTGATTTTCGGTGTTGGTTCCGCAGCCGGTGAACACCTGCACCACAGCTGATGCGGCCAGGGTGAATCCGTCCGGAAAGGAATACCGGTGTGAGGCGGATTCGTCTTTTAAGACCCATCCGGTCATGACGGTCGATGCTGTTCCGCTGTTGCGGATGGTGACCCATTCACCGTTCTTGTTCTCGTTGTCGTTGCCGGGGGCGTCGTAGTTGACCTCGACGATCACCAAATCGCCCGCTGACCCGCTCCCGCAGCCGTTGGTGGCCCACAGCCCGAGCCCCGAGGCTTGCGCGTGGTCTTGCGCGGCCTCCAGCTGTGCGGCGTAATGGGTATCGGGTGGGTATTCCAGCGCCAGGGCGTAACCCTCAGCGACCAGGGTCTCATTGACGAACATGTCACCGAGGTGGAGGTACCGAAGGAAGCGCCCGTACTGATCCGTTTCGCTCACATCCTGCTCCAAGACCACCGACTCGCCCATCACCAATGCTGTTAGGTGATTGGTCGCCTCCTGTGCCATGCATTCGCCGGCTTCGGGAGCGTTGATCCCAACCAAACGCACCTGATGCGATGAACCGTCGGCGAAGCGGACGGTAACCGTGTCTCCGTCTGTGACTCCGGTGACCGTTGCGGATGTCATGGTGCCGGTCGGGAGGCTTTCGCAGGGTTCACCGTCGGCATCGCCGTCGAGGTTGGCGACGTCCCCGTACCAGTGGAAGTAGTAGTCGAACCACGCCTGCGCCTGGGGTCGCGTCTCGAAGTCCGAGCAGTTCACCGTGTCCCCGGGGTTCTGTGGCACGAGGTCACCAGCCGCTGGCAACCACGTGCTCTGTCCGAACGCGATGATCACGTCGGCGTCCCCAAGCACGTTCTCGTACGACAGATAGAACTTCTGATCACTCGGCCGGTAAATGCCGACACTGTCATCTCCGTCGAGATCCCAGTCATCAGCAATGATGCGGTCCGACGGGATCCCATAGAAGAATTGGTTGTC
>JBFKDW010000115.1:0-6356 GCA_041619515.1 Acidimicrobiia bacterium
AGACGGCGGCTCAGGCAGCCGAGTGCGGCGGCACCGAAGGTGAGCAGTACGACCCGTGCTATCACCTGGCGTGTGACACGTTCGACAACAACAGCAACACCGCGCTCGGCCAGATGTCGGACGCGGCCGCGTTCGCCATCCTCACGTTCTCTATGAACACAGAGTCGGTCAACGGCGTAGCGGGCAAGGGCAATTTCAAGCCCCAGAACCAGCTGAAGGCCGTCGGCTAGCACGGTCCTATCGGCGCGATGGCTCCCGGTAGCGTGGCCGCATGCGAGTGACCGTCGTCGGCGCCGGAGTGATCGGGCTCACCTCGGCCATTCGGCTGCGGCAGGCGGGCTTCGAAGCCGACATCATCGCCGGGGCCATCTGGTATCCCTACCGGTCGGCGGCGGACTCCCGGGAAGCGGAGCTAGCGCGGCCCGCCTCCGTCTAGAGGGCGGCGAGGAACTCGGCGAGCAGTCGCTCGTACCCGGCGGGATTCAGGTTCCACGACTCGAGGTGTCGAGCGTCCTCGATCCGGTGGTAAGACACCAGGTCGGGACGAAGCTCGGCGAGCTCATCGCTGGTGTCGACCGGGACGATGTCGTCCTCGACTCCATGGAAGAGCAGGATGGGAGTGCTGAGCTCCTCGACCCGTTCGAGATAGTCGAGACGATCCCATTCGAGGTCGAAGCGGATTCCTGCCAACCACTTGGCGGTGGCCGTGAGGGTGTCCGGGATCGGCAGCCCGATGAGCGGCAAGCTCCGGTTCTCGGCGCCGAGGTCGACGGCGGCCCCCAGGTCGAGCATGGGAGCGTCGAGCACCACGCCCTTGACCCGCCCGGCCAACGTCGACTCGTACAGGAAGCTGGTGACGATTCCTCCGCCCATGCTGTAGCCGACGAGCACGACGTCGTCCGCCCCCTCGGCGAGGGCGAACTCAACCGCCGCCTCGACGTCCTCCCATTCGGTCAGCCCGTATTCGAGCCGTCCGGACGGATCGGCCGGCGCTCGCGGATGGTTGCGGTAGGTGATCACGAGTGCCGGATATCCGCCGTCGACGATCGTCGGCAAAGGCTTGAGCACGTCCCGGCGGGTGAGCCCGTTTCCATGCACCAGCACCACCCAGGTGTCACCGGTTCCGTCGATGAGCCAGGCGGGGTTCTCCCCCAGGGGAGAGGTGTAGGTGATCTCGGTGAACGCCAAGCCGTGGGCCGACATGGGATCGCCGGGATAGGCCCGGACGTCGAGGTCGGCGAGCTCGCCGATCGCCGGTGCACTCCCTGATAGGAGGTTGAGCTTCCATTCAACGGTCTCGTCGCCGACCGTGATCAGCTCGGTGAGCTGCCCGTAGCCGCTCGGCCATTCCAGGCCCCAGACGCCGGGAACGAGCAGTTCATCAGGGCCGTCGGTGGTGGAGAGGATCACGGAGGCCCCACCGGATGCGACTACCGCTGTTTCGAACTCGGCAGTGCTCGGGTCCGGCTCGAGGGCCGACGAATAGATCTGCCCGGAGAAGTACCAGCCTCCAGCGAGATGGAACAACAGCAGGATGCCCACCACCAGTGCCGACCACCTGATGAACGGCCGGTATCGGCGCATGCGGTCCGACGATGGGCCGGGCAGGGGCTCCATAGTCAACTCCCCCGCAGCAAGTCCTCAACTGCTCGTTCCCAGTGGTACCCATGCGCCGAGGAAGTGGATAGTGCCGAAAGGCCTTGGGCATCGAGGTCCCGCTGAGCCGGGCCGTCGCCATCTCAAGAGTGGGTGCGTGGCAACCACGCCGACCAGTATCCGGTGGTGTTCGACGACGAATGGGGATGGGGCGGAGTCCCCTCCGACCCGTGCTGTCCCATCAACGTGACGCCGGAGGCCGCGCAGGTTCACGCGACGTTGATACCCGAGTGGCTGGCGACGTTGGCCGACGAATAGGCCGGGTAGCGTGGCCGCATGCGAGTGACCGTCGTCGGCGCCGGAGTGATCGGGCTCACCTCGGCCATTCGGCTGCGGCAGGCGGGCTTCGAAGCCGACATCATCGCCGCCGAGCTGCCGCTCGAGACGGTCGCCTCCTCTGTTGCCGGGGCCATCTGGTATCCCTACCGGTCGGCGGCGGACTCCCGGGAAGCGGCCTGGGGCCGCATCTCACTGTCTGTTTTCGTTGAGGCCGCCCGAACCGGGCTGCCCGGCCTTGCGCTCAAGGAGATGGTGGATCTGCGGCCCTCACCCGCTCCCGATCCGTGGTGGGCGGACCCCGATCGGGGGTTTCGGCGGTGCGAATCGTCGGAGCTGCGAGGCGGATATGTAGACGGGTACGTGCAGGAGACCGCCGTCATCGATGTCGTGCCGCATCTCGCCCACCTGGCAGACACGTTGGAGCGGCTGGAGGGCGCCATCACCCGAGCCCGGGTCGAAGATCTGGCCGACCTTGCCGCTCCCGACCGGATCGTTGTCAACTGCTCCGGGGTGGGAGCGCGCCACCTGGCGGGGGATCGCGACGTGCACCCGGTCCGGGGTCAGGTCGTGCGGGTGCGGGGGGAGACGGTGGACCGCGTCACGATCGTCGACGAGGGGCCCCTGGCGTACGCCTACGTCATGCCGCACGGGCCCGAGTGCGTGCTGGGCGGGACCCGCCACCCCGGCGCCTGGGATCGGACGCCCGACGATGCGGTTACCGAACAGATACTCGAGAAGGCGGTCATTCTCGAACCCTCCCTGGCCGGCGCCGACGTGGTCGGCGTCAAAGTCGGCCTCCGGCCCGGGCGTGAGCAGGTTCGTCTCGAGCACGAGCACATCCCCGGAACCCCCGGAGTCATCCACAACTACGGACACGGTGGCAACGGCTGGTCGCTGTCGTGGGGCTGTGCCGATGAGGTGGTTGCGATCGCCCAGGGGCTCGCGGCGTAGCAGGCCCCCGGGCCGTCCGTTCAGCCGCCCCGCAGGAACGCCTCGACTCTCGTCACGATGTCATCGACGAGGGCCTCGACCGTTTCCCGGCGGTGAAGGTTGGTGCTGAAGACCGTTGTCAACTCGATGTCGCCGTTTGTGATCTCGACGTACACGGCCAGCGAGTGATCTCGTAGACCGCTCGGCGCCGAGTCGGGACCGCGCGCCTCGTCGACGGGCACGAGGAACGAATCCGGGTCGGCCGCAATCCTCCGCCCGACGAAGTTGAACAGCACTTCGGCACGCGGGAGCGCCCGCAGCTCGTGATGGCGAGGGCCGTCGGGGCCCAGGTATCTGAGGGCATCGATCGTCCACCTTCGCTCTGCGTCCGTCCTGATCTGCTCAACGTAGGATGCCAGGCCGCCGCCCGGCTCGGCTTCGACGAGGAGCGGCGAATACGAGAGAAAGAATCCGGTGGTCCGGGATATGTCGATGTCGGAGCCGAACTGGCGGCGCCCGTGACCGATGGAATCGATGAGCACATGGGACGACCCGGTCCAGGTGCCGAGCGCCCCGGAGAGAGCGGCCAGCACCAGCTCGTCCACCCGAGCGTCGCCACCGTCTCGGCCCGCACCCATCGCCCCCCGAATCGTCACCGTGACGGCCTCGGCCGATTCGTTGCTGTTCGGCCCGAGGTGGGGCTGGTGGTCGACGGGAATTGGGGCAATCCGGTCCCACGGAAGCGAGAGCCAGTGCTCGAGGTCGTCATCGGCAGCCGGGCTCGTGGTGTACTCGGCGAGAGCCGTGGTCCACGCCTGGAACGAGTCGGTCTTTGGACTCAGCTCTACGGCCTGTGAGGCGGCGAGCTGTCGGTAGGCGACCTGCAGATCGTTGACGATCTGCAGCAGCGATATCCGGTCGGCAGCGAGATGGTGGGCGGCCAGAAACAGCCGCTGGGCGCCGGAGCCGAGCTCAAAGAGGGCGGCGGCTACCAACGGGCCCGCCTTCAACGAGAGGCTGCGCTGCAGGCCGGCCGCGATTTCGGCGACCGCGCCGGGCTGCTCCGGCCCGGGGGTGGCGGCGAGATCGACATGTCGGAACGTCCAGTGGTCGCCGGCCAAGCCCTCGCTTCGCTGAACCCAGCGGTCGTCGTCGCGCCACAGGCGGAGCCGCAGCGAATCGTGATGGCGGACGATCTCTCCGACCGCGCGGTCGACGAGCTCGGCTTCGAGGTGCTCCCGGGGAGCCGCCAGCAGTGAGACGTTGAAATGGTCGGGATCTGGAGATCCGCGAAGAAGGAACCTGAGCTGTCCCGGCGACAGGGGAACCGGGCCCTCGACCAGCTCCTCGCCGTCCCGGGAACCATCGCCGCTGCCGCTGCCCAATGTGGAGATCTGTTCGTGCAGCTCCCGGATCGTCGGGGCGTCGAACACCAGGTTCAGCGGAACGGTCACCCCGAACGCATGGCTGAGGCGGTCGGCCATGCGAGCGACCTGAAGCGAGTCTCCACCCAGCGCGAAGAAGTCGTCGTCGACCCCGATCGTCTCGAACCCGAGCAGGTCCCGCCAGATGGCGGTGATTGCTTCGATCCCATCGGCCGTGACCGGAGGGGTTTCCCCGCCGGACGGTTCGTCCTCCAGTGCCCGCTCCAGGAAGGGCGAGACCACCGAGACGTCCCGGCGAATCCGCGCCCCCAGGTCGGTCGTCGAGATGTAGAGCTGCGGATGCCCGGCGGCCAGCGCCCGGGAGAACACCTGCACGCCCTCCTCCGGGGTGAAGGAGTGGAGGGGATCCATGAGGGTGATGTCGTCGTAGCCGTAGCTGTCGGAAAAGGCCCCGGCGGCCCGCACCGACATTCCGACCTCCAGCCAGTCGTCCCAGGCGACGGTGATGACCGGTGTGCCGTTGCCCATGCGGTAGGGGGCTGCTTCCACAAAGCTGTTGGCGGTGATGTAGCCGACCTGCGCGAAGCGATTGTGATACAGCATGGTGGCGATGGAGGAGGACAGCATCACGAAGTCGAGCGAGCGGTCCGAGAAGATGCGCTCCAGCACCAGGGCCCCGTATATCTTCGATGCGATCACCGCCTCGGCGGCCTGCCGGCTCCGCCGGTGGATGGCGCCGGCCGAGTCGGCGACCCCGGCGGCATAGATGACACCGTCGATCCGCCCGAACTCGGCCTCTGCCGCCTCCCGGACCCGCTGCATTGCCGCTTCGTCGGCAGCGTCCGCCTTCACCACCAGCAGGCCCTCGGCCGCCTGTTCCACTTGCTTGAGCTGCAGCAGCCGCCGTTCGAGCTCCGGGTCGACGGTTTCGTCGCTGGGGTCGGGGCGGCCGGACCGGCTGGTGAGCACCAGCCTGGCCCGATGGTGCTCGGCGAGATGCCCGGCGATGCTGAGGCCGACACCTCCCAGGCCGCCGACGATCAGGTACACGCCGCCGTTCTTGATTCGGGAGTCTTGCGGGGAGGGCGCAGGTATCCGCACCGGCGCCACGTCGTGGGCCCATCGGTGGCGGCCCCGCAGGGCGATGACGACATCGCCTGGCTCCGACTGGAGCTCGGCGACCAGAAGCGCCGCCGGCGTGGCGCCGCTCAGTGGCTCGCTCAGGTCGATGTTCCGGCACGCCAGGTTGGCGTATTCGAGGGGTATCACCTTGCAGGGCCCGAGCACGGCGGAGGCGTGGGGCTGAACGGTCTCCTCGCCGGTCACGCTGTGGGCCCCGCTGGTCACCACCTCCAGCCGGCATGGGCGGGTGGCGTCCTGCTTGGCCAGCGCCCGGGCGATGGCAAGCACGCTGTTGACGCCGAGATCGAGCGCCCCGGAGAGCTCGTCCATCGTGGCGGCGGGCAGATGGGAAGCGGTCCAGAGGTGAACCACGGCATCCGGCAGCAGGGAATCGGCGGCCAGCGCAGCGAACAACTTGACATAGTCGTCGTCCGAGGCCGGATCGATCCGGAAGGCCCCGTCGAGCTGTTCGAAGCCGTCGCCCGGCGTCACCACGATCACCCGGCTCCCGCCGGTACCCAGATCCCCCGCCAGGCCGGCAAGGGCGGGATCGTCGTATCCGAAGATCAGCCAGGTGGCAGGCAACTCCGGTACCGGGGGGCCGGCCCGCTTCCACGAGGGAACGTAGAACCAGTCGTCGAGCGGCATCTTCCGGGTCGCAGCCGGCGCCGCATCGTCCTCCGAGCCGCCGAGGGCGAGAACATGCCGGGCTGCCGGGGCCCAGTAGCGCTCACGTTGAAACGGATATGTCGGGAGGGGAAGCCGCCGCCGCCTGGCATCACCGTGCAGGGCTGCCCAGTCCGGGGCTGCTCCGGCCTGCCAAAGGCGTCCGAGCGCCTCCAGCGCCGTCGACGCGTCGGAGCGCTCTTCCTTGGGGTGGCGGAGCGCGGTCACCACCGCCGACTCGGGCGAGTAGGAATCGTGCTGACGGACGAACGTGGCGAGGGCTCGGCCGGGACCGACTTCGAGAAAGCTCCAGTTGCC
>JBFKDW010000116.1:0-6290 GCA_041619515.1 Acidimicrobiia bacterium
GGTCAAGATGTGGTGCAGATAGAGCGTGTCCGGGCCGATCAGGCCGGCCCCGCGGGCCCGGTAGAAGTCGGGAAGCCCGTCGACCTCGCGCCAGAACTCGACCGGATCGACGTCGAAGCGGCGAAACAACGGCAGCTGCATGTATCCGGGGATGAGGGTCCGGTCGAAATCCCAGATGAGCGCAATCGTGCTTTGGGGGAAGAGGGTGCGGGTCATGTCTAGTTACTGTCGGCTGCGGCCCAGCCTATCTGGAGTGAGAGCGCGAAATCCAGGAGAATTCCCCATCTCGCCACCTTCCGTGGTCCCGAGCGCCACTCCCGGACCGGGGCCCATGGGGTAACGTTTCGACCGATGCCACCACGCCTGAGACGACGTGCCATCCCGGCCCTGCTGATCTCCGCCCTCCTCGCCGGCTGTTCCGGCCAGGAATACGAGCCGTCGTACGGATACATCCTCGAAACGTATTACGAGAACGGCGTTCCCGCCGGACAGTTGTCGGCGCTGGCCGATGGGCTTGTCACCGAGGCCGAGGTAGAACAAGCGGCGGCGGCGACCGATGCCTGCGTCGCCGCCGTCCCCGGGGTCTCGTCTGTGGAGGAATACCGGTGGGTAGAGGAGGACGGCGAATTCGCCGGCGGCAAGCTCGAGATCGAGGAAGACGCCGACCGGGACGTTGTGCTCGCCCAAGCCCGGGCCTGCTACTTCCAGTACATCGGCCTCATCGAGTTCGCCTGGCTCGACCAGGTGTACTTCGGGGGATGGACCGACGAGAACCTGCGGGGCTAGACGGCGACGTCGCGTC
Organism: Acidimicrobiia bacterium; assembly: GCA_041619515.1. Taxonomy (GTDB): domain Bacteria; phylum Actinomycetota; class Acidimicrobiia; order Spongiisociales; family SHLN01; genus SHLN01. The sequence continues at coordinate 803 of JBFKDW010000116.1, forward strand.
CGAGATCGCTGAACAGGGTGAACTCACCGAGGAACGTCATGTCGACCCGGCCGGTGGCGCCGGCCCGATGCTTGGCGATGTTGACCTCGGCGACGCCGCGGTTTTCGACGTTCTCCGGGTGGTAGTACTCGTCGCGGTAGATGAACATGACGACGTCGGCATCCTGTTCGATCGCCCCCGACTCGCGCAGGTCACCGAGCATCGGGCGCTTGTCCTGGCGCTGCTCCAGGGCACGATTGAGCTGCGAGACGGCGATGATCGGCACGTGCAGCTCGCGGGCGAGGTTCTTGAGGTTGCGGCTGATCTCAGCGATTTCCTGCTGGCGGTTCTCGGTGCGCCGGTTGCCACCGGTCATGAGCTGGATGTAGTCGACGACGACCAGCTCGAGGCCGTGCTGGCGCTTGAGCCGCCGGCACTTGGCTCTGATCTCGGTGACCGTGAGAGATGCTGAATCGTCGACGTAGATCGGCGCCTCGAACAGCTCACCGGCGGCTCTGGCCACCCGCTGCCATTCCTGCTCACCCAGCTGACCGGTGCGCAGCTTCTGCGAGTCGATCCGACCCTTCGAGCACAGCAGGCGCTGCACCACCTCTTCGCGGCTCATCTCCAGGGTGAAGATGGCCGCCGTGTGCCCGTGCACCGCAACGTTGAGAGCAATGTTGGTCGCCAAGGTGCTCTTCCCCATGCTGGGCCGGGCCGCGATCACCACGAGGTTGGCGGCGTGGAGGCCGGCCAATTTCCGATCGAGGTCCTTGAACCCGGTGGGGATGCCGGTGATGTCGGACCCGCGGCTCCCCAGCTCCTCGATCTGTTCGAGTGTCGTGTGAACCAACGGACGAACCGGCACCAGGCCGTCGCCCATCCGCCTCTCGGCCACTTTGAAGATCGCCTGCTCCGCCTGGTCCATGACCTCAGCGATCTCGGCGTCTTCGAAGGCCAGGCCTCCGATGGCGGAGCTGGCATCCAGCAGCCGGCGTCGTTGGGAGCTCTCCTCGACGATGGCGGCGTAGTAGTCGACATTGCTGGCGGTGGGGACCGCATCGATGAGACCGGTCAGGTAGGCGATCCCTCCCATCCGGTCGAGCTGCTCCCGCCTGCGCAACGCGTCGGAAACGGTTATCGCATCAACCGGCTGGTTGGCGTCGAACAGCTCGACGATCGCCTCGAAGATCAACTGATGAGCCGGCTTGTAGAAGTCGGCGGGCTCGAGATGATCCATCACCGTGTTGACGGCATCGGCCGAGATCATGGCCGCCCCGAGCACCGACTCTTCGGCGTCGAGATTGGAGGGCGGAACCCGCAGCCGGGACCGTCCCTCCTGGTAGTCGATCGCCATTCAGTGCCCTCCTAGGCGGGAACAACGTCCAGTGCGACCTGGAATTCAACCTCGGGGTGGGTGCGAACTGTGACTTCGTGCAGACCGATCGCCCGTATCGGGGGTTGCACGACGATGGAACTGCGGGGAACGTCGAGGCCGACGAACGTCTTGATCGCCTGGGCGACATCTGCGGGGCCGATGGAGCCGAACAACTTGCCCTCGTCGCCGGCCCGGGCGGCTATGACCACCCGGGTGCCGGTCAAAGCATCCTTGATGCGGTCGGCTTCCTCACGCGCTCTGCGCTCGGTTTCGATCCTCACCTGCCGCATCTTCTCGGCCTGTTTGAGGTTCCCGGCCGACGCCTTCACTCCCAGCGAACGCGGCACCAGGTAGTTGCGGGCGTAGCCGTCGGCCACGTCCACGACGTCACCCTTCTGGCCGAGGTCCTCGACGTCCTTGGTCAGAATGACCTTCATCGGCCTTCACCCTGCAAACCGGTGTACGGGAGCAGCGCCAGCTCGCGGCCGTTCTTGATGGCGACCGCCAGCTCGCGCTGGTGACGGCCGCAGGTTCCGGTCACCCGGCGGGCCCGGATCTTGGCCCGATCGGATAGGAAGCGCCGCAGCATGGCGGTGTCCTTGTAGTCGATGTAGTCGATCTTCTCGGTGCAGAAGTAGCAGACGAGCTTGCGCGGCCGCCGGTCCGGGCGCTCCCGGCGGCGGCGGCCCTTGCTCGAGCTGGAGGAAGTTGCTTTGCGTGCCATTGCCGTCTCCTAAAAGGGGGCCTCGTCGGGCCCGAAATCGTCGCGAGCGACCGGGGCGGCGGGAACCGTCGCCGGCTGGCCACCACCGAAGTTGTCCGAACGGGGGGTCTTGGTCACAGACGCCGTCGCCCATCGCAGTGACGGACCGAGCTCGTCGATCCGCACTTCGACCATGGAGCGCTTCTCGCCCTCCTGGGTCTCCCACGACCGCTGCTCGAGGCTGCCGGTGATGATGACCCGCATTCCCTTCTGGAGCGACTCGGCGGCATTCTCGGCCGCTTCTCGCCAGAGGGTTCCCCCGAAGAAGCTGGTCTCCTCCTGCCATTCGCCTTGCTGGTCGCGCCAGCGCCGATTGACTGCGACGCGGATCTTGGCCATTGCGACGCCCGACGGGGTAAACCGCAGCTCGGGATCTTCGACGAGATTGCCGACCAGGGTTACTGAGTTTCCTGCCATTGTCTTCTCTCTTCGTTCTCGGTTGTTTCTCTGTCTATCACGCAGGTGTGACAGGTTTCCGGTGGTCGGTGCGGATGAATTTGTGTCGAATCACCGCATCGGTCAGGGAAAGTGTCCGGTCGACCTCGTCGAGGGCGCCGGGCTCGGCGTCTAGATAGAACACCGAGTAGAAGCCTTCCCGCATGTGGTCGATCTCGTAGGCAAAGCGCCGTTTGCCCCAGAATTCGGTTTCACCCACCTCAACGCCCTGGTTCTTCAGGGTTGTCTCAATCTGACTCACCGCCGCCCGGACCTCGGTTTCAGCCAGGTCTGGCCGGTGGATGGTCATCAGCTCATAGCTGCGCATCGTATATGTACCTCCTCTGGACATCCGCATTCGGACGGCCCCGCCTGGGGCAGGAATATGGGGAAGGCCGAGATTGTACCCCGTGCCCCGGCTTGGAAGCCAGGCGGGCATCTAGATTTCTTTCCCGCTCCCGTCCAGACCGTCGATCAGCACGAGACGGGCGTCCGCCGCCAGGCCCGCCAGCGAGCCGGCGGGGGCCTCGAGGGCATAGCGCGCCGGCTCCTCCGAGGAGTAGGTGGGGCAGTCCCCGTCCGGGCACGTCACCATCGAGGTGCGATGGACCAGCACGCCCGCGGCATCGAAGAAGGCGATGTCGAGGGGTAGCAGCGTGTCCTTCATCCAGAACGACCGCACCGCCTCCTCGTCGAAGACGAACAGCATCCCATCGAGCGGGCTGAGATCCTCGACTCCCATCAATCCCCGGCGTCGTCGATCGTTGGTGTCGGCCACCGCAACGGTGTACGGAACCCCCCCGACCTCGATGATGGCCCGTTCGAAGTCGGGGAGCAGCCCGTCGACCGGAGTGGTCGAGCTGGTCGTGGGAGGCGGCATGGATGTCGTGCTGCCGAGTGTGCCGACCTGCGATGTCGTGCTGGTGGGGTCGGGTGAGGTGGAGTCCCCGGTGCACGCCGCCACGGCCAGGCCGATGGACAGCACCAGCCCCACCCGGCGTCTGTGCCTCAGAAGGCGTCGAACGGGTCACCCCTGGGCTCGTCACGCAGAAGGGCACGGGCGGCTTCTTCGCTCATCGAGTACGACTCGTCCTCAGACGGAAACGCCCCCTTCTCCACGTCGGCGAAGTAGGCCGAGACCGCCTCGATCGCCAGGTCCTGGAGGCGGGCGTATTGGCGTACGAACTTGGGGAGATGACCGTCGTGGAGGCCGAGGACGTCGTGAAAGACCAGCACCTGGCCGTCGGTGTGTGGCCCGGCCCCGATCCCGATGGTCGGCACCGACACCTCCTTGGTGATGATCTCGGCAACCAGTGTCGGAACCCCCTCCAGCACCATGGCGAACACCCCGGCGTCGTCAAGGGCCATGGCGTCGCGGATGAGGTCGCGGGCCGCGTCGGTGGCTTTGCCCTGGACCCTGTAGCCGCCCATGGCGTGGACCGACTGCGGGGTGAGCCCCAGATGACCCATCACCGGGATCTCGGCAGCCAGCATCCCTTCGACCACGTCGATCCGCTTGCGGCCCCCTTCCACTTTGACCGCCTCGGCGCCTCCCTCCCGCACCATGCGGCCGGCGTTGGCGACCGCGTCGGCGGTGGACGTGTGGTAGCTGAGCCACGGCATGTCGCCGAGCACCAGCGCCGCAGGGTTGGCCCTGGCCACCGCCGCGGTGTGGTGAATCATCACGTCGAGGTCGACCGCCAGGGTGTCGTCATAGCCGAGGACCACATTGGCGAGTGAATCGCCCACCAGGATGATGTCGGCACCGGCTCGATCGGCGATGACGGCCGACGGATGATCGTAGGCGGTGACCATCTTGATCCGGGGCCCCCCCTTGCGGGCGAGGATGGCCGGTGCGGTCACTTTCTTGCGGGGTGGTGCGCTTTCCACGGTGCTCCGATCTCCCCACCGGGCTGGTTGGGGGATGTGGCTGTAATTGGCTGGACTCGTCACTGTGCCTCGGGCGCCGCCTGCGGTCGCCCGTGCGTCAGGTGCTCAGATTACTTCGGTCGCCCAACCTATGGGCATGGAGGGTGGTCTTCCCTGATCGTTGCTCGCCGCGTGCGGCTGCGACCACTCAGCGTGACGATTCGACTAGGGTAGCGGAACGCGATTGAAGGGATGAGAGACATGCGGAGATGGCTGGTTGTGCTGTTGGTGGGAGCGCTCATCGCAGCGATGGCGCCGGCGGCGCTGGCGGGGAGTCACGATGACGGCGGCACGTACCTGGCACTCGGCGACTCGGTTGCGGCCGGGACCCAGCAGCCGGCCCCGTTCACCGACAACGGGTACACGAATGAGCTGTTCGACCACCTCGAGCGGAAATACGGCTTCGACACTTTCGTGAACCTCGCCTGCCCCGGCGACGACACCGTCGAGATGAGGTTCGGCACCGGTGGAGGGTCACCCTTTGGCTCGTTGTGCTACGGGCCGTTCGCCCAGCTGCCCCCGGGCGGCCCCTCCCAGCTCGACGTGGCGGTTGATTACCTGATTGCCAACCCCGGCGAAGTGGAGCTCATCACCATCGCCATCGGCGCCAACGACGTGCTGGCATGCGATCCCAGCGACCCGCCGCCGGACCTGCCCGCCTGCGTGGCCGCCCAGCTCGGACAGATCGGCGCCAACCTGCCGGTCATCATCGGGACGCTCCAGGCGGTGGCGCCCGGCGTACCGATCGTGGCCATGAACTACTACAACCCCAACCTGGCGTTCTGGATCACCGGCCCGGCAGGGCAGGCGCTGGCGACACAGTCGCTCGCCCTCACCACCGTGTTCAACGACACGCTGCAGGCGGTGTACGACGCCTTCGGCGTGCCGGTGGCCGATGTGGCGAGCGCATTCAACACGTTCCAGACCACCGGGGGCGACCCGCCCAAGAACGTCAAAGAGGTGTGCAAGCTCACGCTGATGTGCGAGAAGTCGGGCAGGACCTA
>JBFKDW010000117.1:0-6224 GCA_041619515.1 Acidimicrobiia bacterium
TGCCCCGCAGGGGCGGAGGGGGCGTCCGCGCAACCCCAAGCCCCCGTCAAGGCAACGCCGCCGTCTTCTCCTCCCCCGGAGGGGGAGGTGCCCCGCAGGGGCGGAGGGGGCGTCCGCGCAACCCCAACCCCCCGTCAAGGCAGCGCCGACGCTGGAATTCTCCTGCTATCCCTCGTATTTGCGGAGCTCGCGACGGGCAATCGACCGCTTGTGCACCTCATCGGGCCCGTCGGCGAAGCGCAGCGTGCGGGCATAGGCCCACAGGCGGGCCAGGGGCGTGTCCTGGCTGAGCCCGGCGGCACCGTGGGCCTGGATGGCCCGGTCGAGCACGTAGTTGGCCGTCTCTACCGCCGCCACCTTGATGGCCGAGATCTCGATACGGGCGGCTTTCTTGCCGACCGTGTCCATCATCCAAGCCGCCTTCATGGTGAGGAGCCGGGACTGTTCGATTCGCACCCGAGACTCTGCAATCCAATCCTGAATCACTCCCTGCTCCGACAACGGGCCGCCGAAGGCTTCCCGGGCGAGCGCTCGCCGGCACATGAGCTCCAGCCCGCGCTCGGCGGCACCGATCATCCGCATGCAGTGGTGGATGCGGCCCGGACCCAGGCGGGCCTGAGCGATGGCGAACCCTGCCCCCTCCGTCCCGATGAGGTTGGTGACGGGAACCCGCACGTCTGTGAACGTGACCTCGGGGTGCCCCGTGTAGCCGTCGTCGAACCCGAACACGAGCATCGGCCGGACCACCTTCACGCCGGGAGCGTCCATGGGAACCAGCACCTGGCTCTGCCGCTGGTAGACGGGCGCCCCCGGATCGGTGATCCCCATGAAGATGGCTACTTGCGCTCGCGGATTGATGGCATTGCTCGTCCACCATTTGCGCCCGTTGATCACGTACTCGTCGCCGTCGCGCTCGATGCTTGCTCTGATGTTGCGAGCGTCGGAACTGGCCACGTCGGGCTCGGTCATGGCGAAACAGGAGCGAATCTCGCCGGCGAGCAGCGGCTGGAGCCACCGGTCCTGCTGGTCAGGCGTGCCGAACTCGGCAAGGATCTCCATGTTGCCCGTGTCGGGAGCAGAGCAGTTGAATACCTCCGATGCCCACCACACACCGCCCATGATCTCGGCCAGCGGGGCGTACTCGACGTTGGTGAGGCCGGGCCCAAACCGCTCATCGGGCAGGAACAGGTTCCAGAGCCCCTCGGCCTTGGCCATGGCCTTCAGCTCATCGAGGAGCGGGGGAATGTGGAGCGGATCGCCTGAATCGACGATCGCTCGCTCGAACGCCTCCTCGTTCGGGTACACGTGCTCGTGCATGAAGCCGAGAACCCGCTCGGCGAGTTCGACAGCGCGGGGCGTGGAGGTGATGTCCATGCCGGGAGGGTAGTGGGGCCGACCACGGGGTTCGGGGCACTTCTCATTCGCACAACCAGCAGGGCTCGGCGCCAGTGCCCGGGCCTACTCCTGCGTCCACACGTTGGTCCGGGTGACCGCGTGTGCCAACCGCTCGAGGTAGGCGTTCCTCGAGATCTCGATCGCGCCGAGCGATTCCAGATGTGGCGTCTGCCACTGCACATCGAAGAGGTCGGCACCGTCCCGGTGCAACTTCTCAGCCATCCGTACCAGAGCGACCTTGGAGGCATCAGAGCGGCGGTGGAACATCGACTCGCCGGCGAATAGGGCGCCCACCGCGACCCCGTACAGTCCGCCCACCAGCTCCCCCGTCCCGTCCCAGACTTCGATGCTGTGGGCCCACCCCAGCTCATGCAGCCGAACGTAGGCGGCGGCGATTTCGGGGGTGATCCATCCGTGGGGGCGGACCGGGTCGGCACAGCCTTCCACGACGCCGGCGAACTGGGTATCGAACGACACCGTGAACGTCTCGAGCGACCGCCTCAGTGATCGGGAGACGTGCACCCCGTCGAGAGGAATGATCGCCCTGGGGTCCGGCGACCACCAGGCCAGCACGTTGTCGGCACCGACCGGAGTCGGGAACATGCCCCTTCGGTAGGCGGCCAGGAGCGTTCCGGGCTCCAGGTCGGCACCGATCCCAACGATGCCATCCTCATCCGCCGATTCGACCGGCGGAAACACCCATGTCGTGCCGGGCGGCTCACGTGCCGGTTTCGCTTCAGATCCCTCCCGAGAACGTGTCGCACTGATTCGGGTCCCCCGATTCGAATCCGCGGGTGAACCACTTTGTGCGCTGCGCCGACGTGCCGTGGGTGAACGTGTGCGGGTTGGCGTAGCCCTGAGTGGCTTCCTGAATGCGATCGTCACCGACCGCCGCCGCCGCCGTCAGTGCCTCCTCGATGTCGCCCGGCTCGAGGTTGCTCGCCGCGCTGTGCGCCCACACTCCGGCCAGGCAGTCGGCCTGGAGCTCCTGGCGCACAGACAACGCATTGCGATCCTCGGTGCCGGACGTCCGCTGCAGGTTCTGGACCTCGCCCATGATGCCGAGCTCGTTTTGGACGTGATGGGCGTATTCGTGTGCAACCACGTAGGCCTGGGCGAAATCGCCGGCCGCGCCGAAGCGCTGGTGCAGTGTCGAGAAGAACTCGAGATCGAGGTAGACGTTGGAATCGAGGCTGCAGTAGTGAGGTCCTACCGCCGCGGTGGCCCCGCCGCACGCCGACTGCGTCGAGCCCGTGAAAAGCACGAAGGTCGCCGGGTTGTAGGTGCGGTTGGCAGAGGCGAAGATCGAAGCCCAGGTGTCCTGAATGTCGACATCGAGGAACTCCATGAAGGCCACCAGCTCGGCATCGGGATCGGGTGCGTTCGAGAGATCCTCTCCGGCAGGCGCCTGCTGGGCAGAGAGCTGTCCGAAGATGTCCTCCACGTTGAAGCCGCCGCCACCTCCTCCGAACAGCAGAGCGGCCAGGAGGCCCAGTATCCCGAGACCACCGACGGCCGCTCCCCCAACCGCCGCTCCCCCGCGTCGTCTCCGGTCCTCGACATTGCTTGGCCCCTCAACCCTTCTCCAACGCACTCATACCTCCTCGAGCGGCCGTACCCTACCGCTCCCAGCACACTGTCGAGTCTGCCGCTTTACACTGCGTCCATGAGCACCAAGCATTACGGTATGTCCGTCCACACTCCTCTCCGTCTCGAAGAAGCCGAAGCTCACATTCGCCAGGCCCTGAGTGACGAGGGTTTCGGCATCCTCACCGAGATCGACGTCGCCGCCACCCTCGCCAGCAAGCTCGGCGTCGAGCGAAAGCCTTACAAGATTCTCGGGGCGTGCAACCCGCCGCTCGCCCATCGGGCGTTGCAGGCCGACGAGTCGATAGGGCTGCTTCTCCCGTGCAACGTCGTCGTCTACGAAGACGAAGACGGCACGGTGGTGTCGGCGATCGAGCCGCTCATGATGGCCGAGCTGTCACCGGCGGTCCAGGAGATCGCCGACGAGGCGCACGATGCCCTGGAACGGGCAATCCAGACCGTTCCGGTCGGCTGACGTGGAGGCAAGGGTCGACCGGGCGCTGTCCCAACTCAGCATCAAGAAGGACGAGTGGGCTCGTCTCGCGGTCGACCACAAGCTTCGCTACCTCGACTCGATGCGGAGGGCGACGGCGGCCCACGCCGACGAGTGGGTGGCCGTCTCGCTCGAACACAAGCGGTTGCCCGCCGGCTCACCGCTGGCCGGTGAGGAGTGGATTTCCGGGCCTTACGCGCTGCTGCTCGCCATCAATGCCCTCACGAAATCGCTGACGGCGATAGCGACCGGCACCGACGTGCTTGCCGGCACCAGTATTCACACCCGGAATGGAGGCCAGGTGGTGGTCGAAGTGTTCCCGGGTGACATCTTCGACCGGCTGCTCCTCAACGGATACCGGGCGGAAGTATGGATGCAGGAGGGTGTGACTCCCGCCAACCTGCGTGATCACGTAGCCTCGTTCTACAAGCAGCCGAATCCTCGGGGGACGGTCGGCCTGATCCTCGGCGCCGGCAACATCTCCTCCATCCCGCTTCTCGATGTGCTGACCAAGATGTTCATCGAAGGCCAGGTGTCGCTGGTCAAGATGAACCCGATCAACGACTACCTGGGTCGCCTGTTCGAGGAGATTGCCACCGACCTCATCGACGACGGGTATCTCCGTTTCGCCTACGGCGGGAGCGACGTCGGTGCCTATCTGACGAATCACGACCTGGTGGATGCCCTCCACATCACCGGCAGCGCCGACACCTACAACAGAATCGTCTTCGGCGACGGCGAGGCGGGTGCCGACCGGCGGGCACGAAACGAGCCCATTATCTCGAAGCCGTTCACCAGTGAGCTGGGCGGCGTCGGTCCGACCATCGTCGTTCCCGGGCCGTGGACCGATGCCGACCTCGCCTACCAGGCAGAGCATCTCGCCACCCAGAAGTTCCACAACGCCGGGTTCAACTGCATCGCCTCGCAGGTGCTGGTGCTTCCAAAAGGGTGGCCGGGATCAAATCGACTTGTCGACGAGCTGCGGCGCACCATCCGCAGCATCCCTGTTCGCGAGGCCTATTACCCCGGCGCCGACGAGCGTCAGCAGGCGGCGGTCGCCAAGCACCCCCAAGCTGAGGTCCTGGACTCCGGGCCGGTCCCGCGAACCCTCATCACCGACGTCGACCCCAGCGGAAACGACGATTACGCCTTCACGACCGAGTTCTTCGGCGGAGTGTATGCCACCACCCAGCTCCCGGTGCGGGACCCGGCAGCCTTCTTGCGGGCTGCGGTCGACTTCTCGAACGAGAGGCTGGCGGGAACACTCGGGGCCCAGTTTCTCGTCCACCCCCGCACCCAGGAGCAACTGGGGGCGGTGCTCGATCAGGCCATCGCCGATCTGGACTACGGCAACGTCGGTGTCAACAGCTGGACGGGGGCGGGATACCTGCTCCCGACGGCCACCTGGGGTGCCTACCCCGGCCACACCCCAGCCGACATCGGAAGCGGCGTTGGGGTGGTGCACAACGCCTATATGTTCGATCGGCCCGAAAAGACGGTGGTCTACGCCCCGTTTCACCCGTTCCCCCGGGCGTTGTTGAGCGGCCAGTTCCACCTGTCGCCGAAGCCACCCTGGTTCGTCACCCACCGCCGGGCCGACAAGGCCGGCGAGCGACTCACCCGCTTTGCCGCCGATCCGGGCTTCCGCCACCTGCCCGGCATCTTGGCGGCGGCGCTGCGCCACTAGGCAGGCTCAGAGCAAGTCGGCGGTCATCACCACGTCTGCAAACTCATCCTGGAGGTTGCTGGCGGTCACCCTGGCTAGCTCGTCGGCGGTGATGATGCCTCCGCCGTGGGCGGGGAGGTCGAAGGTGTAGGTGGCATCCAGCACGAACAGCGTGTCATAGCCGAGGTTGCCGGCCATCCGGGCGGTGGTCTCGCAGCACATGTTGGTCTGGATCCCCGTGACCGCCACCCCGGTGATCCCCCGGTCCTGCAACCAGCCATGCAGATCGGGCTCACCGAAGAACGCCGAGTTGACGTTCTTGGTGACGAGCAGGTCCGGCTCGCCGCTGACGACTTCCTTGAGGTTGTTGCCGGGCTGGTTGGGACGAAGCGGCGAGTCCGGCTTCACCGAGTCGTGCCGGACGAAGACAACCGGTCGGCCCTCCGCCCGCCAGGCGGCGAGAAGAGCCGCCAGGTTGCTCTCGAAGTCGGGGTTGTTGCGAGCACCCCAGCCCGGCAGGTCGAACCCGGCTTGGACGTCGACGACGACGAGCGCAGTGTTGTCGAGGTTGTGTTCCATCGAAACGACGCTAGTACCGGCGGATCAGTTCAGGCGGGGATCGATCGGAAACGAGGCCAGCAGGGCGGTGGTTCCCGCCTGCCGTTTGAGAACCGCCCTCCACAGGCCCTCGGGGTCGGGCGCGAATGCGTCCCCCGGCATCGCCTCGACGACAATCCAGCCTCCTTCGACGAGCTCGTCTTCCAACTGGCCCGGGCCCCAGCCTGCGTAGCCCGCATAGATTCGGACCCGGGCTTGGATCTCGCCGGGCGGCGCCGACAGGTCGACGATGTCCACTCCGGCGCCGGTTGCGCCCGCCACGGCATCTGCCAGCCCCACGGCCGCGTCGGGCTGCACCGGGCCACCGACGAACACCACTCCGGGCTCGGCCAACAGCGGCGCCCACTCGGGCAGTTCATCACCCAGCCGGCTCTCACTCGGGCGGTTGAGGATCACACCCACCGCTCCGTTCTCGTCATGCTCGAGGATGACGACGACGGCCCTGAAGAAGTTGGGATCGAGCAA
>JBFKDW010000118.1:0-5989 GCA_041619515.1 Acidimicrobiia bacterium
CCTCAGCGCCGTTCGGAGCCGGTTTCCCGCTTTGGAGCGAGAGCACGACGGACGGCCCCTCGTCTATCTCGACGGGCCCGGGGGCACGCAGGTTCCCGAATCGGTCCTCCACGCCATCGCATCTTCCCTGCGCGAGGGGATCAGCAATCTCGGCGGGCGGTACGCGTCGTCGCAGCTGAGCGCTGCCATCGTCAGCGACGCTCGTGCCGCCATGGCCGACCTCTACAACGGGTCGCCGAACGAGATCGTGTTCGCTCAGAACATGACGAGCCACACGTTCGCGGTGAGCCGGGCGGTGGCCGCTACCTGGCGGCCGGGTGATGAGATCGTGCTGACCCGGCTGGACCACGACGCCAACATCGCTCCGTGGTTGCGGGCTGCCGAAGAACGTGATGTCACGGTCCGCTGGGTGGACTTCGAGGATTCCCGGCTCGCCCCCGCATCGTTCGACGCCGTCTTGAGTGACCGCACCAGGCTGGTGGCGGTCACCGCAGCATCGAATGCCATCGGGAGCATCGTCGACATCCGATCGGTGGCCGAGCGCGTCCACGCAACTCCTGCGATTCTGTACGTCGACGCAGTCCATTACGCGCCCCACCGGCTCATCGATGTGCGGGCATGGGATGCCGACTTCCTCGTTGCCTCTGCCTACAAGTTCTTCGGGCCCCATATCGGGATCCTGTTCGGGAAGGCTGGGCTGCTCGAGTCGCTTCCCGCCTACAAGGTGCGCCCGGCTCCCGAACGGGGACCCGATCGATGGGAGACTGGCACCCAGAGCTTCGAGACCCTCAGCGGAGTCACCGCCGCCGTCGACTATCTGGCGTCCCTCGGCAGTGGCGAGAGCCGGCGGGATCGGCTCACCTCCGCCTATGCGAAGGTCGGTGCCCACGAAGGGCGGCTGGCTGAGAGGTTCCTCGCCGGCATCTCCGAGCTGAGCCATGTTCGGCTGTTCGGGGCCACGGGCGGAGACCGCACGGCTACGTTCGCCGTTGCGGTAGACGGGCGGACCGACGCAGAGGTTGCGAGGATTCTCGGCGATCGCGGCATCTGCGTTTCCCACGGCACCTACTACGCCGTGGAAGTCATGAGGAGCCTCGGTCAGACCGGCCTGGTTCGCGTCGGGTTCGTGCACTACAACACGACCGACGAAGTCGACGCGGTGCTCAACGAGCTCGACGCCCTCGGCTAGTCAGAAACGGCGGAAGGCGGCCCGGCTCACTCCGAGAATGGCTGCGCCGGCAACGTACTGGGCGACCAGCCAGCCACCGGTGTGGCCCGCGAACGAGCACAATCCGGCCCCGACCAGCAGGACGGCGCCTCCGACGGCCGAAGCCAGCAAACCCCACCGGCGAAGCACGACGAAACCGGCGACCGTGGCGAGAATCGAGAGGTCGAACGCGACCCCAACCAGGATGGCGGTGGTAGTCGGATCGTCTGTGGTCGGCGCCGGTGCCAGGCTGAAGATGACATACAGAGACACCACCCACAGCGCGGCCACCGCCAGAGCGAGCCGGAACGGGATCCGGTCGTCGAGGGTGGGCGCCGGCGGGGCGTTCTCCGACCGGGCCGCCGCGACACGGATCCTGGTGAAGCTGGTCATCTGATGCCTTTCAACAGTGTTCCGACAGTGTACCCGGCACCCGCCACTGCGGTCCGCAGGCGCGCGCTAGTCGGCCAGCGCCACCGCTTTGGCAATCTCCAGGTTCTTGCGGGCGGCGGGCCGATCCCGGCGGCCGAGACCACAGGAGGCCGCCACGTCGATCCGCCTGCCGAGCTGGTGCTCGATCTGGTCACGGATACTGACGAGATCCGCGATGGTGCTGCCCTCGTGGATGAAGCCACCGATGAATCGGACGTCCTCTGGAATCCACAGCCCCGACAGCGGGGCGTAGTAGTCGGGGTCCATAGAGGGTGGATCGGCCCCGTGGGCGAAGGGGGCGTGCACGTACTCGAGAACTCTCCCGGCCGGCCACCCGGCCATGATGGCGTTGGCGAGGATCACCAGCGGTCCCGCATCAGCCGGGTTCCCCATCGCCTCGTTGTTGAGATCACCAAGGCAGAGGTGCAAGCCGATTCGGGCTCCCGGTGGCGCAGCCTCGACCAGCCGGAGGATCTCCCGGGCGAACCGCTTGGCCGCCGCCGGCCGGGCCGGGCCGGGCATCTTGCTGAGCATGATCAACTCGATAGGGACTTCGATCTGAAAGACGACCTGATCGCCGCCCCGGGCCCAGATTGCCCCCATCTCCCGAATGGTGGCGTCGCGGAACGGGCCGAGGTTGCGGAGCGTAATCGGGAGGTTGAAGCCGAACGAGACTGCCGCCACGTCGAAGTGGCCGGGAATGCCTACCTGCAATCTCCTCCCCGAGCCCGCCACCATGTCCTCATACACCGGCCACGATGCTGCGAACTCCTCGTAGTAGTCGAGGTCCACCCAGCGCAGGTGCCGGCCCTTCCTCACTCGAAAGGCAGGGGTGTCGGTGTAGCTCGACCAGGAGCCATCCCGAGCGAGTTCGAGATCGGGGTGCCGCCGCAGGTTCTCCACCAGCCGGTTCACCCAGTCGGCCCGGTCTCCGGTCTCGCCGTCGGGCAGACACGGTCCAATGCTGTCGCCGAGAATCCCGGTCACCCACGAGAGGGCGTTCTCGGTGCTGCCGGCTGGAATCGTGCCGACGAGATGAACGGAGCGATCCGTCATCGCGAAGATATCCCGCCGCCCGGGGTGCCGGGCACGCTAGCGCTCACCGGGATAGACGACCCCGATTTCGGCCCGGATCGCATCGAGCACCCGCATGACGGCCAGCGAGTCATCGAGCGGGCGCATCGGGCTCTCCGTCTCACCGGCGGCAAGGGCCCGGTGCACCTCTGCCACCTCGAACCGATACCCGCTTCCGTTCAACGGCCGGTCGATGGTCGCCACCGAGCCGTCTGGCGAGATGACGTCGATCCGCTCCGGCTGGTGAAATCGGGGATGGATCCTCGCCCGTCCGTTCGTGCCCACAATCTGGGCTTCCATTGGGGACTCGGCCATATAGGAGGCATACATCGCGGCGACGCCACCACCCGGGAAGGTGAGGGCGGCCGCCACTTGCTCGTCGACCCCGGACTCCGCCATGGCGGCGCTGGCCGAGACCCGGTCGGGTTCGCCGAGGATCAACATGGCGAGGGAGACGGGATACACGCCGAGATCGAGTAGGGCTCCGCCGCCGAAGTCGGGCTCGACCAGGCGGTGGCCGGGCCCGGCGTCGGCGCGAAACCCGAAGTCGGCCGAGACGGCCTTGATCTCGCCGAGGCCACCAGCGACGACCAACTCGTGCAGCTCCACTACGGCAGGGATGAACCGCATCCACATGGCCTCCATCAAGAACACGCCGGCGGTGGTGGCGGCCGCCACCATTTCCTGGGCCTGTCCTGCATTCAGCGCCAGCGGTTTCTCACACAGGACGGCTTTCCCGGCGCTGACCACATCCAGGGTGTTGCGATGATGCTGCTGGTTCCTGGTAGCCACGTACACCGCGTCGATGGCCTCGTCGGCCAGCAGCGCGTCGTAGCCAACGTACTGATGTGGGATTGCATAACGCTCTGCAAAGCTCTGAGCTCGCTCGGAGCTGCGCGAGGCCACGGCCGCCACCCGGCCTCCTGCTTCCCGGATCCCTTGGACCATGGCGCCGGCGATATGGCCGGCGCCGAGGATTCCCCAGTTGATCATGCGGTCACCCTACTGGAGGGCCGGTTGCCAGCAGCCGCTGCATGAGGGTTGCTCGGAAGTCGAGCAATACACCCGGGATATGGCCCGATCCCTCCATGGTCCACAGTTCGACGGAAGCTCCGTCGGCGCAGTCGTCCCACACGGTTATCGTCGTCTCCTCCCCGGCCACCAACAGGTCGAAGTCGAAAGGACCCTCCCGAACCGTTGAGTCGGCGCAGGCGCCCACCTCCCGCCAGCGGGCGGCCGTGGCTTCGGCTCCCAGGATCCGACTCCCAAAGAAGACACCGCCCTCGTACGGAACGGTGCCGTCGCTCGTGCCCTGGATGAAGAGCACTCGCATCGGCTCCGAACAGGCGTCGCCCGAGCCGAAGAGGCCCCCGGCGATGGCGGCGATGCCGGCGATGCGACCCGGATGCTCACACGCCAGTTTGTTGGCCATGAAGCCGCCGTTGGAGTGGCCGACGACGAACACACGGGCGGGGTCGGCGTTGTAGTCGGCGACGACCTCGTCGATGAGGGCCAACAGATATCCGACATCGTCGACCGGCGTGGTGAGATCGGTGACATTCCAGAACCGGTTCCCGAACGAGTCCCTCGTGCCATCGGGAGTGAGCGTGAGATACCCGAGGTCGGAGCCGGTGGCGCTGACTCCGAGGTACACGTCCTGTAGGCGGCCGCTGGCGGTGTATCCGTGGAGAAGGACGACCAAGGGCCGCGGCAGGCCTGCCGCGTCCCAGCCGGGAGGCAGCACCAGCCGGGCTGGCCGGTCGCCGCCCACGGTTGCCTCGTTCTGCCCCTCCGGGGCTGCCGGGGCAGGGTCGCTGGGCGAGGAGGTGGTGGTCGTCGCCGCCGCCGGCTCTCCTGCCGTTGTTGTCGTCGTTGCGGGGGCAGCCTCTCGTGTGGTCTCCGGAGCGGGTGCCGCCTCGCCGGCACAACCGGCTGCCAGCACGGCGGCTGCCACCAGCAGCGCCCTCACTCCTCCAGCCACGCCCGGAAGAACGAGACCGCCTGGTCCCGCAGCCGCTCAGATTCGTCGGTCAACCGCTGGGAGAAGGCTTCAGGATCGACGCCGGCCTCCACCAGGTCGTCGGTGCCGGCCATCGCCACCCAGCGCCTCCACATCTCGGGCGTGACCTCCGGGTGGAACTGCACACCGAGCGCCGAGCCGTAGCGAAAGGCCTGCGGATAGCCGCCCGTGAACGCCAGCAGGTCGGCGCCGGGAGGAAGGTCGAAGGTGTCGTGGTGCCAGGAGACGACGGGGCCGTCGATGGCGGAAACGGTCTCATCTGCCCGGCCGGCTTCCGTTCGCTGGAGGGTGATGAATCCCGCCTCGGTGCCTTCGCTCCGATAGGCTCGTCCGCCGATGACGTCGGCCAGCAACTGCGACCCGAGGCACACGCCGAGCAGCGGTGTCTCGTCGGCAAGCTGCATCCGGATGAATTCCTTCTCGGCCGTCAGCCAGGGATGATCCCCCTCGTCGTAGGCCCCCATATGTCCTCCGAGCACGACGATCTTGTCCCACGGCTGGACGGGGACCGGGTCTCCGCGGCTGAGATCGACCATCACATGGTCGGCTGCGACCTCCTCGAGGGCGTTCAGCAGCCATCCCGGTGTGATCTCACGGCCGTGCGCCAGAACGAGGACGTTCACTGATACGCCTCGATTGGTGGGCAGGCGCACACGATGTTGCGATCCCCGTACTTGTGGTCGATGCGACCCACCGGCGGCCAGTATTTGCCGTCTCGCAGGGAGGCGACCGGGTAGGCGCCCTGCTCCCGGCTGTAGGGACGTGCCCAGTCCCCGCCGGCGATCTGATGGGCCGTGTGGGGGGCGTGCCGCAGCGGACTGTCTTCGACGTCGATGGTGCCGGCGGTGATGTCGTCGATCTCGGCACGGATCGCCAGCATCGCCTCGCAGAAGCGATCCAGCTCTGCCTTCGACTCCGACTCGGTTGGTTCGATCATGAGGGTCCCGGGCACCGGAAACGACATCGTGGGGGCGTGGAAACCGAAGTCCATGAGACGCTTGGCGACGTCGTCGGCGGTGACGTGGGACTCCTTGGTGATGGGTCGCAAATCGATGATGCACTCGTGGGCAACCAGGTCACCGGCGCCGGTGTACAGAATCGGGTAGGCGCCGGCCAGCCGGTGGGCGATGTAGTTGGCGTTGAGGATCGCCACCTCCGTTGCCGTCCGCAGCCCCTCCCCGCTCATGAGCGCAATGAACATCCACGAGATGGGGAGGATGCCGGCCGATCCCCAGGGGGCGGCAGATATGGCCCCC
>JBFKDW010000119.1:0-5941 GCA_041619515.1 Acidimicrobiia bacterium
CGCCAGCACCAGAACGGCGAAAGGGGCGATGAGGGTCACGACTCGTCGAACCATGGTGTGCGCGTTCGGCTGCTCACACGTTCAATCTAGGTCGCCGTGCCGGCTGCTGAACCAGGGCCTGATTTCACATAGGAAACAACAAAAGCCAGGCCATGGCCTGACTTTCGCCGTTCGTAGCGGGGGCGGGATTTGAACCCGCGACCTTCGGGTTATGAGCCCGACGAGCTACCAGACTGCTCCACCCCGCGTCGCAGCGACTAAGTGTATAGCGGTCGGTGGGATAGACGCAAGGGTGCATCCCGGGCGCCAAACGCGAAAACGGGAGCTGCGAAGAATCATTTACACACCAGGACATCACCGATAGGCTGGCCGCCACATGGAACCACTCGAGCCCACCACCATCGGCTTGCCGGCTGAGTTGAAGAAGCGTCTCGAGACCGCCGCCGCCGAGGCGGGCACGCCCGTCGACGAGATGATCCGCTCGGTGCTCGAACAAGCCGTCAAACATGAGCCCCTCCGTGCCCCCGGCCAGGCCGGCTTCGAGAGCCAGCTGACGGATCCGGAGCTGACCGAGATCATCGACCGCATCTATCCGGGTTCCGGCTGGGGATAGGCCGCAGCAGCGGGTCACGCGATCCCTGATGGGCTGGTTCAAGCCACAGCAGCGGGTGGGGGGCCGCCCGCCGTCTGAGAACGGGGCTTCGTCGTTCCATCTTCATTGGCAGCTGCCACCGTCGGCACCGCTGGCCGGGGTGCAGGCGACCTTCGAGGTGATCGAGCCACCTGCCGTCGACCGGCTCTACTTCTGGGCGTTGCAGGCGTCCTTCGGTGACGGGCGCCGGAGGCACGGCGGTGCCCACCTCGGACTGCAATGGAACAGCCGCCATCCCGGCCACACCGCCGCAAATTGGGGAGGCTACGACAATCACGGCCGCATCCTGTCCGGCTCGGAATCACCCCTCCCGTCGACCCCGGCCGACCCGAACACCCGCGACTTCCCCTGGCAGCCGCAGACTCCGTACCGGTTTCGGATCAGTCCGGTCGAGGACGGCTGGCGGGGCGAGATCGCCGACCTTGCAGCCGGCCGCACGACGGTCGTTCGGGACCTCTTCGCCGGCGGCCAACAGCTCACGGATCCGGTCGTGTGGTCGGAAGTGTTCGCCGCCTGTGACGATCCGCCGGTGCGGATTCGGTGGAGCGGGTTTGGGGCGCGCACCGTCGACGGAGACGTCGTGCACCCCCGGGCGCTCCGCGTCAACTACCAGGCGTACGAGGCGGGCGGCTGTTCCAACACCAATGTCGGCATCGACGAGGACGGCGTCATCCAAGCCACCAACTCCGAGCGCACCGTCCCCCAGGGAACCGTGCTGTCGACATGGACCGCGCTCGATTGAATAATCTCGGGCAGGCGGGGTTGTAGATCAACAGCGTCGTGCATGAGTTGCGTTCGATCGGGCTCCACCGATCATGGAGCCGGATGAGCCAGGGGAGGAACACACCGTGAACGTCAATCCCGAGAGCATCGCCCGTGCCAGCAGCACCCATCCCCGGTTGGTCATCGGTTCGTGGGTGGGGCTGCTCGTGCTCGGCTTCGCGTTGAGCGCCCTGTTCCTGTCGGAGAACCTCACAACCGACTTCGATTTCACCGATGAGCCCGAAGCGAAGCGGGCCGAGCTCCTCCTCGAGGAACGGCTGCGGGGTCCTTCCAACTTCACCGAGCTCGTCGTCGTGAGTTCCGGTCCCGGGACCGCCGCGGACGCCGACTTCCAGGGCTACGTCGCCCAATTGCAGGCGGCCGTGAGCAGCCTGGGCACCAACCTCGTGCAAGCGGTCGTCCCGGTGGGGCCGACCGGGCAGCCGGTCATCTCGGGCGACGGCGGCGATCAGCTGCTAACCGTCGTGCTCACCACCACCGACCTCGACCAGGCCGCCACCGACGCGGCAGCCGTCAAGGACGCCGTCCACGGTGTGCCTGCCCCGTCGGGCATCGAGGTTCGTCTCTTCGGCCAGGGAACGGTCAACAACGACTTCGAGCGACTCGCCCAGGAAGGCTTGGAGAAGGGTGAGACCATCGGCGTGGTCGTCGCCCTCATCGTGCTGCTCGCGGTCATCGGGGCGGCGGTAGCCGCCGGGCTTCCCATCCTGCTGGCGGTAGCCGCCATTGCCGTTGCGATCGGAGCGACCGCCTTCATCGGCAACTTCATGTCCCTGTCCTTCTTCGTCGTCAACTTCATCACCATGATCGGACTGGCCGTCGGGATCGACTATGCCCTCTTCATCGTCGCCCGCTACCGGGAGGAGCGGGTGCGCGGCTTCGACAAGATCGAAGCGATCGGGCGGGCGGGTGCAACCGCCAACCGGGCGGTCTTCTTCTCCGGGCTCACCGTCGTGCTGGCGCTGCTGGGCATGCTGTTCGTCCCCAACACGATCTTCCGCAGCCTCGGCATCGGCGCCATCGTGGTCGTGCTGCTGGCCGTGGCCGCATCAATGACCCTGCTCCCGGCAGTGCTGGCTCTCCTCGGTGACCGCATCAACAAGGGTCGGGTGCGCAAACAAGCCTCGCTCGACAACGTCGACAAGACCGGTGGCATGTGGGACAAGATCACTGCGCTGGTGATGGGGCGGCCGATCGCCTGGCTGGCCGTCGGAGCCGGCGTGATGCTCCTCCTGGGATCGTTCGCGCTGCGCATGGAGACGGGATTCTCCGGCATCAGCACCTTGCCCGAAGACCTCGAATCCCGGCAGGGATTCGAAATACTCCAGAACGAGTTCGGGCTGGGAGGCGCCACCGAGCCCGTCGAGGTGGTCATCGACGGTCAGATCACGCCAGAGGTCACTGCCGCCGTTTCCGCGCTGACCGGCTCGCTGGCGGGAAACCCGAACCTCGGGACCCCCGACCCGCTGGTCGTGAACCCGTCCGGCGACCTGGCCCTGCTGTCGGTGCCGCTCACCGGTGATTTCCAAAGCGAAGCCGCCACCGCCACGGTGGAAACGCTGCGAGATGACCTGATACCTGCTGCGTTTGCCGGCACCGACGTCGAGGTGCTCGTCGGGGGAGCCAGCGCCTTCAACGTCGACTTCTTCGAGGATGTGCGCGTGTTCACGCCCATCGTGTTCACCTTCGTGCTGGGCCTCAGCTTCATCCTGCTGACGGTGGTGTTCCGATCCATCGTCCTGCCCGTCAAGGCCATCCTGTTGAACCTGCTGTCGGTGGCGGCGGCTTACGGAGCCGTGGTGCTGGCGTTCCAGGCGGATGTGGGCCCGCAGTGGTTCAAGTCCGTGTTCGGATTCCGGCAAGTGGAGTCGATCGAGGCGTGGCTCCCGCTGTTTCTGTTTGCAGTCCTGTTCGGGCTGTCGATGGACTACCACGTCTTTCTGCTGACCCGCATCCGGGAGCATTTCGACCAGACCGGCGACAACGCCCTGTCGGTGGCTCACGGGCTTCGCACCACCGGAGCGATCATCACGGGCGCCGCCCTCATCATGGTGGCGGTGTTCGGCGGGTTCGCCCTCGGCGAGCTCGTCGCTCTCCAGCAGATGGGATTCGGCCTGGCCGTCGCCGTGTTCCTCGACGCCACCATCGTCCGGTCGATCCTGGTGCCTGCCACGATGCGACTGCTCGGCGACTACAACTGGTTCCTCCCCAGTTGGCTCGAATGGCTTCCCCACATCGACATCGAGGGCCACGAGGCAGCGCTGGAAGCCCATCGTCGCCAATCCGAAGTGGAGGAGAAAGTGGAGGTGCGCGCCGGCAGCGACTAGGCCAGCCGGTCCACCATCACCGTGTCGGACTCGACGATGAACTCATCGGGAGCGGGCCGCATGCTGCGCCGGGCCTCCGAGTCGTAATACGCCTCGCTCGCCTCGACGAACGTGGTGGCGTCACCCGAATGCGAAATCACCCAGGCGAACCCGGCTTCGGCCCGTGAAACCCACGCACCCTGCACCTTGAACCCGGCGGCGCGCCGGGCGGGCACAATCTGCTCGCGCCACAGGGTCACGAATTCCTCGACCCGGGCCGGATCGAGCCGGTAGATCCGAAGCTGCGTAGCCATGTTGGCGATCCTCTCGGTCGTTTGCATCGGAGCAAAACACGGCCGGCAACCCCGCGGTCCCCGCTTCGGCGCCGGGCCTAGGCTTTTTACATGCTCCGCTCGTACGTGGGAACCGGCGCCTGCGCCGTTTCGCCTCATCAGCTTGCCTCGCAGGCAGGCCTCGAGATCATGGAAGCAGGCGGAAACGCGGTTGACGCGGCAATTGCCGTCAATGCCGTGGTGGGCGTCGTCCGCCCCACCGACTGTGGCATCGGTGGTGACCTCTTCGCCCTCATCCATCAGCCGGGAACGGCAGCTCCGGCCGTGCTCAATGCCAGCGGCCGGGCAGGCGCCGGATCCTCGGCGGCGGCACTGCGCAGCGAGGGGCACGAAGACATGCCTTCCCAGCATCCGGCCACGGTCACCGTCCCGGGCTGCGTCGATGGCTGGATTGAACTGCTGGAACGCTTCGGCACCCGTTCCCTCGGCGACGTGCTGGCACCGGCCATCCGGCTGGCCGAAGCAGGGTTCCCGGTGTCAGACGAGATGGCCCTCAACCTGGCATCCATCGCCGATCTGGTGGGCGACCAGCCCTCCGCCTTCGAGCTCTACCCCGGCGGAAACGCCCCCCGGCGGGAGGCCGTTCTCAAACGGCCGGCGCTGGCGGCCAGCATGCGGGCAATCGCCGAGGACGGGCGGGAGGCGTTCTACGGCGGCCGGATGGCAGAGGCGATCGAACAGGCCACCGCCGGAGTCCTCACCGGGGCCGACCTGGCCGCCAATCGTCCCGATTGGGTGGAAGGGGCCCGCCTCGAGGTGCTCGGCGAAACGGCCTGGACGATTCCACCCAACAGCCAGGGCTATATCACCCTGGCGACGCTGGCCATCTTCGAGCAACTCGGGGCCCCGGCGCGATTCGACGACCCCGACTTCCACCACCTCCTCATCGAGGCATACCGGGCCGCCGCCTGGGATCGGGGCCTCCACCTGGCCGACGGCGACCACATGACGGTCTCCGTCGATGAGCTGCTTCATCCGCTGCGACTCGCCGAACGAGCGTTCGCCATCACCAGCGGCGCCGCCCGCTGGCCGGCCGCGCTTCCGCTGCCCGGTGGCACCGCCTACATGTGCACGATGGATGAGCCCGGCCTGGGGGTGTCGCTCATGCAATCCAATTTCGGCGGAATCGGCAGCGGCATCTCGGCCGGCGACACCGGGGTGTGGCTGCAAAACCGCGGGGCGGGCTTCACCCTGGCCGACGGGCACCCCAACCAGCTCGCGGCGGGCAAACGCCCCGCCCACACCCTGGCGCCCTCACTGTGGACCCGGGATGGTCGTCTGTCGATGCTGCTGGGAAGCCGGGGCGGGGACCTGCAGCCGCAGCTGGTGGCGCAATTGGCGGCCGACATCCTGCATGTGGGCATGAATCCGTCGGAGGCGCAGTCGATGCCCCGCTGGTCCCTGCAGGAGTTCGGCCCCGAAACCACCTCGCAGCCCGAGATCGAGGACACCATGCCCACAAGCGTGCTCGACGGCCTCCGCGCCCGCGGCCACAACCCGGCGGTCATGCCGGCGCAACGGGATTGGGGCCCGGCATCGATCATCCGCATCGAGGACGACGGCACCCGGCTCGCCGCCGCCGACCCCCGCATCACCACTGCGTCGGTGGCGGCAGCCCCGGAGTAACTGCGCCCCCTCCGCCCCTTCGGGGCAGCCCTGCGGGCTGCTTGGCAGTTGCTGCGCAACTGCAGGCGTGGGTTGCGGCGGGCGCCCCCTCCGCCCCTACGGGGCACCTCCCCCTCCGGGGGAGGAGAGTGGTGGTGGTTCTCTCCCCCCCGGAGGGGGGAGTCCGGCGTAGCCGGGAGGGGGGCGGCCCTGCGGGTTGCGGCAGCCGTGCGGGTTGCGGC
>JBFKDW010000120.1:0-5814 GCA_041619515.1 Acidimicrobiia bacterium
CCCCCTCCGCCCCTGCGGGGCACCTCCCCCTCCGGGGGAGGAGAGACGGTTTCTCTCCCCCCGGAGGGGGGAGTCCGGCGTAGCCGGGAGGGGGGAGTCCTGGGTGTGGGTTCTGGTGGCGGGGGAGGAGACAGAGTCCCCCTCCGCCGCTGCGGGGCACCTCCCCCTCCGGGGGAGGAGAGACGGTTTCTCTCCCCCCGGAGGGGGGAGTCCGGCGTAGCCGGGAGGGGGGCAGCCCCCCGTGGCCCCGGCGGTTCCTAGGCTGGATGGCAAGGAGGTGGTGCTGTGAAACTCACAATCGCCGGCATCGAAGAGGGACAGCCGATCCCTGGGCAATTCGCGTTCTGCGTTCCCGATCCGGGAACCCACGCCACATTTGGCCCGAACCGCAACCCGGGACTCAGCTGGGATGACGTTCCCGCGGACACGGCCTCGTTCGCCATCCTGTGCTGGGATCGCGTCGTCCCCACCGCCGGCGACGACGTCAACCAGGAGGGTCGGGAGGTGCCGCCGGATCTCCCGCGAACGGACTTCTTCCACTGGGTGCTGGTAGACCTCAACTCGGCTGCGCGCAGCATCGCCGAGGGCGAGTTCTCAGATGGCGTGACCGCACGCGGCAAAGACGGGCCGGCCGGGCCGGGCGGAACCCGCCAGGGCCTCAACGACTACACCGGCTGGTTCACCGGCGATCCAGACATGGAGGGCCTGTACTTCGGATACGACGGGCCCTGCCCACCCTGGAACGACTCGCTCATCCATGAGTATGTGTTCACCGTCTACGCACTGGATGTCCCGCGCTGCGACGTCGACGGCGACTTCACCGGCGGCCAGGTACGAGAAGCCCTCGACGGCCATGTGCTCGCCGAAGCGTCGGTCATGGGGACCTACACCCTCAACCCGCGCCTGATGACTGCGTGAGCGCAGACCCGTCCACCGCGGCACTCCATGGGGACGATGCCGTCGCCGACGGGGTAGACCTGGCTCCACCGATACACGTTGCCTCCACCTACGATCGGTCCGAGCAGAACGAGCTGGTGTACCGGCGCAACCACCACATCACCACTCAGCGCTTGGAAGCCGTCCTCGGTGCGCTGGAAGGCGGTGGAGCCGTCGTATACCCATCGGGGATGGCAGCGATTTCTTCGCTGTTGCGCCACCTGAGCCCGAAGCGAATCCACCTGCCGGCCGACGTCTACCACGGCACCCGCAGCTATGCCACGAGCGCCCCCCATGGCTGGCAGATCGTCGAGGGATTCGATGACCTGGGCTCGGGGGACGTCGCCTGGCTCGAGACACCGTCCAACCCGAAGTGCCTCATCACCGACATTGCCGCCGTGACCTCCGAGCTGGGCCCCCGCGGGGTGGCGGTGGTGGTCGATTCGACGTTCGCAACGCCGGTATTGCAGCAACCGCTGTCGCTGGGCGCCGATTTCGTCGTGCACTCGTCGACCAAGTACATCGGGGGCCACTCCGATGCCATGGGCGGGGTGATCGTTTCCCGAGACCCCGACCGAGCGGCTGCCCTGCAAGCAGCCCGGGTGTTGGATGGTTCCATCCCCGGCTCGCTCGACGTATGGCTGACCCTGCGGGGCGTGCGGACCCTCCCACTGCGCATCGCACGGCAATCACAGTCGGCAGCCGCCATTGCCGAGTACCTCGACGGAGCGGTGCCCTTGGTGTGGTACCCGGGCCTTGCCACCCATCCCGGCCACGAGGTGGCGGCACGGCAGATGAGCTCAGGCGGCGCGATCGTGTCCTTCGAGCTCGCCTCCTACGAAGCGGCCGCCGAGGCTGCCACCAGGTTCCACCTGTTCCGGAGGGCAACTTCCCTCGGAGGGGTGGAATCGGTCGTAGAGCATCGGGCGAGCGTGAATCCTCTGGCACCGCCCGGGTTGCTCCGCCTGTCGGTCGGCCTGGAGTCGCCGAACGATCTCATCGCCGACGTGGATCACGCTCTGGCGTAGCGGTTTCTTTCCCCCGCAGGAGGCTTCCGGCCTCGTCGATCCGGGGCCGGGTTACCAGTATTCCTCGTAATGGACGTCGCCCTCGACGCCCCGGCGGTCGACTGTGAAACCCATCCCGGTGAGAATCTCACACACGCCCCGCGGCTCGGGCCATTCGGGATCACCGTCCTCCCACGTCTCGGGAAGGCCGATCATGGCCGGGTTGCCGCACAGGAAGAACTGGGTGCGCTCCGGGGTGGGCGCATGCCCGAGAACCTCCTCGAGCATGCCATTGGTGATCATGTCCTGGATGTACACCTTGTTGTTGATGGTGTCGGCTTCCCGGGTGGTGAGCGCGAAATAGCTGTAGTTGGGATGCAACTGCTCGAGGCGCCGGTGAGTCTCCAGGTAGGCAAGGTCGCGTTGGTAGCGAACCGTGCAGGCGCTGACGATGCGCCCGGTGTGGCCGGTCCGCAGTAGCTGGGCCACCATGTTGTTGTGGGGCGCTTCGCCGGTTCCCGTCGACAGCAGCACGACGTCCGAAGTGGGGTCGGTGACGGTCTTGAGGGTGTAGCGGCCGGCCACCTTGGGACCCATGAAGATCCGATCGCCTGCCTTCTTCAGCGCCATGCGGGGTGTGAGCTCGGGGAGGTGGTCCATGCCCTCGGGTCGTACGAGGACGATGTAGAACTCGACGCCGTCGATGTCCTCGGGCGCCAGCAGGTTCCCCGCCTCGTCGAGCATCGGATGGGAGATCGAATATGAGCGCCGGACCAGCTTTTCGACTTTCGACTCGTCGAGGTGCTCATCTTCTCCGTCCAGTCGCGGCTCCCAATAGCCGAGGGCGAGGGTGGCGTACTGGCCGGGCTCGTGCCTGGCGTCGCCGACGTCCGGCTTGACCCGCAGAATCCAGAGGTCACTGTGGTGGTTCTCGAACGAGGTGATGGTGGCGTTGTAGTGCTTCTCTCGTAGTCGTTCCGCCAGGCCGCTCAACACCAGCGCCGGCCGGGCCTCGAGGTCGTGAGGCTTGTCGAGGTCGGGGAAATGGCGGTCGTGGATGATCCCCCAGGCGTGGCCGGGAGATACGTAGACCATCTCGGGCGATTCGGGCTCGCCCGGGTCCGGGTCCTCTTCCGTCAGCACGTAGACCGCCGGCGGCTCGGACACGGCCTCCAGTGCGATGTTGAGGCGGTCGAGGTGCCGGGATCGCTCCCCCGTCCCGAGTGCGTAGATGATCCGGTCGAAGACGAGGTCGGGGGTGCGGCGATCGGAGAATGTGATCATCGGGTACCCGTCGACGTCAAACACGGCTGTGGGATGCGAGTGCCAAAAGATCGTGGCCTTGCGTTCGGTCTCGATGCGGAGGAGGTCCTCGCGTGTCTGGCCGGCAAGCTGGTCGAAGGCCACCGACGGCAGGCTGAGGGCCACGGACCCGTGGCCGCTCTCGACCAGGTCCTCGGCGTATTCGGCTCCGGTCTCGCCGGTCCCGATTACCAGCACATCCTCGCCGGCCGCGATCCCGGAGGGCATCTCGTAGTGGATCCGCTCCGACAGGCTGGCCGGTATGTCGTAGGCGGGAGGCACCGACCTCTTGTCGCCGCGGCCTGCCACCACCGCCACCCGCGCCGTGGTCTCGAATCCCGACCCCGAGACAGTGACCGCGCCGTCCTCCCGGATGCGTTCGACGGTGCGGCCGAACAGCAGGTCGGGCTGGCCGCCGAGATCGGGCAGGTCGACTTCATCGCTGTCTATCAGGACGATCCGCTTGACGCCGGCGGTGTAGGCATCCATTGCCACCGATATCCCGGCGCGGTTGGCACCGATGATGGCCAGCTCGTATTCGGCTGGAGAGCTGTCAGGTGGAGCGGTCATGGTTCCATGCTGCCACGCCGTGGGGCCGGGGCGGCAGTTCTCGGGTTCGCGGCTCGGTGCGCTTCGGCGAGTCTGTCACGTGCAACCTCCGTAGCGAGGCTAACCACCCGGCTGTCTCTGCCGGTACGGGCCTTCGTCCTTTGATGTCGGTCGTTGGTCCCCGGCCCATTAGCGGTACGGCCGCTGCCGGGTAGATCCGTCCACCTATTCCTGCCACCGATGGGGCCGCGAAGCGAGACCGTCGAGGCCCAGCCGGCCGCACAACGCCTCGTAGGGCGCTCGGCGGGCTCCATGCCATTCGAGGTCGGCGAGGGTCTCGGAGATCGGGACGTCGCGGCGCAGCGTCGCCAACTCCCGATACAAGATGGCGTCTTCCCGATGGGCGGCAAGGGTGTCGGCGAGTTTGCCTGCCCCCCGCACGGGGACCTCCCAATCGGAGCTGTCGTCGGGGATCTCTTCGAGGGTTCGGTAGTGGGCGAGCACGGTGGCGGTTGATTTGGCGCCCCATCCGGGCAGCCCGGGGATACCGTCGGCGGTGTCGCCTACCAGCCCCAGGTAGTCGGGGATGGAGGACGGTGCCACCCCGAACTTCTCCCACACGCCCCGCTCGTCACGCTCGATTTGCTGGCGGCGGTCATAGGTCACGACCCTGGTCCCGTCGACACATTGCGCCAAGTCCTTGTCGGGGCTGAGTAGGATAACCCGCTCCACCTGGTCTTCGAACTTCCACGCGGCGCTGGCCAGGCCATCGTCGGCTTCGAACTCGACCATCGGCCACACCGTCACCCCCATGGCCTCCCAGGCTTCCTCCGCCACGCGGAACTGAGACATCAGCTCCTCCGGGATGCCTGCGCCCGTCTTGTAGCCGGCGAACATCTCGTTTCGAAACGATTCGATGACGTAGTCGGTAGCGACGCCGAGGTGGGTCACGCCGGGCTCGCGCAGCAAGCCGAGGGTGGACGCGATGATCCCGGCCACCGCCCCCACCTCGCGGCCGTCGGGAGCCGATCGGGTGGGAGCTCCGAAGAAGGAGCGAAACAGCTCATAGGTGCCGTCGAGAAGGTGAAGCTGCATGGCTCGCATGATACGGGCGTCGCGCGGGCGACTACCGTTGGGGCATGCAAGCGCACGGCTCGAGAGTGGTAGTCGGTGAAGCCGAGCTCACCAGTGGGCTGTTCTCGAATGAGTGGCAGCTCGTTCAGCGCGGCGAGGTGCTCGCCAAGGCGGTTCGCCGCCCACGGAATTGCTACACCCGGGTCACGTTGAGCGACGGAACCCGCTGGACCCTGCAGCCCGACGGGTGGGGAGTGGTGCGGGCAGTGGAAGACGATCATCCGTTTGCCCGAGCCACCCGCGATTCTTTCTGGGGCAACCGCTGGGAGGTCAGCGGCCTTGGTTTCGCCTACATGCTCCAGCACGACGGGCACATCCCACGTCGGTGGCAGCTGACGGTCGGCCAGGAACCGGCCGCCTGGCTGCGGGGGTCGGCCGTCAACTACAACCGCGTGCACATCGATGCGCCGATTTCGGTCCCGATGGCGGCCGCCCTGCTGTCGTGGCACGTGATTGCCCGCCCGTGGGAGGCCGTCGCCTTCGCCCCCGAGCTGTTGACTCGCGACGTGGTCGGTGGCCCTGTCGCCGACCCGGGGTCTCCGCTCTAGCCGCCAGTCCCCTCCCACTCTGCCGCCCCTGTCGATCTTCTCTCCCCCCGGAGCGCCCCCTCCGCCGTAAAGGGCTCTCCCCTGCGGGGTGGAGGGCGTTTTCACTCCCCCCGGAGGGGGGAGTCCGGCGTAGCCGGGAGGGGGGCGGCCGTGCGGGCGACTGCAGGCGGGGGGGAACCGATGCGGGGGAGGAGACAGCGCCCCCTCCGCCCCTGCGGGGCACCTCCCCCTCCGGGGGAGGAGACAGAGTCCCTTCCGCCCGTGCGGGGCTCTCCCCCTGCGGGGGTGGAGGGCGGTTTCTCTCCCCCCGGAGGGGGGAGTCCGGCGTAGCCGGGAGG
>JBFKDW010000121.1:0-5801 GCA_041619515.1 Acidimicrobiia bacterium
ACGGCCGAGGAGGTCGAGTTCCAGCTCCGTGACTCGGGTGCTCAACTCTTGCTGACAATCCCGATGTTCATCGAGCAAGCCTCCAAGGCGGCGGCGGCGACCGGCGTCGAGGAGGTGTTCGTGCTGGGCGAGGCGGCCGGTGCCACGCCGTTCTCGGTGTTGCTCGACGCCGACCCGTACCACGGATTTGCCGAAGTCGATCCACAGCAGGATGTGGTTGCGCTGCCGTATTCGAGCGGGACGACCGGCCTCCCCAAAGGGGTCATGCTGACCCATCAGAACCTGGCCGCCAATCTCGCCCAGGGAGAGCACGCTCTGCAGATGGCCGACCGCGAGGTGATCGTCGCAGTGCTTCCGTTCTTCCACATCTATGGCATGGAGGTGCTGATGAACGGCGTGCTGTACAACGGCGGGACCGCAGTGACCATGCCCCGCTTCGACCTCGAGGAGTTTCTCCGCATCATTCAGGACCACCGGGTGACCCGCGCCTATGTCGTGCCGCCGATCGTGCTGGCGATGGCCAAGCACCCGCTGGTCGACCAGTACGACATGAGCTCCTTGCGATCGGTCTTCTCCGGCGCCGCTCCGCTTGGTACCGACCTCGCCGCCGAAGCCAGTGCCCGCATCGGTTGTGAAGTCGTGCAGGGGTACGGCCTGACCGAGACCAGCCCGGTCACACACGCCACCCCGCCCGGGCAGTTCAAGCCCGGATCGATCGGTGTGGCCATTTCGAACACCGAATGCCGGGTCGTGGACCCCGATGGGAACGACCTCGGCCTCGATGAGGACGGTGAGATCTGGATCCGGGGCCCGCAGGTGATGAAGGGCTATCTCAACAACCCCGGTGCCACGGCCGCCACCATCGACGAGGACGGGTGGCTCCATACCGGAGACATCGGCCACGTCGACGGCGACGGTCACTGGTACATCGTCGACCGGCTCAAAGAGCTCATCAAGTACAAGGGATTTCAGGTGCCGCCGGCCGAGCTCGAAGGGCTGCTGCTCACGCATCCCGCGGTCGCCGACTCCGCGGTCATTCCCGTACCGGACGAAGAAGCCGGGGAGGTGCCGAAGGCGTTTGTCGTGCTCAAACCGGGGGCAGCGGCCACGCCCGAGGAGATCATGGAGCATGTGGCGGGACACGTCGCCCACTACAAGCAGATCCGATACCTCGATATCGTCGATGAGATCCCCAAGTCGGCGTCCGGCAAGATACTGCGACGCATTCTGCGAGATCGCGAAACAGCCGGGTAACGTCTGCTCGCCGGGTTACGGCACGAATTGCTCTTCGATGAACGTGACCATCCCGTTGGCGACGGTGAGCCACACCCCGGGCTGGAAGCTACGACCAACCCGCGCTGCCACCCACGTCACGTAGTCGACCTTCGTTGCCGTAGCCGGGTCACCGATATCTGGTAACCAGTCGACCTCGGCATCGGGCGCCACGGGCACGATCCGAAGCGTCGAATTGAGGTTGCGAACGTAGTAGTCGTTTGGTGGCGGTGACTCCTGGCCGTCCTCGGCGGCGGCCCGCTCGGCTGCGGTGCCGGTGAACCAGCACGCCAGGTCGAACGTCACATCAGCCGCCGAGGCGTCGATGTAGCCGAACCATTCGCCGTCGGGCAGGTCCGGTGTGCCGGGCGTGCATCCCGACCGCGAGGCGAAATCCTCGGTGCTGCCGGCATTCGTTCCGCCTTCCCGCGTCAACTCCTGGCACTCGCCCTGAAGCCAGTTGAAGAAGACCGAGCAGTTCCCATTGATCGAGAACCTGACCCGCTCGACGTCCTCGAACTGGAACGCCGTGGATCTCAGCTGGCTGAGAAGCGACGCGCTTCCACAGCTTGTAGACGCGTTGCCAAGTCTCGCCCGCATGTCGTCGAAGTCGACCGACAACCTCCCAGAGGCGTCGAGGGTCACCGATCGGACGACGTCGGCGGTGGCGGCGGAGAAGAAGGAGAATGCTCCGTCTGCGATCTCTTCGCCGGTGGGTCCCCCGACGAGGTCGTCAAACGCAACGACGATCGGGTCCAGCCCCGCCGGGTGGGTCCGCTCGTATCCCTTCACTTCGGAACAGTCGGACGCGTCACCGGATGAGTAGTAGACGGTGATGGTCTCCATGACTGCCGGTTGACTCGTTGTCGTTGTCGTTGGAGTGCGTGTTGTTGTGGTTGGCTCGGGTGCCATCGTGGTTGTTGGTGCGACGGTCCCGGGCTGCTCGGTGGTGGTCGTCGCGTCCGTGGTTCCACCACACGCGGCGACGACGAGAGAAGCTGCCCACACCACCTGAAATGCATGTGACTTCCTCATGTCTTGATACTCCTGACGTGTGAGCCCCACATCTAGAGGCGGATGGCTCTGCCCCGAGCACTAATCGGTGGACGAATCAGTGACTCACGAGAGATACCGGCGCCGAACGATGACGGCTCAGTGCAACGAGTCGAACCCGGCGACCGTTTCGAACGGCAGCTGATGGCGGGGTGATGCCCGCGGTCTTGTCCTAATCGTTCTCCGGGTGCCACTACGTGGCGAGCAGCGCCCGGACGGTCTCCACCGTGTCTGCCTCGGCGGCCGTCTTGTCCTCCCGGTAGCCCTTGACCCGGGCAAACCGCAGGGCGATGCCGCCTGGGTAGCGGGAGCTGCGTTGCACGCCGTCGAACGCGATCTCGACCACCTGCTCTGGGCGCACGAACACGATGTGACCCTTCCTGTGTGTTTCCAGCTGGAGAAACCGCTCGGTTTGCCAGGCCAGCAGCTCATCGGTCAGGCCCTTGAAGGTCTTCCCGAGCATGGTGAACTCGCCGGCGCCGGGACCGCGGGCGCCCAGATGGAGGTTGGAGAGCCATCCTTGGCGCCGTCCCGAGCCCCATTCCACGGCCAGCACAACGAGGTCGAGCGTGTGTACCGGCTTCACCTTGACCCATCCGGCCCCGCGCCGCCCGGCTTTGTACGGCGATTCCAGGGACTTCACGACGACGCCCTCGTGGCCGGCTTCGAGGGCCCGTTCGAAGAACGCCTCGGCGGCGGCCGGGTCGGAGGTCTCGATACGGGGGGCAATCAGGCCGGCCGGCACTGCCGAGGCGAGCGCTTGTGCGCGTTCTCGAGCCGGCTGGTCGATGAGGTCGCTCCCATCGAGGTGGAGACAGTCGAAGAAGAACGGGACGAGAGGAATCTCGGCGCCCGTGTGCCCGATGTCCGACTGCCGTCCGAAGCGGCTCATCGTGACCTGAAACGGGCGGGGCCGGCCCGCGCTGTCGAGGGCGATCGCCTCTCCGTCGAGGATGAGGGAGCCGGCGTCGAGGGCGGCAATCTCCTCGACGATCTCGGGTATCCATTCGGTGATCTCGCGCAAGTTGCGCGTGTATACCCGGACCTCTCGACCCAAGCGATGTGCCTGGATCCGTGCCCCGTCGATCTTGTACTCGATCGCCGCCGGGCCGGCCTTCTCGAGCGCCGCGGCCACCTCCGGGGCGGTTTGTGCCAGCATCGGCTGGAGAGGAGAGAACAGCTGGAGGCCGAATTCCGAGAGACTGGAGGCACCCTCGGAGACGGCCGTTCGGCCGACCGCGGCCAGGTCGCCGCTCA
This sequence comes from Acidimicrobiia bacterium, assembly GCA_041619515.1. GTDB lineage: Bacteria > Actinomycetota > Acidimicrobiia > Spongiisociales > SHLN01 > SHLN01. The sequence continues at coordinate 3,583 of JBFKDW010000121.1, forward strand.
CCATGGCCGCTCTGCGAACGAGGCCGACCGGCACGCCGGCAGCCTCCGCAATGGCTTCCTCCATGATCCCGCCGGAGGCGCCCTGGCGAAGCTCGCCGAGGATCAAACCACGCAGGAAGGCTTGTTCGGGGCCCGTAGCCGCCGCCATGAGATCGGTCAGCGCCTGCCGTCGCCGGAGCTGGGAGCCCGGTCCGGATTGCCCTGCCAGCTCGGCGAAGACCTCGTCCACCCGGCGCACGGTGAGCGTGGCGCCGGGCGCAGGCGACACCTCGATGGCGGTCACGGCCGCATAGCCAAGGCCGACCTTCCCCTGGGGCAGGTTTCCGCTCAAATAGTCGACGACCAGCGGCACCACCTCCGGGGCCGACGCAGCCAGGAGGGCGGCGATCGATGCGATCTTGGCCAGCCGGGAGCGGGTGGAGCGGACTTCGGCCGAGCAGTCGACGACCTGTCGAAACAGCATCATGCATTCTTCCATCACGGAGAAGAGAAACTGCGTAGGCTCCCTCCGAGCACGTACAGCCGGAGGTTCTGACCGTGGCACGCCGCAGAGGGAAAGACGAGAAGATCGAGCTCTTGCGGGCGGTCCCCCTGTTCGCGAACCTCAACCGCCGCGAGCTGCAGCAGGTCGGGCGCCACGCCGACGAGGCCCAGATCCCGGAGGGCCGGGTGCTGGTCACCCAAGACACGCCCGGCAATTCGTTCTACGTCATCGTCGACGGCCGGGCCGACGTGATGCGGGATGGTCAGAAGCTGGCCGAGCTCGGCGACGGCGACTTTCTCGGTGAGATGGCACTGCTCGAAGATCTGCCCCGTTCCGCCACGGTGATAACCACCGCCCCGACCCTCCTTCTCGAGATTCACCGGCGTGAGTTCAGCGGCGTCCTCGAGGCAGCTCCCCAACTCGCCCGCAAGATGCTGGCCACCATGGCTCACCGGCTCCGCTACGCCGATGAGCAACTGGTGACCTGACCGTTCAAGCTTGCCGCTGCCCTACCATTGTCCGCCATGACCATCGAGCGCCGTCCCACCCGACAACTCTTCGTCGGTTCGGTTCCGGTTGGGGGCGACGCCCCCATCACCGTCCAGTCGATGACCACCACCAAGACCCACGACGTCGACGGCACGCTGGCGCAGGTGTATGCCCTCAGCGGTGCCGGAGCCGACATAGTCAGGATCACCTGCAACACGGTTGAAGCAGCCGAGGGGCTTGTCGAAATCATTCCTCGCTCGCCCGTCCCCATCATCGCCGACATACACTTCCAATACCGGCTGGCGCTGGCCGCGCTGGAGGCCGGAGTCCAGGGCCTGCGGCTCAATCCAGGCAACATCCGCAAGCCCGAGCACATCCGGGCGGTGGCCCGTGAGGCCCGCGACCGGTCTATACCCATACGGGTTGGGGTCAACGCCGGCTCCCTCGACAAGGACCTGCTGGAGAAATACGGGGCGCCGGTGCCCGAGGCGCTGGTCGAGTCGGCGCTCTACGAGATCGGCCTCCTCGAGGATGAGGGATTCGATCAGATCAAGATCTCGGTCAAGCACTCGAACGTCCCCAGCATGATCGCCTCCTACCGGTTGCTCTCGGAGAAGGTCGATTACCCCCTCCACCTTGGCGTCACCGAAGCCGGGCCCCCGCCGGGGGGCCTCATCAAGTCGGTTGCCGGCATCGCCTCGCTGTTGCTGGATGGGATCGGTGACACGATCCGGTTCTCGCTCACTGCGGATCCGGTCGAAGAGGCACAGGCCGGACGCAAACTGCTCGAGTACCTCGGCTTGCGCGAGCGCAAGGGGCTCGACCTCATTGCCTGTCCGTCGTGCGGGCGGGCCGAGGTGGATGTCATCAAGGTGGCCCAGGACGCCCAGGAGGCGCTCGAACGCGAGGAGCTGCCCATCCAGGTGGCGGTGATGGGCTGCGTCGTGAACGGTCCGGGGGAAGCTCGCGAAGCGGACATCGGCATCGCTGCCGGCCGGGGCCGGGGCCATTTGTTCATCAAGGGCCAGGTGGTCCGGGTGGTGCCCGAGGACGAAATGGTCGAAGCGCTGCTCGATGAAGCGCGCAAGCTGGTGGAGGAGGGCGTCGAGGCGCGCCTGGCGGCGGCCGAAGCCGGCGCCGACGAAGAGGCTCAACGGGAAGCCGCGCTGTTGCGCGAGCTCCAAGGCGACGCCAACGAGTCGGCCGCCCGGCGGGCGGCGGTGGCGGAGGTTGTCCACGGCCGGAC
>JBFKDW010000122.1:0-5474 GCA_041619515.1 Acidimicrobiia bacterium
ATCGCGGCCGCCGTTGGGCGCCCGGCTCCGCTGCTGGTGTTCCCCAATCACGGGGACCACACGTTTGCCAAGGTCATGCTCGACCCCACGTCGCGAGCATTCGCGGAGGAGCGACTCGACGACATAGCCGATCCGCTGCTGCGCCAGCAGCTATGGACGTCGTTGTGGGACATGGTTCGCGATCAGCGCCTGTCGTCTCTGCGGTACCTCGATATCGTCGAGGACAAGCTGCCGGCTGAGACCGATATCCACATCATCAAGGTGGTGGCCGACACCGCCACCGCGGCGATCACCCGCTATGTCCCGGAAGCACACAGGATCGCAGCCGGGTCCCGATTCGTTGCCACCGGGATGCGCGCCCTCGGGGAGGCACCTCCGGGAGACGCACTCGTGCACTGGCTGCGGGCGATACTGCTGGTGGTGGAGACTCCCGGCGATCTTGCCGTCGTGGGGCGCGTGGTCGACGAAGAGGAGGCGGTTGCGGGCCTCACCATCGACCAGGAGATGCGGTGGTCGCTGGCCGTTCGCTGGTCGGCTGCCGGCCTGGCAGACGCCTCGGCCAGGGCCGACCGGGAGCTGCAACGAGATCCGAGTGATCGGGGCCGCCAGGCGATGCTCACGGTGGAAACGGCCGTCCCCGATGCGGCCGTCAAGGAGCAGGCATGGGACCGTATCCACGGGGATGGGTACGGTTCGCTGTATCTCGATCGATCGGCGATGGCCGGCTTCAATTGGGCCGGCCAAGCCACCCTGCTCGAGCCCTACGTCGTGCGGTTCTTCGAAGGGATCGAGACCGTCTTCGACACCAGGGAGCACGAGGCGGCGGTGGCATACTTCACCAAGCTGTACCCGAGCTACCGGGTGGATGAAGAGACGATCGGGCGGGGCCGCCGGTTGCTCACGGCACTGGACGGTCCCCCCCAGCTCACGCGGCTGCTGACCGAAGCGATCGACCGCCAGGAGCGATCCCTGGCCTGCAGGGATTTCGCAGCTTCCTAGGCATCGAGCGTCCTGAGAAACAGGCCGGCGCCGACCTTGGGCGTGAACCACGTCGACTTGGGCGGCATCACTCCACCCGCGTCCGAGACGGCCATCACGTCGCTCACGGAGGGAGGCCGGGTGACGAACGACAGGCCCGCCTTTGCCTCACACTCGGCTGCGAGGGTTGGGAGCGCCACGTTGCCCGGCACGTAGTTGAGTCGCGGGTCGGTGCGAGGGTCGGCAACGTCGCAGATCGGGCCGAGGATGCGGTGCTGCAAACGGGCAGCGTCGAGGGCCGACACCGGGCCCTCCTCGGGGCCATGGGGCAGGCGAAGCGTGTACCAGGCGCCCTCGCAGGACACCCAGACCTCACCCGGATCGGGCGCTGCGCCCGGTTCCTCCAGCGGCCGGATCGGGAACTGGCGGGCAATGGCGGCGAGGACGTCGGAAGGCTCGTGGTGGGGGAGGTGAAGGCAGCGGTGATAGCTGAGTGTCTGCATCTGTGAGTCGGGGAAGAGGACGGCGAGGAAATGCGAGCGGGTGTCGTGGGGTGCGCCCAGGGCCCGGCGAGCCAGGGCCGCCGCTCCGGCCGATCGATGATGTCCGTCTGCGATGTACAGCGCTCGAATGCGTTCCAGCGCAGCCGGGAGACGCCGGTCACCGCCTGCGTCCCACGCCTCCTGGATTCGCTCACCGGCGGCCACCCGTATCCACGGCGGCGCCTCGGTGATAGCCGCTATCAGTTCGTCGATGGCCGGATCGGAACGGTACATCAGCGACACCGGGTACGTGGAGCCACCGACTTCCTCGAGGGCATCTGCGAGATGATCTGCGACCTCGGCCACCGTGTGCTCGTGGCGCCGGATGAGCTCTGTCTCGTAGGCGGCAACCGCCACCTCGGCGACGACGCCGACCTGGCTGTGGCCGCCCTCGCTGATCCTGTACACCCAGTATCCGCTCGTGGGTTGGAAGGTGCCGTCTTCGATCACGCGCTGCAGATACCGACGAGCCCGGGCGCGCCCGCTGGCAGCCTCCGTCAGCAGGAAGAGGCTGGTGTCCGGGTTGGCGGCGAGGATCTCCTCGCGTTCGGTGGGGCTCAGGTGTTCGGCGACGGGAGCCACCACCCGATCGGCTGCGTCCGGGCTCACGACATAGCCGACGAGCGGGCGAATCACCGAAACGATTCCATGTAGGAAGCGAGCGCTTCCACTCCCGAGATCGGCATGGCGTTGTACAGGCTGGCCCGGATGCCGCCGACGGAGCGGTGCCCTTTCAGATTGAGCATCCGCCGCTCCTCGGCGCCGGCGAGAAAGCGAGCCTCGGAGGCTTCGTCCGGCAGCCGGAACACCACATTCATGAGCGAGCGGGCCGCCGGGTCTACCGGGCTGCGGTAATACCCGTCGCTGTCGTCGATGGCCCGGTAGATGAGCCCGGCCCGCTCAATGGCTGCCGCCTCCATGGCGGCCAGCCCACCACGTTCCTCGATCCACTGGAGTGTCTTGCCCATCATGTAGATGGCGAAGACCGGGGGCGTGTTGTACAGCGAGTTCTTCCCGGCGTGGATATCCCAGCGCAGATAGGCGGCCAGGTCCCGGCGCGTTTCCTCCAAGACCGAGCGCCGCACAAAGACGATGGTCAGGCCGGCCGGCCCCAGGTTCTTCTGTGCTCCCCCGTAGACGACGTCGAAGCGCTCCCATGGGATGGGGCGCGACAAATAGTCGGAGGACATGTCCCCCACGAGCGGCACGTCGGTTTCCGGCCAGTCGACCATGCGGATGCCATGGATGGTCTCGTTCGACGTGACATGCACGTATCTGGTGTCGGGCCGCACGGCGACCTCCGTTGCCGCCGGCATCCGGGTGAAGCCCCCGTCCTCGCCGCTCCAGGCCGAGTAGGCATCACCATGGTGTGACGCATCCGCCAGCGCCTGGCGGCCCCACGATCCCGAGACCACATACCCCGCCGCCGCGCCCTCGCCGAGCAAATTGATCGGGACCATGGCGAACTGGAGCGTGGCGCCCCCCTGCAAGAAGAGGACATCGAAGTCGTCCGGCAGCGCAAACAGGGTGCGGACCAGGTCGATCGCCCCGTTGTGGACCGCCTCGTACTCCGGTGAGCGGTGGCTCATCTCGATGAGTGACATTCCGGCACCGCCGAAATCCACGAACTCCGCCTGTGCCCGCTCCAGAACCTCGAGCGGAAGTGTGCACGGGCCGGCGCAGAAGTTCACCGCCCTCATGCGTTCATCCTCGCATGGATGACATCTGGTATCTCCACGAGGCGCGCAAGCAGCTCGGCATCGACCGAGCCCTTGAGGTCGAGAGTGGCGCTGGCTGCTTCTGCTCCCTGGAAGACGAGATTGCTCATGTGCTCGACGTTGATGCCGGCGTCGCGGATGCGGGTGAGCACCTCGGCCAGGACCCCGACCCGGTCGTGATGTCGCACCGTGATGCTCGTGGTGTCGGGGACGCGCGGCTGGAGGTTCACACAGTTGAGGATGGTTCCCGTGGCGAACGCGTCGATGATCTCCAGCACGCCCTCGGCGACGGATGCCTGAGCCTGGGCGGTCGAGGCCCCGATGTGATGGGTTCCATAGACGCGGGGGTGGGCTGCCAGGGCGGATCGAATCGTGCCGTCGCCGGTCGACGGCTCATCGGCGAACACATCCAGTCCGACCCACAGGTTCTTGGCATCGAGCACGGCCAGCAGGGCTTCCTCGTCGATGATGTCGGCGCGGGAGGTGTTGATGAGCGTCGCACCCGGCCGGAGCGCTGCCAGCACGGCACCGTCGACCAACTGGACCGTCTCGGCGGTGGCCGGAACATGGAAGGTGAGGATGTCGATCTCCGACGCCAGGCCGAGCAGATCGGTGTGCAGGACGAAGTCCAGGTCTTCCATCCGAGCCTTTGTTGCCCGGTCCCGGGGTTTGTCGAGAGCATGGAGGATGAGACCGAACGAAGCGGCCCGTTCGGCGACCTCCAATCCGATCGCTCCCAACCCGACGATCCCGAGACTGCGGCCCAGGAGCCCGAGCCCCTCGGAGTACATGGACTTGTTCCACGTCTGTGCTCGAAGGTCGGTCACGTTGTCGGGTATCCGTCGATCGATTGCCAGGATCAGCCCGAGGGTGAGCTCGGCGACGGCGACGGCGTTGCGCCCCGGCACGTTCGACACGTAGATGGCGCGACCTGCCGCCGCTCGCTTGTCGATTGTGTTGGTGCCGGCTCCGGCCCGGATGATCAGGGCCAGGTCGTCCGCATTCTCTATTGCCGCAGCCGGGACTTCGGTGGATCGGACGACGAGCACGTCGAAGCCGGGCAGCGCTGCCACCAGACCGTCGCCGCTCAGGGCGGGCTGAAATGAAACGTCGTGCCCCTGTGTGCCGAGATGCTCGAGACCGGACGCGGGGAAGGAGTCGGCAACGAGAATGCGCATCTGGATGTCAGGGCACGACCAAAACGGGGGTCTTGGCTACGTGCACCACGCGATCTGCCACCGACCCCACCATGATCCGCTCAACCAGTCCGGCGCCCCTTTGGCCGATGACGAGAAGCTCGGCCTCCTGTGCGTCGGCGAACGCCGCCAGCTGGTTGGCGGGATCGCCCACTTCTTCGATGGTGTCGTAGGCCACCCCGCTCAGGTCGGTGGCTGCGACGGTCTTCTCGAGCACCGCTCGCTGGGCGTCGGCGAGTGCGTTACCGAGTGACTCGGCCGGTGGCGGCGCCCCCACGATTCCCCACCAGCCCTCGGGGGGCCGCACCACCGTGACGATGAAGAGATGAGCCTCGTAATCCCGGGCGAGTGCTGCTGCGATGTTGGCGGCCCGAAGACTTTGATCTGATCCGTCGGTCGCAGTGACGATGACTTTCGGAGACCACGATTCCATGCCACTCCTTTGGCTCGAGGGCTGTCACCTTCGACGCTAGTCCGTCGGTCAGGCCGTCGGGCGCCGCCAGACTCTGGCCGCCCTGCGCTCGAGGCGCGACTGCCACAGGCGGGCACGGCGGAGCAAGTGAATCCCGAACATGAGCGCGACGATGGCGGCAAATGCGGTCTCCAGCTCGATGCCGGTCAGCGGCAGCTGCTGGAGCGATTGGGCGTGAGTGCCGCCCAGCCCGGCTTGCAGGCTGGTTTCAGTGACTGCATAGGCAGATGATGGATCCATCAGCTCTCCTCGATCAGGCCGTCAGCCAGGACGGTAGTCGACCGATCAGCGAAGTTGGCGTCTCCACACCCGGGCGGCGCGACGTTCGAGGCGCGCCTGCCATGCTCGTGCCCGGCGCAACAGGATCACACCGAACATCAGTGCGACGATGGCGGCGAAGGCCGTTTCCAGCTCGACTCCGGTGATCGGGAGCTGCTGGAGTGCTTGCGCGGTAGTGCCTTCCACCCCGGCAGCAACCGATGTCTGGCTGGTGCCGGCGCCCCCGGCAGTTGTCGCAGGGGATGCGGCGGTGGTGGTGGTGGGTGCGGCGGTGGTGGTGGTGGGTGCG
>JBFKDW010000123.1:0-5465 GCA_041619515.1 Acidimicrobiia bacterium
CAACCACAAGGGTTTTCGCCGGTGGTCAGGGGCAGAATCGAACTGCCGACCCTCGGTTTTTCAGACCGATGCTCTACCAACTGAGCTACCTGACCCTGGGCGCCCTTGCGGGCGCCTTGGCAGTTGCCAACGCAACTGCCGGGCTCTTCGCCTCCGACTCATCGCAAGGGTTCAAATCTCATCAACCTCGCCGGCGGGGACGACGGGATCTGACCTGCTGACCGGCTCTTCGCCTCCGGCTCATCGCAAGGGTTCAAATCTCATCAACCTCGCTGGCGGGGACGACGGGATTTGAACCCGCGACCTCCGGCTTGACAGGCCGGCGTGAACTCCTGACTTCACCACGCCCCCAGCGTGCCCCCAGGGGAATTCGAATCCCCGTTTCCGCCTTGAAAGGGCGGCGTCCTAGGCCTCTGGACGATGGGGGCAGGGCGATCCAGGAGGATAGCGCCTGTCCATCGTCACTACCGAGAGGGCGGAGGGATTATAGGCCGCCACTCCCGAACCGAGCTTTCGAGCCCGGCGCCGATCGCGACCTCGCTTGATCCCCCGGGGAAGAAGGACTGCTAGTTCATGTACGTGAGGGCCTGGGCCTGAGCCCAGCGGGCGGCGGCTTTGGAGTAGTGCTCGCTGGCCTCGTCCAGGTTGCCCGCTTCCAAGGCGCCGAGGCTGGCCTGGATGTCGGCGGCAGTCTCGTCGAGCGCCAGCGCACCCTCGCTGAAGAACTCGGCCACGCCGCCGTAGTCGAGCTCGAGCAGAAACTCATCATCGAAGCCGGCCACCCAGTTGTGCAGCTCCTGAACCTGATCGATCACCGCATCCTGAAAGCCGGCGGCTTGCAGGATGACCAGGGTGCGCGTCAAACGATCGTTGGCCTGGGCGATGGTGGTCCGATACAGCACCGTGCTCCCTTCGGCGACCGGCACGACAGAACGCTCGGCCGGATCGAATGCCGAGAACCATCGAAGGGGAACGTGCCACGGCGACGAAAGGATGTGGGACTTGGCACCGGGGTCGTGGTCTTTCAGCGCTTCCAACTCGGCGGCTGCCCGCTCGGCTACTTCCTCGGGGATCAACAATTCGGCGGTGAGGCCCGGGTAGGCGTTGCGAAACCCGAGCAGGCCTTCGAGCAGCCGCAGCCGCGGATGTCGCGGGCATACATAGGTCGTGTCGTTCCACGTGGCCGAGAGCACGCCATCGTTGAGCGACTCGGACATGAGGCCGTATTCGCTCACTTCGCGCAGGCGCGGCTCGGGTCGCTTGGTTGCACCGTCGGGGGCTTCGCCCGGCACGTACACCCGGAGATGGGCAGCTTTGATCATCGCTGCACCCTACATCGGCACCTGCGATACCAGGGCTTGAGTACCCGGTGAGGTCGAGACCGGAATCCCAACTACGGTTAGAGTCAATGGCAGGTCATATGGGTGTATTCGAAGCCATAGGAACCGATCACCACGAGCGTGTGGTGGTCGGCAACGACCCGGTAACGGGTCTCAAGGCCATCATTGCCATCTACTCGACCGAACTGGGTCCCGCCCTTGGCGGGACCCGACTGTTTCCGTACCCAACCGACGATGCCGCCCTCACCGACGTGCTTCGGCTCTCCCGGGCCATGGCGCTGAAAGCCTCCGCGGCGGGGCTCGACCTCGGAGGCGGCAAGGCTGTGATCATCGGTGACCGCTCCACCGTCACGGATGATCTGTGGCATGCCTACGGACGTCTCATCGACTCCCTCGGAGGCGCCTACATCACCGCCGAAGACGTGGGCACGAACACCGACGACATGCATGTGATCGCCGAAGAGACGAACTGGGTCGTCGGCCGGGCTGCCGACGACCACGGCGTCGGGGACCCGTCGCCCGCCACCGCCCGCGGGGTCGTCCGGGCGATGCAGGCTGTGGCCAGCCATCTGGGAGGCACCGATTCGCTCCACGGCAGCCGGATAGCCGTGCAGGGGGTCGGCAAAGTTGGGTCCGCCCTCGTCGAGTACCTCGTCGAAGCCGGGGCCGAGGTCGTGATCGCCGACATCTACCAGCCGTCCGCCGATGTCCTCGTCGACCGGCTGGGAGTGAAAGCGGTCAGCACCGACGACATCCTGTACGAGGAGTGCGACATACTCTCACCGTGCTCGCTGGGTGGAGCACTCAACGCCGACACGATTCCCCGGCTGAAATGCCGGGCGGTGGTGGGATCGGCCAACAACCAGCTCGCCACGGACGAAGATGACGAGCGGGTTGCCGAAGCCGGCATCCTCTACGTTCCGGACTTCGTGGCCAACTCGGCAGGATTGATTCACGTGTCCTCCGAGCTCCACGGGTTCGACCTGGAGCGAGTGAACCACCGCATCGCCGGAATCTACGGAGCCGTGCTGTCAATACTCCAGCGGGCCGCCGCCGAAAACATCACCCCGAACGACGCCGCCATTCGCCTCGCCGAGGACCGCATCCGTCGCGAAGGCAACGGTGTTACGTTCCGACACAAAGGCACATGACATGATCAGCATGGGTATCAGCCATACCGACATCGGGCTCGACGACGAGAAGCTCATCGGCCTCTACCGCACCATGCTCCTGGCGCGCAATCTCGACGACCGGATGTGGAAACTGAGCCGCCAGGGACAGGTGGCCTTCGTGGTTTCGGCCTCCGGGCACGAAGCGGCCCAGGTGGGAACCGCGTTTGCCATCGATCCGGACATCGACTGGGTGCTTCCCTACTATCGCGATGTGGGGATGTGCCTGGCGCTCGGGCTATCGGCGCAAGACATCCTGCTGGGGGTCTTCAGCCGGGCCTCGGACCCGACGAGCGGCGGCCGGCAGATGCCCAACCACTGGTCGTTCCCTTCCCGCCACATGTTCACCGCCTCGTCGACCATCGGCACCCAATATCCGCACGCGGCCGGCATCGCCTACACGCTTCGCCACCAGGGCATACCGGGAGCCGCCATCGTCTCGGGCGGCGAAGGATCGACCTCCGAGGGCGATTGGCACGAGGCAATGAACTTCGCCGCCATCCACCGCCTCCCGATGGTGTTCGTCATCGAGAACAACCATTACGCCATCTCGGTCCGCGAGGAGAACGAGGTTGCGGGCAGCATCGTGGAACGGGCCCGCGGCTACGGAATCGAGGCGCAATCCATCGACGGCAACGATGCCTTGACGGTCTATGCCACAACCCGCGAGGCAATCGAGCGAGCCCGGAGTGGGGGAGGGCCGTCGCTCATCGAGGCCCAGACCTACCGCTACTACGGTCACACCTCCGAGGACCGTGACTCCGACTACCGCACCGCCGAGGAAGTCGAACGGTGGCGTAAGAAGGACCCGATCCTCCGGCTCCACCAGTACCTGGTCGAAGCCCGCCTGCTTCCAGATGCGCTGGAGCGAGAACTCGAAGAGGCAGTCGAGCGCGAGGTGGCTCTGGCCGTGGAAACCGCCTTGGCCGCACCCGAGCCGGACGACCCGTACAGCCACGTGTATGCCCGTCCCATCGAGCCCGGCGAACCGATCACCGCCGCCGAGATGCCGGTCGAAGGCGAGTCGGTCAACTTGCTGACCGCCATCAACAAGACAATGCACGAGATCCTCGCCTCACATAGTGAGGCTGTCGTGTTCGGCGAGGACGTGGCCGACCCGAAGGGCGGGGTCTTCAAGGCCACGAAAGGCCTCGGTGAGCGCTTCGGGATCGATCGGGCGTTCAACACTCCGCTCGCCGAGTCATGCATAGTCGGCGTGGGCATCGGCATGGCGGCCGCCGGCCTGCGCCCGATCGCCGAGATCCAGTTCGCCGATTTCATCCACCCGGCCTTCGACCAGATCGTCTCTGAGGCCGCCCGCATCCACTACCGCTCCGACGGGCGCTGGACCTGCCCGCTGGTGATCCGTGTGCCGTTCGGCGGAGGCGTCCACGGCGGCCTGTACCACTCCCAGTCGATCGAAGCCTTCTACACCCACGTTCCCGGGCTCAAAGTGGTCGTCCCCTCCACACCTGCCGATGCCAAAGGGCTGTTGTGGGAGGCGATCGACGACCCCGACCCCGTCATCTTCCTGGAACCCAAGAAGCTGTACCGGCTGGTGACCGGCCCCTTCCCCGAGGCTCACCATCGGGTGCCGCTCGGACGAGCGGCGATCCGCCGTCTCGGTACCGATGTCACCATCCTGGCGTACGGAGCGATGGCACATTTCGCCCAGGAAGCCGCCGAGCTGCTGGCGAAGGAGGGCGTGGAAGCGGAGCTGATCGATCTGCGCAGCCTCCGACCACTCGACTGGCCGACCATCGGCGAGTCGGTGCGCAAGACGGGCAAGATTCTCATCGTCCACGAGGACAACGAGTTCGGTGGCTTCGGAGCCGAAGTGGCGGCCCAGGTTGCCGACAAGAGCTTCGAACACCTGGATGGACCGGTCCGCCGCTATGCCGCCCCCGAGCTGCCGGCATTCCCGTTCTCCCAGGCCCTCGAGAATATGGTCATGCCGAACACCGAAGGAATCGTTCAACACGCCCTGGATTTGAGCCGTTACTAGGACCACCTAATCCGGACGCGCCGGTATCGTCCCTCATTCCGCATGAAGACAAAGACAGCTGCAACCCTCATCGCTATTGCCCTCGTCGCAGGCGCCTGCTCAACGGAAGCAGCCGCCCCGGACAACACCGGCCTGGCTCGCACGACCGTCCCGGACGGCACGACCACCGCTCCCGGGCAAACGAACACGTCGGTCGACGGAGCCTTGCCGACCAATCCCGATCCCGTCGACAACGGATCCGAAGTCACGCTGCCGCTGGAAGTCGAGCCGTGTGACCCACCCACCGAAGACCTCGAGCCGTACTGCCAGCCGTTCGAGCTGGACCTCGGTGACACCCGCATCGTGTGGGACCGCTGGTTCTGGGGCCAGGGAACGTTCTCCAAAGGCACCGTCGAGGTCTATGTAGACGACGAGCTGGTAGCCGCAGGGCCGTTCGTCGGCGAGGGCTCGATCGTGGAACAGGACGAGGACGACAACTTCATCTTCTACGATCCGAGCGGCGACGTCGTCGCCGTCGCCATGCCCGACGACATCCTTCCGGCGATTCAGGCCGCCCTCGACGCCCTCAACAGCTAGGCCCGCAGGTTCGGAGGGAACCCACCCTCGCGCCTTCCGTCGCCCCAAAACCGTTCTCCTCCCCCGGAGGGGGAGGTGCCCCGCAGGGGCGGAGGGGGCGCCCGCCAACCCACGTTGGCCTACCTGCCCCAGACCCACAGTCACGCCCCCCGCCATCACCGCCCCACCAGGCCGCCCCAGACAAAGGCCGCCCCAGGCCAAAGGCTGCCCCAGGCCAAAGGCCGCCCCCGAATGGCTGCCGCCCCCCTCCCGGCTCCGCCGGACTCCCCCCTCCGGAGGGAGAGAAACACCGTTCTCCTCCCCCGGAGGGGGAGGAGCCCCGCAGGGGCGGAGGGGGCGCCCGCCACAACCCACGTTGGCCTACCTGCCCCAGAC
>JBFKDW010000124.1:0-5384 GCA_041619515.1 Acidimicrobiia bacterium
CGCTCGACGTACTTGTCGCCCCCACCGTGGCGGGCTTCGGCCAGGATCGCTTCGAGGGTGGACACATGCGCTTCCATGGCGGTCCGGTTGGCGGCGAACCCCTCGCTTCTCGGGTCGAGTCGTGACGCCAAAACCGCCAATTCAGGTTCCTCGCTCATGCGGACTGCGCCGTGCAGACGGCCGGGGCCAGCCTACCCGACGGGTGCCGCGGCTCCCTCGCATCTGAAGCGGCGGCGTCTGCGGACAAGGTCAGACCGGTTTTGACTTCGGTGGTTTCCGACCACTACTGTGTGCAGCAGTCTTCGAGGGAGGAAGAAGCATGTTGAGACGACGTCTCTTTGGAACGTTCCTAGCCGGCGTGTTGCTGGTAGGTCTCCTACCAGCAGCGGCCGGCGCCGACCGACCGTTGGATGTGGATTGTGACGTACTGGAAACCACCTTGCTCGCAGTCGATGGGGTGCTTCCCGCGGGTACGTTCGACAGTCTCGGTGATCTCGTGTCGACTGCGAAGAAGGACCCGGCCACGTTCGCTTTCTTGAATGGCTTGGTATTCGCCTTCTCGTTTGGGGCGATCAGTTTCGATGATCCGAAGGAAGTCGTGCCCACGGTTGCCAAGTGTGGTCTGACGCCGCTGCTGAACGAGCTCATCAAGGACTGACCGCCACCGACTATCCGCCGGGGCCGAGCCCCGGCCACCGAGACCCCCGCTCCGGCGGGGGTCTCACGTTTTGCGGAGGTCGCACACACTCTGCCGAGGACCCCTCAGGCTCAGAGGCAGCCCGCGGCCAAGATTGTCGCCAAGCCGACAGGAGGGAACCCCGGCGCCGGCTCCGTGAGTTATAGGATCGAACGGAGAATCAGATGGCACAACTCCCAAAGAACCAGCTCCGGCAGGCGGCCGTCGCCGCCGTCATCTCTGCGGTCATCATCGGTGCGGCGGTGACCCTGGCCATTGTGGCCGGGGACGGCGGAGACAGCACTCCCGCCACTGTGGCCGGCCCGGTCCCCGAAACCGTGGACTACGTGAACTACGAAACTCCCGAGAAGCTGCTGGCAGGCCACGCCGGGCGTCCGCTGGTGATCAACTTCTTCGCCTCCTGGTGTGCCCCGTGCCGAGCCGAGCTCCCCGACCTGGCGGCCGCCCATGCCGAGTACGGTGATCGAGTCGACTTCGTCGGGGTCGCCTTCCAGGAGGCCTCCGAGGCCGCCGCCGCCGCGCTGCTGTTCGAATCGGGGATCACCTATCCGATCATGGAAGACCCCGATGGAGCGCTGCTGGAAGAGCTCGGCACGCTGCCGACGATGCCCACCACGATCTTCGTGACCGCCGCTAGCGACATCCTCGAGCGTCACCACGGCCTCATCCTCGAGGACCAGCTCACCGAGCGAATCGAAGAGATCATCGCCGCCTCATGATCTTCGCCTTCGCCGCCGGGCTGCTCTCCACCGTGAACCCCTGCGGATTCGCCATGCTGCCCGCCTACCTCAGCTTGTTCATGGGCTTGCACGAGGACGAGGGGGTACCCCGGCGGGTGGTGGTGGGCCGCGCCCTCAAGATCGGCCTCATCATGTCGGCCGGTTTCATCGCGGTCTTCGGGACGGCCGGGCTGGTCATCCGCTTCGGAGGTGAGGCCGTTCAGGACGCGGTCGCCGACAGCCTGGGCTGGATCGCTCTGGTGGCCGGCGGTGGCGTGGTGGCTCTCGGGGTCTGGCTGCTGATGGGCAACACGCTCAAGGTGCGGGTGCCCAATTTTCGAGCCAACACACGGAGCGAAGGGGCCGGGACCATCTTCACGTTCGGTATCTCCTACGCCCTCGCTTCTCTGTCGTGCGCCTTCCCAATCTTTGCCGGGGTGGTCGCCGCCTCCTTCAGCCAGAACCTGGCCGAAGGTGTCGGGAGCTTCTTCGCATACGCGGCCGGCATGGCAGCAGTTGTCATGGTGCTCACGGTCGGGCTGGCGCTCGGCAAGGAGAGGGTGGTGCACCACCTGCGACGGGCCTCGCAGGTATTCGATCGCGTCGCCGGCGTGGTGCTGGTCGCAGCCGGAGCCTTCATCGTCTTCTATTGGACGCTCGTGCTTTCCAGTGGCGACAATGCCCTCTCCGAAAACGCCTTGACCGTCTGGGTAGAGGGCGTCCAGGCCGACCTCACCGACTTGATCGGGTCGGTGCCGCTGTGGGTTTGGGTGCCGGTGCTGATGCTCCCCATCTCGGTGGCGGCCGCCTATGCCGTGCGAGACCCCAACCGCACCGGTCACAGGCTGGGGAAATCAAGCCTCTGAGGCCGGACTAGATTCGGTAGGAGTGACTACGCCGTCGACCGCTCCATCTTGGAAGCCCGATTCCGAGACGATTGCTCGGGCCAATGTCACCCGGATGGCGGGCGATCTCGGCCTCGCCGACTACGCCGCCCTGCATGGGTGGTCGGTCACTCACCGGGCCGAGTTCTGGGAGACGGTCATCGACCGCCTCGGCATCGACTTCAGGACGCCTCCCACCGAGATCCTGGCAGAGCCCGTCGACCCGCGGGCGCCCCGCTGGCTCACCGGGGCCCGCCTCAACATCGTCGACAGCTGCTTCACGGCCGATCCCGAGGCCGTGGCCGTCGTCCTCGAACACCGGGGCGAGCGCCATCGCCTCTCCTATGGGCAGTTGGAGGCACTTGTCGACCGGGTCGCACACGGGCTGCATCAACTCGGGTTGCACCGGGGCAGCCGGGTGGCAATCGCCATGCCGATGACCGTCCAAGCGGTGGCCGGCTACCTCGGCATCGTCAAAGCAGGCGGCGTCGTGGTTTCGATCGCCGACAGCTTCGCGGCCGAGGAGATCAGGACCAGGCTGGAGATCGCAGGCGCCGATGCGGTCATCACCCAGGGGGCGGTCCATCGGGGACGCAAGATTCTGCCGATGTACGCCAAGGTGCTGGAGGCGGAGGCTCCCCGGGCCATCGTGGTCGAGCCCGAACCCGACCAGCTCCGCGAGGGGGATCTCGATTGGGAGGAGTTTCTCGGCGCCACCGAGCCGTTCGAGGCCGTGGAGGTGGGCGGTGAGGACTACATGAACATTCTCTTCTCGTCGGGCACAACCGGGACGCCCAAAGCGATTCCATGGACCCACCTAACACCGATCAAGGCCGCCATGGATGCCCACTTCCACCACGACATTCACCCCGGCGATGTGCTCGCCTGGCCCACCAACCTGGGATGGATGATGGGCCCGTGGCTCATCTACGCCTCGCTCATCAACCGGGCCACGATCGCCCTTTTCGACGACGCTCCCACCGAGCGCTGGTTCGGCGAGTTCATCGAATGGGCCGGGGTGACGATGCTGGGAGTGGTCCCCAGCCTGGTGAGGACCTGGCGTGACAGCGAATGCATGGAGGGCTTGAATTGGAGCCGGATTCGGGCGTTCAGCTCCACCGGCGAAGCATCGAACCGGTCCGACATGCGCTACCTCATGAGCCTGGCCGGGGGACGGCCCGTGATCGAGTACTGCGGGGGGACCGAGATCGGCGGTGGGTATATCACCGGAACCATGGTCCAGCCGTGCGTCCCGGCCGCATTCTCGACCCCCGCCCTCGGGCTCGATGTGGTGATCCTCGACGAGGCCGGCCTGGAAGCCGACAAGGGCGAGCTCTTCCTCGTGCCGCCTTCGATCGGGCTGTCCTCGGAGCTCTTGAACCGGGACCACGAGGAGGAGTACTACGCCGCTACTCCGCCGGGCCCACAGGGGCAGCAGTTGCGCCGCCACGGAGACTATTTCACCCGCCTCGGTGGCCCGTACTACCGGGCCAGCGGCCGGGTAGACGACACCATGAACCTCGGTGGGGTCAAGGTGAGCTCGGCCGAAATCGAGCGCGTCGCGCTCAGGATGGACGGGGTCCGGGAGGCTGCGGCCATCGCCGTGCCCATCCAGGGCGGAGGACCGAGCAAGCTCATCGTCTATGTCGTGCCGGAGGACGGCGCCGACATGACGGACCTGAAAGACGACATGACGGCCGCGATTCGAAAAAGGCTCAATCCCCTATTCAAGGTTCATTCGGTCGTAACGCTGGACCAGCTGCCCCGGACGGCCTCGAACAAGGTGAAGCGAAGAGAGCTTCGCAAGCACTACCTTGAGGGCTGATGGATCTCGACCTCGACCCTCAGCATCGGCTCTTGCGCGACACGGTGCGCTCCTTTGCGGAGAGCGAGATCGCCCCGGTGGCCGCCCGGCTCGACGAGGAGGAGCAGTTCTCGGTTGAGCTGACCCACCGGATGGGTGAGCTGGGGATGTTTGGGATCGTGATTCCCGAGGAATACGGCGGCCAGGGCATGGACTATCTCGCCTATGTGATCGCCACCGAGGAGCTGGCGAGGGTCGACGGCTCGCAGGCCGCCACGGTGACGGCCGGCAACTCCCTGGGGATTGGGCCCATTTACTACTTCGGCACCGAGGAGCAGCGCCAGCGCTACCTGCCGAAGCTCTGCACCGGAAGCGGGTTGTGGGCATTTGGGCTGACCGAGGCGGGGGCGGGGTCCGACTCCCGCGCCTCGCGCACACGGGCCGAAGCGGTCCCGGACGGGTGGCGCCTGAACGGTTCCAAGATATTCATCACTAATGCTTCCTCGCCCATTTCAGTCGGGGTCACCGTCCAGGCAGTGACGGGGGGTGAGGAAAGTCGGCCCGAGCTCACCTGCTACCTGGTCGAGCACGGCACGCCTGGATTCACCGCTACCACCATGCACGGCAAGCTCATGTGGCGGGCGTCGAACACCGCCGAGCTCGCCTTCGCCGACTGCGTGGTGGCGGGCGATGCAGTGCTCGGTGGACGGGGCAACGGATCGAAGCTGATGCTCGAAACGCTCGACACCGGCCGGCTCGGGATCGCTGCGATGGGCCTCGGCGCCGCCCAGGGAGCGTTCGAGGCCGCACTCGCCTATGCCAAGGAGCGCAAGCAGTTCGGGCGCCCCATCGGCTCATACCAGGGCGTCTCGTTCCAGCTGGCAGACATGGCGATGAAAATCGACCATGCCCGCACGTACTTGTACCGCGCCGCTCGCCTGAAAGACGCCGGCCGGAGTTTCCGCACAGAAGCAGCGATGGCCAAGCTGTTCTGCACCGAAGTGGCAGGCGAGGTGACCGACGCTGCCGTGCAGATCCACGGCGGCTATGGGCTGATGAAAGACTCGACCGTCGAACGGTTCTACCGGGACCACCGCATCCTCCGCATCGGCGAGGGCACCAGCGAGATTCAGCGGATTGTGATCTCCCGGGCGCTCGGGCTCTGACCGAGGCTGCTCCCGTCCGCTAGGACGTGACAGTCCCTTCGGCCTCCTCGAGGCGAGCGCGGAAGCTGGTGTCCCCGAGCACCACCACCCGCCACACCACCCACGCCAGCAACG
>JBFKDW010000125.1:0-5373 GCA_041619515.1 Acidimicrobiia bacterium
ACGTGCAGCTGGCGGGTTTCCAATACCGCCCGGATCTCAACGAGGTGAGCACCACCCTGGTGATCGAGGGGCCCTGATTAGCTGAAGAATCTGGCCCACGCGTCCGAAACTCCTAACATCAGGGTCGGGAATTCCATGAAACATCGCCTGCTCACGGTTCTCGCCGCCCTCATGGTGCTGGCGCCCAGCACGGCGTCGTCGGCCGACGAACCGGTGTTCGTCGACCCCGATACCGCCCGCTGGCAGGTCGAGCACGTCGACGCCACCTTCGACACGTTCTACTTCGGGCTGCCGGGTGACATACCCATCTCAGGTGACTGGGATTGCGACGGAATCGACTCGGCCGGCATGTGGCGCCCCGAGACCGGCTTCATGTACCTACAGGACGATGCCACCGGCGTTGCCCACGAACGGCTCTTCCTGGGGGAGGCGGGCCACGTCCCGCTGGCCGGGGATTGGGACGGGGACGGGTGTGACACGGTCGGGGTCTACGTCCCGAGCAACGGCCGGGTGTGGCTGAGCAACGATCTCGAGCCGGGGTTCGACGTCAACTACTACTTCGGTGTTCCCGGTGATCGGCCTTTCGTCGGCGATTTCGACGAAGACGGGATCGATGAGATCGGGCTGCATCGCCAAACGACCGGCTTCGTCTACCTCCGGATGACCCACAGCACCGGGATCGCCAACAGCGAGTTCTACTTCGGGGTCGGCGGGGACCGCATCGTCTCGGGCGACTGGGACCAGGACGGCGACGACACCGTCGGTGTGTTCCGCCCCGGCGACGGCCGGTTCTACCTGCAGAACGACAACGTCACTGCATTTGCCGACGCCTCGTATCCGTACCCGATCCCCCAGGCGATTCCGGTGTCGGGTGTGTATCAGGAGTTCGTGCCGTCTCCCCGACCAGAGAGTCGGTACCGATCATTCACTCTGGCAGCAAGCGGGGACTTCCTCATCCACTCGGCCGTCTACCAGGCTGCGGCCGGCTACGCCGGTGGAGACGGCTACGACTTCTCGCCGATGCTCGAACCGATCAAGCCGATCGTCACCGCCGCCGACTTCGCCATCTGCCATCTGGAGGTGCCGCTCTCGCCGGACAGCACCAACCTGTCGTCGTACCCGCAGTTCAATTCGCCCGCCGAGCTGGCCGATGCCATCGCCGGGGCCGGGTACGACACCTGCTCGGTTGCCTCCAACCACACCATCGACAAGGGTGAGGCCGGCGTCCGCAACACGCTCGGGGTGCTCGACGCCGCCGGGCTCCAGCACGCCGGGGCCGCTCGGGGGCCCGAGGAGGACACTCCCTCCCTGTACGACGTCAACGGCGTCACGGTCGGGCATCTGTCCTACACGTACGGCCTCAACGGGCTGGTGGTCCCCGCCGGCAAGGGTTACCTCGTCAACGTGACCGGGGTCGAGCAGATCCTTGCCGACGCCGCCCGGGCCAAGTCCCAGGGCGCCGAGTTCGTGGTGGTGTCCATGCACTGGGGGAATGAGTACACCGTCGACCCGACCAGCACCCAGCGCCAGCAGGCCCAAACCATCTTGGCGTCTCCCGACATCGATCTGATCCTCGGCCACCACGCCCACGTCATCCAGCCGATCGGGCAGGTGGACGGCGAGTACGTGGTCTACGGCATGGGCAACTTCCTGTCGAATCAGCGGTCGGGCAACACCCGGGTCGGCACCGAGGACGGCGTGCTGGTCCAGGCCAAGGTATGGGAGCAGCCGGACGGATCCTTCAGCGTGTCCTACATCGACTACACCCCCACCTACGTGGAGGAAGGCACATTCCGGATCCTCCCGGTGGCCGAGACGCTCAACGACCTCTCCACATCCTCCGCCCTGGCAGCTGCCCTCCAGACCTCCTGGGACCGAACCCAGGAGCGCATCAACCGGCTCGGAACCCCGGGAGTCAGCCCCACCTCCACGCCGAAATGAGCGAGCCGAGCAAAGGTCAGGCCCTGTGGCGGGGCGCCACCAAGCGCTGTGCCCGGTGTGGAGAGCGCAAGCTGTTCCGGCGCTGGGTGAGCATGGTGGAACGCTGCCCCCGGTGCGGACACCACTTCGAGCGAGGAGACGGGTTCTGGCTGGGGTCGATCACGGTCAACATGGCCTTCACCTTCGCCACCTTCCTGCTGGTGTTTGCCGGGGGCATGGTGGCCACCTGGCCCGATGTTCCCTGGACGCTGCTGCTCATACTCACGCTGACCCTCAACGCCCTCTTTCCGGTCCTGTTCCATCCCCTTTCCCGCACCCTGTGGGTGGGAATGGAGATGGCTGCCCGACCGCTCGAGCCGCGCGAGGTGGTCGACGCCGCAGCATATGGGACCGGTGAGTGGAGCATCGCCGGCCTGGTGCCCGGCTCCCCGGACCGGTGATCAACCGCCCGGCTGGCTAGAAGCCGGCCGCCTCGAACTTCCCGGCGATCGCCACGATGAATTCATCCTGTCCGGCGAAGTCCTCGCCCACGTTGACGAACGCGAGGCGGGCCGCCGCCCGGCCCCGCTGCATCGTCCGATTCGTCACGAAGACCTCCGTCACTTCGGCTCCGGACGTCACCGTGAGGATCGCCTTGAACGAGACCAGTTTGAACCCGTCGAACTCGTCTATTTCGCCGGTGGTGCTGGTCTCGTAGCCGTCGACCTCCCCGAACGAGCCGGCGTCGACCACATCGGCGGCAAGCAGCTCGAAGGCCTCCCGTACGCACGTCAGGACCGACTCGTCCGTCCATGCATCGACGAAAGACGTGGCGTCGGCGGCTGCGGGATACAACCGCACCTCCTGCTCGAATTCGGCCTCGCCGAACGAAAACGTCGACGACGGCTCCTCTACCAGGTGGGATTCGTCGGCCTGGAGTGCTGTGATCAGCTCGCAGCCCTCCAGCTGCGAGTAGTCGAACTCGTCGTCCTCCGCGTCGGGGTCCGTGGCCGTCCATCCGTCGACGAAGTCATCCAGGACGAGGAGCAGGGACCGGGCCAGCGCTCTCTCGGCGTCGAGCGGGTCTGGAGCGACCGTGGTGGTCGTCGACGGAGTCGTCGTCGTCGACGTGGACGTAGCCGGCGGCGCCGTTGTGGCCGGGGTCGTGGGGGCGACGGTTGAGGTCGGCGCAGTAGTGCCGGAGTCCCCGCCGCCGCAGGCTGCGACGACGAACGCCAGAGTCACGATCGACTTCCTGTTCATGTCACCAGCCGGAACCTAGTCCGGCCCGCCGGGTGATGCGGATGTTGCGGTGCCCCACAGTCCGGGGCTCTCACGTCACCGACTTGGCGCGAGTCTTCTCCCGCTTGCGGTCGCTTTCGGTGAGAAAACGCTTCCGCACCCGGATGGCGGTGGGAGTCACCTCGACCAGCTCGTCGTCTGCAATCCACTCGATGGCGGTTTCCAGCGTGTGGATCCTCGGCGGCTTGAGCTTGATGGCGTCGTCGGAGGCATGGGTTCGGATGTTGGTGAGCTGCTTCCCTTTCGTGGGGTTGACCGTCATCTCTTCAGGACGCGAGGCCTCCCCGATGATCATGCCCTCGTAGACGTCGACACCGGCGCCGATGAACAGCTCACCGCGTTTCTGCAGATTGTCGAGGGCGAAGGCGGTCGAGGAGCCCTTGCGATCTGAGGTCATGGCGCCGCCGACCCGGTGGGGCATCTCGCCCGCCCACGGCATCCAGCCGGCGTGATGCTGGTGGATCAAGGCGGTGCCGCGGGTGGCGGTCATGAGGAGCGACCTGAAGCCGAGGAGCCCCCGGGCCGGTGCTTCCACGGTGACGATGGTGCGGCCGGTGTCACCGGGTCGCAGATCGGTCACCTTCCCCTTGCGGGGAGCGGCGGTCTGAGTGACGGTTCCGACGTAGTCGTCGGGCACGTCCACCACCGCGCGCTCGAGCGGCTCGTGGGGCTTGCCGTCGATTTCGCGAATGATGACCTCGGGCCGGCTCACCTGCAGCTCGAAGCCCTCCCGTCGCATCGATTCGATCAGCACCGCCAACTGGAGCTCGCCGCGGCCCGCCACTTCGATGATCTCCGGCGATGAGGTGGCTCCGATGCGGATCGACACGTTGCCGAGCACTTCGCGTTCGAGCCGGTCCTTGATCTGGCGCGAGGTCAGGAATTTCCCGTCGCGACCCGCCAGGGGGGAGGTGTTGACTCCGAAGGTCATTCGCAGGACGGGCTCGTCGACGGTGAGCCGCGGTAGCGGCTGAGGATCGGTGGCGTCGGCGATGGTGTCGCCGATCTCAACTTCGGGGAATCCTGCCAGCACGAACAGGTCGCCGGCGACTCGCTCCTCGACGGCGGTCCGTTCCAGCCCGCTGAACCCGAGCAAGCTGGTCAGCCTTCTCTTGAGCGGCGGCTCCTCTTCGCTCGCATGGCACAGGGCAACCTGCTCGCCCGCCCGCATGGTCCCCTCGACCACCCGTCCAATGGCGAGCCGGCCCAGATAGTCCGATGCGTCCAGGTTGGTGACGAGCGCCTGCAATGGTGCGCCCGGGTCACCCGACGGAGCCGGGATCGTCTCGACGATCGCATCCAGGAGTGCAGAGAGGTCGGCGTCACCGTCCGGTATGCCGACCCCGGTGACAGCCCGGCCCTCCCGTGCAATCGTGGAGATGATCGGAAACTCGATATGAGCGTCGGAAGCGTCGAGGTCGAAGAACAACTCATAGATCTCATCGACCACCGCCTCGCTGCGGGAGTCGGGGCGGTCGACCTTGTTGACGACCACCACCGCCGGGAGATGGCGGGCAAGTGCTTTGGAGAGCACGTAGCGGGTTTGTGGCATCGGGCCTTCGGCGGCGTCGACCAGCAGCAGCACCCCGTCGACGAGCGCCAGTGCCCGCTCTACTTCGCCCCCGAAGTCTGCGTGCCCGGGCGTGTCGACCAGGTTGATGCGGGTTCCCTTCCACTCCACCGAAGCGGCCTTGGCGAGGATGGTGATACCCCGCTCGCGTTCCTGGTCGTCGGAATCCATCACGCGATCGACGCGAGCCTCGTGAGACGCGAACACTCCGGTCGATGACAGCATGGCGTCGACCAGGGTGGTCTTCCCGTGGTCGACGTGCGCGATCAACGCCACGTTGCGAAAGGAGGAGGCAGACATTGCGGGCGCAATAGTAGGGCCCCGGGCACCCCTACGGGCTACTTGGCAGATGCAGGCGTGGGTCCCCCCTGCGGGGGAGGAGAGTGGTGTTTCTCTCCCCCCGGGAGGGGGGAGCCCTGGGTGGGGGTTCTGGTGGCGGGGGAGGAGAGACGGTTTCTCTCCACCCGGAGGGGGGAGTCCGGCGTAGCCGGGAGGGGGGAGTCCTGGGTGTGGGTTCTGTTGGCGGGGGAGGAGACAGAGTCCCCCTCCGCCGCTGCGGGGCACCTCCCCCTGCGGGGGAG
>JBFKDW010000126.1:0-4919 GCA_041619515.1 Acidimicrobiia bacterium
CCGACGTGACTTGGAACCGGGTGTCGGTCCGGACGGGGACCGCATGCCCCCGGTGAGCGAGTCCGGCGGCGTGCTCGAACACGGGCCGTCCATCAGCCCACAGGAGGACCACACCGCTGAACGCGCCCGTTGCAGCCCGGTCATCGAGCCAGGCCCGGAGCGTCTTGGTATCCATCCACGATGAATCTACGCCGGTCCATCTCCTCTATGCCGCCGATCAACACACCCGCGGCGGCGATCTCGCCGTCGTAGACCTCGATCAGATCCCGAAGCGAGTCCAGCCGGTACTCGTAGGCGTCGCCCATCCGGGTCTCGTTCAAGAACGCATGGCCGGCCGGGCCCCACAACTCCACCAGCCGAGGGATCACGTACGCTGTCATCTCGGGGCTTCCTCCCACTCGGTGGACAGCAACCCGGATGATGCCGGGTCACCGACGAGCGGGGAGGCCCCGCCCGCTCATCGCATCACCTCGGAGTGTGCCCGACATTGAGTCGACGGGCACTCAGGGGTGGCGCCTGGGCGCTGAACCGTGTTCCTCCGGTCAGGGTTCATATGCCGCGGCCGTCGGCGTACCCACCCAATGTGCCGTAGCGCCGACTAGACGGCCGTGCAATGGCTCAGGCGATAGTTCCGTCGCTCATGCTTCCGCCCGGACGGGTGTGGTTGCTTCCCTGACTGGAGTATGTCGC
Source organism: Acidimicrobiia bacterium (assembly GCA_041619515.1). Taxonomy (GTDB): domain Bacteria; phylum Actinomycetota; class Acidimicrobiia; order Spongiisociales; family SHLN01; genus SHLN01. Next base: position 691 of record JBFKDW010000126.1, read on the forward strand.
CGGGAGATGCATGAACTTCGAGTAGGTCCTGATGGTCCATGAGACCGGGCCGCGGAAGAAGTATGCCTCGGGTGCTGCGATTTGGTCGATGTCCTTCTTGTACCGCTGGGCGGTGCCCTTGGTGAGATGGAACTTGAGCCCGTCGTTGTTGCTGAAGACCTCATGGATGATCAGCGCGTCCTCGCCGGCGACCTGGTAGACCTCGAACCGCAGCATCTCTTCTTCCATCGAGAAGGCATCGGTGCCGACTCGTTGCCACCAGTTCTTCAGCTCCTCGAGGTTGCTCGGCTCGGACGGCTTGCACGTCCACTTGGCGGTGACGTTGACAGCGGTCGTCGGGTCGGGGCGGTGGTAGTCGTCCTTGACGAACCCGCAGAGATGCCCGCCGAACACCGCAGGGACGTTCTTGTCGAGGATCGCGTGACGGACCGAGGTCGGGATTGCAGTTCCGCGCACGAGGTGGAGCTCGGGCGTGGCGACCGCACTGAGGGCGGCCATGTGCTCGGTCGCGGTAGTTCCGAAGTAGTTCAGGAGGGCGTCTGGGTTCTCGAAGACGTGGTGGATGAGCACCGCATCCTCGCCAACTGCATTGTTGATCTCGGTGGAGAGCACACCGTCGCTGGAGCGGGCGCCCACATGGATATCTTCCCACTCCTGGAGCATTCCTCTCGAGTCCTCTGACTTCCGGAATCTCCCGCCCGGCGTCTTTGGCACCCACTTGCCGGTGATGCTGATCTCGTCACCGATTCGCGAGGGAACGGTGAGGTGGTCTGGGAGGGGCTCCTTGGTGAATGACATGTCCTGCTCCTGTCTCTCGGGACTCAGCGGTTGAATCCGGCCGTGTGTGTGGCGAACTCGCCACCAAGCTGCATCTGCTCGGCGGCGTGCTTGAGCTCATCGGAAACCTCTCCGAGGAAGAAGAAGGGCCCGGGAGTGGCGATGGCGATCAGCTGCGGGAAGTGGGCAGCCGCGGTGGTGCTCAGGTGGAATCCCATGGCAGCGGCGTCCGTGAATTCGTCCCTGACGTAGACCGCGTTGTCCTGTTCGGACACGTAGATGTGCACCGCCTCGGCGCCGGGTTCGTTCGCCTCCATCGCTTCGGTCACTTCGCGGTAGATCGACGCCAGTTCGTCGAGCTTGCCCGGCTGGGCGGTCCACTTGTACACGACCGTCACGTGCTTGCTGTCCATTGTTGCTCCTCCTCGAGCTCGGGCCCATGTCCGCGGCCTGATCGATAAGTAACCGATCGATTGCTTGAGCGAAGGTAACTGATCGATTACTATACGTCAAGTCACGGAGGTGGCGATGGGACGATCGAAGCAATACGACCGGGCCGAACTCCTGGACCGTGCAGTGGAGCTGTTCCGGCGACAGGGCTTCAACGGCACCAGCACGGCCGAGCTGGTCGACGAGCTTGGAGTGAACCGGAAAAGCATGTACGCAGAGTTCGGGTCCAAGCAGGAGCTCTTCGAAGCGACGCTGGGGCACTACGACCGCAAGCACCTGACGCGGGTGCTCGCCCCTATCGAGGCGGCTGACGCAGGGGTCGATGCAATCCGTCAGGCCTTCGCCGGCTACGCCTCCGCCAGTGAGGGATGGTTTCGTGGACGCGGCTGCCTCATGTGCAATACGGCGGTTGAACGAGGTGCCCTCGATCCTGCAAGCGGAAGATTCGCCGCTGCCTACCTGGAACGGATCAACCGGGCATTCCGGCATGCTCTGGAGAACGGACGAAGAGGAGGAGATCTCGACGAGACAGCCGATCTCGACGAGATGGCAGCGTGCCTCACCACGTTGCTGATCGGGGTGGCGGCGTCAATCCGAGCCGAGGCGCCACCCGAGCAACTTCACGCCACTGGTCGGGCGGTGTCGAGCATCCTCGACATGCACGAGTCGACAACCGGGCGATGAGAGCGCTGTCATACCGAAACCGATCAGCGAAACCCTCGTTGCCCGGATCCGCATGACATGTGTGTGGAGCAGCTCTGCTGCCGGGTCATGGTCATGGATCGACCAGTTGAACGATGGCGTGGCGCGCCCGTCTGGGCCACGGCTTCCTCACCACGATCAGCACCACGACCGGTGAGGTGGTCGTGGCCGTCTACCCGAAGGTGATCGTCGTCACGAAGCGAGTCGCAAGACCCCTCGCAGAGACCAAGCACTCGGTCGTCATCCGAGGTCGCACCCCACTCCGATCACCAATTCTGGAAGCAGAACGCCCACATCGCCGAATAGCGCCGAACGACACGTACGCGCTCGCGGCCAGGCGGCGAACCCACTGCGCTGCGTGGCCGCGCGTTCGGTGCGGCCGGTCAGCTCGCCTCGGGTGAGCGCAAGGCCGCAGCCGCTACGTCGCCGAGGTGAAACTCAACAACCTCAACAACGCCCTGACCGATGGGTTCAACGTGCAAGTATCTTCGAACCCCGGCAAGGCCCACCGGGGAGGCCTGTGCTTCGGCGACTCCGGAGGCGCCGTGTTCCTCGACGGTGAGATCGTGGCCGTGAACTCGTTCGTCCTGAACCTCCAGTCGATGGCCGACCGATCCTGATTGGCTCGCCGGCTTCTAGCCGAGGCCAGACGTTTCGATGGGGCCGCCCGGCCGACGGGCGGCCCCGGCGCGTCGGTTGCCCCCGATCCGGCCGTGCCAGCGCTTGACGGGCGGCCGGCCGATCAGGCCGGCTCCAGATCCAGAGCCAGCACGATGAACTGCGTGAACTGGCCCGGGTTGAAGTTGTTGTCGCTCACGATGACCAGGGTCCGTCGCCCGTCCGCCAGATCGGGCCCGAACGTCATTCCCTCGATGTTGTCGATCGGGATGCCGAGGTCGTCAAAGGCGAACACCTCGGTCTGGGAGACCGGCGTGAAGGTGGCGCCGGCCAGGGCATCCACTGCCAGCACGTCGGTGGCACCGGCGGTCGACACCTCGTTGATGACCACCACGTTGCCGGTCCCGCCGCCCAGCACGCCGCCCACCGAGAACGAGCGCTCCATCACCAGCATCGTCCCGACGTCGTCGATCGGCAGCACCTCGACGATCCCGTTGACCCCGAAGATCGCCGACGGCTCGGCCCACGGCCCCACCTCGTACACGTACTCGGCGGCCGGCCGGCGCTGGCGGGCGTCGTACAGCAGGATCCGGGCCAGGCTCCCGTTGGTGAACGTCGACGCGGGCCCGTCCTGGAACAGCGCCCCCTCGTTGGTGGTGACCAGCGTCCGCCGGTCGGGCGTCAGGTTGAGGCTCTCGAACGCCAGGTTGAAGCGCACGCCCCGGTCCACCCCGTTCGGCAGGTACTTATCGGGGATCGGCAACGTCGCCGTGACCCGGCCGTTGCGGTTGTAACGCTTGATCCACGGGTCGATGATCGGCGACGCGAAGACGTTCCCCTCCGACGATGCGTACAGGTGGCCCTTCGGCCCCAGCGCCAGCCCCTCGGGGTCGAGCCCGCCGGGGGCGAACGGCTGCTTCTTCGTCTCGAACAGCTGGGTGACGTCGACGAACTCGAGGTCGCCCGGGTCGAAGATGCCGTCGCTCACGTCGATGGCCACCGTGTAGTAGCGGACCGGGTCGCCGGTGGGCCGGTTGCCCTGGTCGTCGGAGATCGCGTAGTAGACGCCCCGCCCGTCGTCGTAGGTGATGCTCGACAGGCCGCCGATCTCCGTGCCAGCGAACGTCGCGCCCGTGGGCACCACGACCTCGCCGAGGAACTCGACGCCGGCCACCGTCTGCGGCTCGCCGACCCCCGGGCCGGACACCGCCGCCGCGGGCGCCACCAGCCACACGGCGACCACCACCGTGAAGATCGACCACAACCGAGTCATCGTCACCCTCCCAGAGTCGGATCGGCGACACCAACCTACCCGGTGGGCAGCGGGGAGCTCGCGAGAAGGGCCGCCGTTCGGGGCGTTCGCCCCTGGCCGATCAGCACCGATCGGGCAGACCATCCGACGGCGTGCCCCTTGGCTTGGGTGCTGACACCCCACCCGATCGTCCACGCGCGTACCAATCGTCCGACAAGGATGATGCCCGACAACGGCACTGTTGTCCTCGCTACCAGCGACCAGCCGACCTCAGCATGCGGCCGGACGATCTGGGCGGCGGGCCACCGAGCCGCGCGTCAACGGAAGTCCGTGCGGAGAGGCTCGATATCCGGGAGTCGACCCGCGTCCGTGACGTAGCGCTCCTTCGCAACATGGTGCTCCCCCACCTCGGGCCGATGCCTCTCAGCAA
>JBFKDW010000127.1:0-4912 GCA_041619515.1 Acidimicrobiia bacterium
AGATCGTCGAGTTCGGCCAGGCGAACTTCATGAAGCCGGAGGATCCGCCTTCGGCTCCGGTTTGTGTTCCCGTCGACGAGGCCGAGGAGTGGGAAGCCAAGCGACGGGCCGGCGAGGACGTCCCGGCACTGGGAGCAGTCGTCCAACAATGGCTGGAGGAATACGGCACTGCTCCCTGCTCCACCTCCCCGCCGACGACGACGGTGACCCCCACCACCGCACGGACCACCACCACGACTACGACTACGACCACGACCACGACCCTGGCACCGACCACCACCACGACGGTCGCCCCAACCACCACCACCACCGTCGCCCCGACCACCACCACCACCGTCGCCCCGACCACCACCACCACCGTCGCCCCAACCACCACCACCACCGTCGCCCCAACCACCACCACCACCGTCGCCCCAACCACCACCACCACCACCGTCGCCCCGACCACCACCACCACGATGCCGTCGACGACCACGACCTACACGATGCCGTGATCGGGTGATCTAACCCTCCAAGTCCGCACCCGTGTCGAATACGGCGAACACGTCGGTGACCGGGTCGATGTTGCTCTCGCCCCGTACGGTCAGCCGATAGGTTCCGGAACCAAGCGGCCCGAGCTCCGCCGCGTGCCAACCGTCATCGCCCGGCGTCAGCGTCGAGGTGGCCGCTACCGAGCCTGTTTCGGTGCTGACCACGGTGGCGGTGAGCTGGGCCCACTCGACCTCCGGGAGCACCCGGACCGGGACTGGTTCATCGGCCAGGAAGGCATCATCGATATCCAGGCTCAACCCCGCCGCCGGGGCGAAGAAGCGCGACTGGTCTATGGATTGGCGGCCGAGCACGCCGATCAGCTGGCTGAGGGCGTGGTCGGCGTTTTGGAGCGATCCGTGCCGCTCCTTGATGTAGACCTCGCGGTCCTGGTTGCTCAATTCGATCGGGGTGGCCGAAACTCGAGGAACCGTGCCGTCTCCCCCGAGGTCCTCGTCCTGGTACGCGCCAATGATCTCGAGCTCGTCTCCGGTGAGGCGAGCCGACTGCAGGGTCGGCTGGAACAACCCCACCACCGGCTGGATCTGGTACCCGTTGTCCAGGTAGTCGCTCTCGGCGCGATTGGCATCGACCGCTTCCCGGATAGCGGTGTGGAAGTCGAGCGCGCCGGCCGCCCGGGCGGGGTCCAGCCCGGGAATTCCCTCGACTTCTGTCACCCGCGCCATCTGTCCCCCGCTTTCGACACACGGGTAGATCGGCAGCAGCTGATAAACGGAGGTGAACGACTGCAGCAGGGCGGTGAGGTCGACCAGTGTCACCGGGCCCAGCTTCCGTTTCATGCCGCGGGCGATGAAGCTGAGTGCGTTCAGGGAGCCCCGGTAGGGGGTCCCGAAGGTGATGAGCATTCGGGTGTCCTTCCAACCGTCGAGCAGCTCCAGAAAGTAACGGGAGACGAGGCCACCCATCGAGTGGCCGACGAGGATGAGCTTGGCATCCTGGTTGCCCGAGCGCTCCCGCCACTCGGAGAGCCAGGCGTGGCTGCTGCGGGCCAGGGCGCGGGCCGAGGCCCGGTTGTCCCGCCGCCAGTCGTACGGGAACTCGAAGAAATTCGCACCCTCCGCTACGTCGAAGGTCTCCTTGATGGTCCCGGCGACTTTGCCGTAGCCGTCGATCTTCCATAGCCCGGGGATCAGGCTCACGTCGGGCATGATCCGGGGAGCCGTAATACCGTCTCCGAGGTCGTCCGCGTCTGGCGAGTCGTCGGTCAATTCCAGGTCCGAGACCAGGCGTCCGAGGCCGAGCAGCGCCCGGGCGGCGGCTCCGCCCGAAACGGCCCAGATGTCCTTGCCGTCCTTTTGGAGGACGCTGCCGGTGATGCCCGGTATGAGGACGACCACGTCCTTCATTGGGGTCCGAGACACGAAGCCTCCTCCGATACGATGGCGTGCCATATTGAACCACAGCGAGATAGCCATGAGGATCACATGCCAGACCTGATCGTTGCCAACGGTGTGAACGGTCTCACCGGGGAATACCTGCTTCCTCCCGCCACTCCGGCGCAGCTGGCAGGGCTGGCCACCGGCGGCGACGAGGATGGCGCCGGGGCCTGGCTGAAGAGCGTTACCGACAAGATCGGCCAGGCTCACTTCGGACTTCCCTGGAACATCGACCCCGCCGACCCGGCCCAAGCGGGTTGGGCGGTGGTGCTCGGCGAGGGCGAATCCGAGGCGGTCCAAACGGCGCTGGGGCCACTCATCGACCACCGGCGGAGCAATATCGAGGACGGGCTGGTCAAGGTCCTCGACTATCAGCCCGGCGAGACGTGGTCCGATTGGCTGGCGCGCCATGGGACTGGCCCCGGGAACGTCGACCCGGCGAAGGTTCCCTATTACGTGCTGCTGATCGGGAGCCCGGGGCGGATCCCGTTCTCGTTCCAGTATCTCCTCGACGTCGAGTACGCGGTTGGACGACTCGATTTCGACGAAGCGGCCGACTACGGCAGGTACGCAGAGGCCATCATCGCCTCCGAGACGGGAGCGTCGCCGCCCCGCTCCAAGCGGGCCGCTTTCTTCGCTACCCGCCATCCGTTCGACAGTGCAACGCCTCTCAGCGCCGATCGACTTGTCCGACCCCTCGCCGAAGGGGACCCTGCGGCCGGTCGAGCCGGGGTTGCGGAAACCGTTGGATACGAAACCAGCTTGCTCCTGGGCGATGCGGCGACCAAAGATGCCCTGACCGAGATCATGACCGGGACCGGGCCCGCCCAGCGGCCCGGGGTGCTCTTCAGTGCCACCCACGGCCTCGGCGGCTGGCCGCCCGGACACCCCGACCAGAGATCCAAGCACGGCGCCCTCCTGTGTCAGGACTGGCCGGGTGTCGGCCAGATGCAGCCCGGGCAGTATTTCGCCGCTTCCGACCTCTCCCCCGACGCCGACGTGGGCGGCATGGTGGCGTTCCTGTTTGCGTGTTACGGGGCAGGCACCCCCGAACGCGACCAGTTCGTGCATGAGCCGGGTATGCCGCCCCCGCAGATTGCCGACGAGCCTTTCGTCGCCGCCCTGCCAAAGTCCCTGCTCGCCCACCCCGCCGGCGGGGCGCTGGCCGTGATCGGTCACATCGAACGGGCATGGGGCTACTCGTTCACATCCACCGCCGGGGCTCAGCTGCTCCCCTTCCAGAACGCCCTCGGACAGATCATGGCCGGCAGGCCGGTCGGCCACGCCATGAAGGATTTCAACGAGAAGTATGCCGCCCTGTCCACCAACCTGAGCGACGTGCTCGAGAACGTCTCGTTCGGGAAGGTAGTGCCGGACTCGGAGCTTGCCACGCTGTGGACCGAGCGCAACGACGCTCAGAATTACGCGGTGATCGGCGATCCTGCCGCCCGGCTGCGAGCCTGAGTTGGCCGATTATCGAGGGATTGCGCCGGCCGCCGAGGCCTGAAAACACATAGTGTGGGCACAACCCCTACTAAGAGTAGGAGCCAGGCCACGAGCGGGACACCGAAGATTCGTGTAAGTTTGTGGCATCCGCATGTGCGGTGGCGGGGTCAACCGGAGGGACCGGCCGGCGCTCGCCGTCGTATAGGTGTGCGGTAGGGCAACGGAGGTCGGATGATCCGGCGGGCTGGCGGACGGCGAACGGCATCAGCGGTGTCGATACTCGTGGCACTGGCGATGGCCCTTGCCCTGCTGGCGATGCCGAACGCCGTGGAACTGGCGGAGGCGACGACCCCGGCGGCGGGATGCGACGCACCCGGGGCAGTCGTGATAGGCACCGACCTGTGGAACCCGAACCGTGACCCCGCCGGGCCCGGGGGCGTATCAGAAGTCACGGTCCCAATCGACGTCCAACCGGGAACCTACCGGCTGACCCTGGTCTCGTCGGACGACCACGCCTCCAAATTCGATCAGACCGACCAGACCGAGGAGCAATGGTTCATCGTCCTCGACGACGACACCGGCTACACGTCACCGCCCAGCAACGACCTCCCCGACGATCAGGTGACCATCAGCACGACGTTCATCGCCGAGGTGGGCAGTGGTGCCACGACCCTGACCGCCCGTCATCTCGGTGCCGGCACCTCCATCAATAGCATCAGAGCCGACTGCGCCGTCTTCACACCGATCGACCCGCCGTCGAACGCGTGTGCAACCCCGGGGGCCGTGCAGATCGGCGCCGAACTGCTGAACCCGAATGTGAATCCCTCCAAACCCGAGTTCACGGTGACCATCCCCGCCTCGCAGCGCCCGGCCGCCGGAAGCTATTCGATCACGCTCATCTCCTCTGACGATCACTCCGGCAAGCTCGACCAGACCGACCAGACCGAAGAACAGTGGTTCATGATTCTCAACGACGCGACCGGGTACACCTCACCCCCCACCGACGACCTGCCCGACGATCAGAACACGATCGCCACGACGTTCACGGCCGAGCTGGGCGACGGAGCCACGACCCTGACCGCCCGCCATCTGGGAGCCGGCACCTCCATCAACAGCATCCGGGCGGACTGTGCGGTCTTCACCCCCCTGGCGCTCACCGGTCGGATCGTGGTGGAGAAACAGACCGACGTCGAGGGTGACCCGACCGTGTTCGCGTTCACCGGGGACCTCACCGCCACCCTCTCCGACAACGACACCGCCTCCCTCGACGTTGACCCCGGCACCTACACGGTCACCGAAACCAGCCTTCCCGGGTGGACCCTCACCGACATCACCTGCATCGGCGGCGACGCCACCGGTGACATCAGCACCGGCACCGCCACCTACACCGTGACAGCAGGCGACATCATCACCTGCACCTTCACCAACCAGGCCACCAACGGCAACCAGGGTCGGATCGTGGTGGAGAAACAGACCGACGTTGAGGGTGACCCGACCGTGTTCGCGTTCACCGGGGACCTCACCGCCACCCTGGCCGACAA
>JBFKDW010000128.1:0-4859 GCA_041619515.1 Acidimicrobiia bacterium
ACCTACAATCGGTGAACTTGGTCCACACACTATGTGTGTGTCGCAGCCGCCGCGTACGGTGCAAGGATGTTTGCATCCATCGCATCCACAGCCCTGGTCGGTGTTGAAACCCGGCCTGTTCAGGTGGAGGTCCACGCCGCCGGATCGGGCCGTCCATCGTTTTCGATCGTCGGCCTCCCCGACACCGCCGTGCGCGAGGCGCGAGAGCGGGTGCTCTCGGCGCTGGCGGCATCCGGGTTTCGGGTGCCCCAATCCCGGATCACGGTCAATCTCTCACCGGCGGACCTCCCGAAGGCGGGCTCTGCGTACGACCTGCCGATTGCGCTCGGGACTCTGGTCGCGATGGGCCAGGTGTCGGCGGCCGCCGCCCGGGTGGTGGCGCTCGGTGAGCTGGCGCTGAACGGAAGCGTGCGGGCGGTGCGGGGCGGATTGGGTGCCGCCGTCGTCGCCCGGCATCTGTCGCTTCCATGCTTGCTCGCTCCCGACGCGGCCGGTGAAGCCAGGCGGGTTCCCGGCAGCGATGTCCGGGGCGCCGCCACCTTGGTGGAGGCGGTGGGGGTGGCGCTCGGGTCGGTCCCGGGCACCACCATTGAGCCGGCTCCTCCCGAGGGAGCGGTCGAGGCCGCCGATCTGGCCGACGTGCGTGGCCAGCTCATCGCCCGCCGGGCCATCGAGGTGGCGGCTGCCGGTGGGCATCATCTGCTCATGTTCGGGCCGCCCGGGGCCGGCAAGACGATGCTGGCTGCCGCGCTCCCGTCGCTGCTGCCGCCGCTCAGCCAGGAAGAGGCGCTCGAGGTTGCCCTGGTGTGGGCGGCGGCCGGCCTCGATCGCGGGGGTTCGAGGACGCCGCCGTTCCGAAGCCCGCACCACACCGCCACCGTGGCGGCGATGGTGGGTGGCGGAAGCGGGCTTCCCAGCCCCGGCGAGGTGAGCGCCGCCCACCGTGGTGTCCTTTTCCTCGATGAGCTCGGCGAGATCCCCTCCCGCCTGCTGGATGCGCTTCGGCAGCCGATCGAGGATGGGTGGGTCACGATTGCCCGTCGCGGCCATACCGTTCGCTTTCCCTCCAAGTTTCAGCTGGTCGCCGCCACCAATCCCTGCCCGTGTGGGTTCGAGGGGGATCGGTTGGTGGGGTGCTCCTGTACTGCAGCGGCGCGCGACCGCTACCGCAGCAGGTTCTCGGGACCGCTGCTCGACCGCATCGATATGCGGGTCAGGGTGGAGCGTCTCGACCTGGAAGCTATGACCGGTCCGCCGGGGGAGGCTTCGGCGGAGGTGCGAGCCAGGGTGTCGGCGGCTCGGGAGGTTCAGTCGGGGCGTGGTCGCTTGAATCGCTCGCTCGGACGCCGGGCCCTCGATGAGGAGCCGTTCACCGGTGGGGCGACCCGGTTGCTGGCCGCGGCGGTGGATCGGTTCCAGTTGACGGCCCGCGGCTGGGACCGGGTGCGACGGGTGGCGAGGACGATCGCCGATCTCGCCGGACAGGAGGAGATCGACGAGCAGGCGGTGGCCGAGGCGTTGTCCTACCGGGAGGAGTTGTGAGCCGGTCCGACCGGCTGCGGCTGGCCTCGCTCGGCTTGCATCCCGACCGGGTTCGGAAACTGCTGGCCGAGTGGGGAACGGCCGGAGCCGTTTTGCGGGCGGTCGAGCTCGCCCAGATCGAGGTGACCGACTCAACCAGGGATCGCCTGGCCATCGACTCCGAACAGGCGGCACGAGAGGCCGGGGCGACGGTGTTGCTGCGAGAGAATCTGCCCGACGAGCTGGCGACCCTGCCCGATGCGCCCGATCTCCTCTACGTGCGCGGTGCTATTGCGCCGCAGCCGATGGTGGCCATCGTGGGCACCAGACGTGCCACCGCCTACGGCCTGCGCCTGGCCCGCACATTCGGTCGAGCGGTGGCCGGGGCCGGCTGGCCGGTCGTGTCCGGCCTGGCGCGCGGCATCGACGGGGCAGCTCACCTCGGCTGTCTCGACGCGGCCGGTACCGGGGTGGCGGTGCTGGGGTGCGGCGTCGATGTCGCCTATCCACCCGAGCATCGCCGGCTGGCCGATCGTCTTCTCGAGGGTGGGGGAGGGGTGGTCTCCGAATACGCCCCCGGGGCGCCGCCCGACGCATGGCGTTTTCCGCCCCGCAATCGGATCATCTCCGGCCTGGCATCGGTGGTGGTCGTCGTGGAGGCGGGGGTGAGGGGCGGAGCACTGATTACTGCTGCACGAGGCTTGGAACAGGGACGACTGGTGCTGGCGGTTCCCGGCGACGTGGACCGGGAGACCTCGCGAGGCTGCAATCTGCTCATCCGGGACGGGGCGCATCCGGTGCTCGACGTCGATGATCTGATCACCAGCCTGTCGTTCGTGCTGGGGCCTCCGGCGGTGCCGGAGGACCCGGCCTCAGCCGTGGCGGGGGTGGTGGCGAAGCACGGGAGCACGCTCGATCAGGTGGCGGCGGAGCTGGGTTGCACGGCGGCCGAGGCCGCCGCCCGGGTGACGGCCGCCGAAGTGCAGGGGCTCGTCAGGGTGGACCGGGGGCTGGTGTTCGTCGCGACCGGGCGACAACCAGACGGGCCGGAACAGTGATCGTGCCCGCGAGGTTCTGGCCCGACATGACTAGTCACATTGCGCGCGAATTCTTGTAGTCCTGCCATATGATGATGTGATGCCGTCCACTCTGCCGGTATGGGCGCGTGCCCTGGTCGAGGCGTACCTCGATCGGCTCGCCTCCGAACGCCGGCTCTCTCACCACACCGTCGCCTCCTACCGCGGAGACCTCACTGCGTTCTTCGCTTTCGCTCACGACGCCGGGGCCGAGTCCGTCACAGAGGTGGATCGGCGTCTCGTGCGCCGCTACGTTGCCGGGCTGGCGGCCCAGGGCTTGGCGGGCCGGTCGATGGGCCGCAAGGCCTCCTCGGTGCGGGCGTTCTATGCAGATGCCGTGCGACGCGGGCTGGTGGCAGGCAACCCGGCCAACGGCATCTCGGTGCCCCGGCCCGGCCGGTCACTCCCGAGGGTGCTGCCCGCGGCGGCGATTGCCACGATCCTCGAGGAGCTTGCGGGCACCGATCCTGTGACGCTCCGGGACCGGGCTGTGCTCGAGCTGCTGTACGGCTGTGGGCTGCGGGTGGCAGAGCTCGCCGCCCTCACCTGCGGCGGTGTGACCGGCCGGTCCTTCATCAGAATCGACGGCAAGGGTGGCAGGCAACGCGACCTCCCGGTCGGCGAGCCGGCCCGCCGGGCCGTGGCCGCCTATCTGGCCGACGGTCGCCCGCGGATGGCCGGGCCCGACGCCGGCGACGCGCTGTGGGTGGGCGTGCGGGGTGCACCTCTCGACCCCCGCGGCATCCGCCGCATCGTCTCAGCTCGTCTCGGGAGCTTCCCGCACGCTCTCCGCCATTCCTTTGCCACCCACCTGCTGGAGGGCGGAGCGGATTTGCGGGCGGTTCAGGAGCTCCTCGGTCATACCGAGCTTGCCACTACTCAGCTCTACACTGCAGTCACGAAGGACCATCTCAAGGCGACTTATGAGCGATCCCACCCGCGGGCCTGATCAAGATAGCGGCGTCCAGGACATGTGGACGCAATTCAAGGATACGGGTGACGCCAAGGCCCGCGAGGGTCTCATCCTGCATTACTCGCCCCTCGTGAAGTTCGTTGCCGGCCGGATGGGCGTGGGGCTTCCCCGCAACGTCGAGCAAGCCGACCTGGTGTCGTACGGCATCTTTGGGTTGATCGACGCCATCGACAAGTTCGATCTCGAGCGCGGCTTCAAATTCGAGACCTATGCGGTGAACCGCATCAAAGGTGCGATCCTCGACGAGCTGCGGGCCCTGGACTGGGTGCCCCGCTCGGTACGTGCCCGGGCCCGTGAGATCCAGCGATCGCTCGCCGAGATGGAGCACAATCTCAAGCGGACGGTGACCGACGAGGAGCTGGCCGACCACATGAACCTGCCCGTTGCCGTGCTCCAGGACCAGCTGGCCGAGATATCGACGCTGGGCCTCGTTGCCCTCGATGAGCTGCTCAACACCTCCGAACGCGACTCGGCATCGGTTGGGGACCTCCTGCCGGATCCGCGGGCGGCCGATCCCGTCGCCGAGTTCGAAACCGACGAGACTCGCCGGGCCCTGGCCGATGCCATCAACCGGCTCAACGAGCGGGATCGGCTGGTGGTCACGCTGTATTACTACGAGGGCCTGACGCTGGCGGAGATCGGCGATGTGCTCGGGGTGACCGAATCGCGAGTTTGCCAGATTCATACCAAGTCGGTGATGAGTCTTCGCAACCGCATGATGGAACCCATCTTCCGGGGCGGATAGGGAAGCGAGCCGGGTACGGCTACACTCCCGCCCATCACACACGCCTTGCCGCAGCGGGTCCGTGGTCGGAGCATGCTCCGGGACCGGCGTCGGGCGGGCGGAGGAATCAACCAAATCGAGGAGACCCAGCTGTGTCCACCGTGACCATGAAACAGCTGCTGGAGGCAGGCGTCCATTTCGGACACCAGACCCGGCGCTGGAACCCCAAGATGAGCCCGTTCCTATTCGGCGAACGCAACGGGATTCATATCGTCGATCTTCGCCAGACCCTCACCCAGCTTCAGGACGCCTACAAGTTCGTCGAGGAGCTCACCGCCAAAGGCGGGACGGTTCTGTTCGTCGGCACCAAGAAGCAGGCCCAGCACATCCTGGAGGACGCCGCTTCGGCGGCCGGGATGCCCTATATCACCAATCGGTGGCTGGGGGGGATGCTCACCAACTTCAAGACGAGCCACAAGCGCATCCTCTACATGAAAGAGCTCGAGCGGATGGACGATTCGGGCGAGATGGAGGCCTTGCCCAAGAAGGAGCGAATCCGCCTGCG
>JBFKDW010000129.1:0-3906 GCA_041619515.1 Acidimicrobiia bacterium
AGATCCTGTCGAAATACACCATCGTGAGCGATGCCGAGCAGCTGATCGACGCCTACCGTCCCCTCATCACCGATATCCATGCCGACTACGTGGCAATCCAGGTTGCCAGCACCGATCCGGCCGGCGCCATCGAGCTCGTCGGGCGGGACGTGCTTCCGGCTCTGCGGGAGCTGAGCGGCTAGGCCCGCAGCCGCCCGAGCAACGCGTCGAGCTCCATCCGGGCCTCCCGGCCGGCGGCGCCAACGGCTCGATCCCTCGCCACCTCCAGGGACGCCATTTGTCCGGCCAGAGCCTGGATCGGGGCGGTAGCGCCGCTGGGAAGGCGGTCCACCCACGGATTGAAGAGCGGGGCGAAGCTCTGCCCGAACGTGGCGAGCAGGTCCACATACCATTTGCCGTCGGGCTCCAGCACGGCCACGATGGTGAGATCACCGCGTGGTGATGAAGCCTCCACCTCTGCGAACCGGCGCCCGTAGGCCTCGAAGGCCTGCGCCCCAACGACGTCGACCTCGGTGATGTTGGCGCCGGTGAAGCCTTGCACGCCGGCGACGAAGGATTCCCAGAAGGTACGGCTCACGTCGGGCGATATGCCCTCCGACGCCAGATCCTGATACACGTCCAGCGAGAAGCTCTCCACCGCCAGGATGAGCACGAACTGATTCTCGACCACCAGCTCGTCGGCAACGGGATACCGGCCGATCGAGAGGGCGTCGAGCCAGGAGGTGACCGCTTGGAGGGCGCTGTCGCCCCCGGTGGCGAGGGAGGTGGTGGTTTGCGGAGCTCGGGTCGTCGTGGGGTCGGCGGCCTCTCCGTTGCAGCCCCCCAGCACCATCGCGCACAGCACAACCCCGATGAATCTCAGCACCCGCCGACTCTATCCCCGGCCGGCTCCAACGGATTCAGGTGGCGGCGGTAATTCTGAGCGGTCTTATCGGCTGGCGCCACCCGCGCCGCCTGCCGGCTCGCACCGTCCTCGGCTGATCAAGTGCTTGAATCGCACAATGCGGTGGCAAGGCGCAACTCTCGGCCTGGCAGCCGGATTCATAGGCGGACTGTTTGGCGTTGGGGGCGGCCTGCTGGTGGTGCCGGGGCTCGTCTTGTGGCTCCATTTCGAGCAGCGACGCGCCGGCGCCACCTCGCTCGCCACGATCGTCGCCTCGTCCGGTGCAGCAGTCACACGCTTCGCCCTCGACGGGTCGGTGGATTTCGGCGTCGCCCTCGTGCTGCTGATCGGGGCCGGGTTCGGCGCCCTGGTCGGCGCCCGACTCTCCGGCCGGATTCCGAACTTCTGGCTCGCCCGCGGATTCGTGGTCATCGTTATCGTCTCGGCCGCTCGGCTCGCCCTCGGCGCAGGCGATGCCGCCGGAGCCGACGCCCTCGTCTCGGGGATTCTCGAACCGGTCAGCCTCATCGCCACCGGGCTCCTGGCCGGGCTGCTGTCTGCGACCCTGGGAGTCGGCGGCGGGGTGGTGTTCGTCCCGGCCCTGGTCGCGTTGCTGGGCTTCGAGCAGCAGCTTTCCCAGGGCACCTCGCTGGCCGTGATCGTGCCGACGGTCCTCATCGGCACGACCATCCACGCCCGGGCCGGACGGGTGGATTGGAACATCGCGATCACCGCCGGACTGGGCGGCGTCATCGGAGGCGTGACCGGCGCGCAAGTCGCGCTCGGGCTTCCCGAGAGCGTCCTGCAGCGGCTGTTCGCGTTGTTCCTCGTCGTCATGGCATTGAGGATGCTGGACAAGACCAGGAAGCCGTCCGGCACCGTCCGGTAACCAATCTCCCACCGCCGCCCGTCAGAGCGGAAGCCTCCCGGTTGCTACCAGGGCCCGGCGACGGATCGGTTCACCGAGGCGCAACTTGCGGGCGAGGACGACAAGGTATGCCAGGCCCAGCAGCTCCTGCATCACCACCCAAGGTGACCGGGCGAGGTAGGCGACGAGATCGACGAACGCGCCGCGAGCGAATGCAGGGAACTCGCTTCCCAGCACCGGCCACCACAGGGTCTTGGCCTCGAGGGGCATGTCGAGGATCAAATGAAGGAAGACTCCGATCGGGAGGGCCATCCACCGCTTGCGGCTGTCGGTTCCGCGCCTGGTCACGACCATGACGGCCACCAGCACGGCAACCGCAAAGAGCAGCGTGTGGCCGTAGATCCGCCCGGTCATGTAGTGGTCGACAAACAGGATCGACCCAATCGGCTTGTCGATGAGGTCCGGAAGCACTGCGCCGAGAACGAGAACCCGGAGATCCATGGAAGGATCCCGAAAGACCCATCGCGCCAGGAAGAGCGCTCCAGCCACGTGCCACAGGATCACGTCTACTCCGGAACGAGGATGCGCCTGCACTGCAGACAGCGGGGCGGATCCTCCTTCAGCACCTCGTGTTGCTCGGCCGGGCTGAGCGTGAGATGACATCCCCCGCACACGCCTCCGATGAGGCGGGCCGCGCCGATGCCTTCCTTGGCGGCGCGCAGCTTCTCGTAGAGGTCGAGAAGATCGGACGGAATGCGGGGCAAGAAATCACCCCGCCGCTCCTGCCGGATCGCTATCTCGGCGTCGATATCGCGCCACTGTGCCGAGATGGCGGTTTCGAGACGGGCAGATTCAGCCTCAACGATCTCGATCTGCTCGGTGGTCTCGGTGAGGGCGGCCTGCTGCTCGTCCCGCACCTCCAGGAGTCCAAGCACCTCTTCCTCGGATGTCTCGATCTGGCGGCCCAGCATGTCGACTTCGAGCTGGAGGTTTCCCAGGTCCTTGGCCGAGAGCCCTCCAGCGAACATCCGCATCTCCTCCGAGCCCCGCTTTTTCTCTATCAGCTCCAATTCGCCTTCGGCCCGCTTCAACTGAAGCGTGGTCTCGGCCAGTGCCGTCTCCTGCTCGGCCGCGGCAGATCGCAGGACGCTGAGCTTGTCGTGGGCGGTTTTGAATGCCTCCAGCTCGGGCAGCGAGCCCCGGGTGTGCGTCAACTGGTCGATCTCGGTGTCGACCGCCTGCAGATCGAGCAGGTCGAGGAACGCCTTGTCGGTCATCCGACTCCCTCCCACGGGCTGGGGTCGATCCCGGTCAGATCGACCGTCTCCGGCACCAGGCCGGCTATCAGGTCGTGGAGCCCGGTCACGCCGGGCCGCTCGGTGCGGGCGTGGCCCGGGTCGATGATGCTGACGCCGAGGTCGACGGCGCGGCGGGCCTGGTGGTGGCTGACATCGCCGGTGACGAGCGCTTTGGCTCCGGCCGCCGCCGCCGCCTCGATGAACTCGGTACCGGAACCGGGCACCACCGCCACGAGGTTGAAGTCGGCGCCCGCCCACGACAGCCGGACGTCGCCCCCCAGCTTGGCTGCGACCAGCTGCGCGAAAGAGCGGATGGTGGTCCCGCCCGGTGGTCGACCGACTCTCCCGAGCATTCCGTCACTTCCCCGGCGATCGTATATGTCATACACCGGCTCCTCGTAGGGGTGGAACTCCTCAATTGCCGCCGCCACTGCCGCCTCAGCCGATCGGGGAGCCACCATCTCCAGGCGGATCTCGGGATTGCGGTTCATGCGCCCGGGGTCTCCGGTGGACGGGCTGGCCCAGGCTTCTGGATGAAACGTGCCGATGCCTTCGGATCGGTAGGAGCACGAGTGGTAGTTGCCGATGCGGCCCGCCCCGGCGTGCGCCATTGCCTCGGCGAGTCGCTCAACGCTCTCCTCGGGTACATAGGTCACGATCTTGATCGAATCGGCCGAGCCTGCCGGGCCGAACCCGGCCGTATCTCCGAGGCCGAGGATGGCTGCGAGCGCATCGGCTGTCCCGCCGGGGGCGGCGTCGTAGTTGGTGTGTGCCACCGCCAGGCCGACACCCGCATGGAGCAAGCGGTAGGCCCGTCCCACCGGCGATTTTCCGGCCACCACCTTGTTGACCGGGGC
>JBFKDW010000130.1:0-3873 GCA_041619515.1 Acidimicrobiia bacterium
ACGCCGGAAGACCCGCCTCGATCCGGTGGACGCCGGCATCGGAAAGCGCTTCGGCGATGCGGATCTTGTCATCGGTGCTGAATTCGACCCCCGCCTGCTGTTCGCCATCGCGGAGGGTGGCGTCGTGCAGTTGGAGATTGGGTGAGATCTCGAAGTTCTCGGTGATCTCGGGAAGGAAGTTCCACGGACTCGAGAACCATTTCTCGGATCGCCACGGTTCGTGCTCGGACATGTCGTCCTCCTCGTCTGCGACGGCCCGGCCTCCGAAAAGTGCACTGTTTTGCGGGCCCTCACGCCCATCCGATACTATGAGTGCATTGTACACAATGCAAGGCCGCCACCTTCGAGAGAGGACGACAGATGGGGACGTTCAAGGTCGTCATCACCGACCAGGTGTTTCCAACCATCGACATAGAGACTGCCGTACTTGCTGAAATCTGCGCCACGCTCGAGGTGGCGGACGGCACCCTCGAGGACGTCCTTGCCCGGGGAACGAACGCCGACGCCCTCCTGACCACCTACTTCCCCATCACCGCCGACACCGTCCAACGGCTCGAGAACTGCAGGATCATCGCCCGCTACGGCATCGGCGTCGACAACGTCGACATCGCCGCCGCCAACGCCGCCGGGATCGTGGTCACCAACGTGCCTGATTACAGCGTCGAGGAGGTGTCGGCGCACGCCCTCGCGATGCTGCTCAGCCTGTTGCGGCGGCTGCCGCAAGCCGACGCGTTCGTGCGGAGTGGCGGCTGGAGCATCGACTCACTCCGCCCCATCCGGCGCCTGTCGACCCTCACCGCCGGACTGGTGGGCTACGGCCGGATCTCACGGCGGCTTGCCGAGTCGCTCACGACGCTCGGGATGACCATCGTGTGCCACGACCCGTATCTGGAGCCTGCCGAAGGGATTCCCCCGCTCCTGACGCTCGAGGAGCTGCTCCGCATCTCCGACGTCGTCTCACTCCACGCGCCGCTCACGCCCGACACGCGGGGGATGATCGGCGCCGCCGAGCTGGCACTGATGCCGAAGCATGCGGTCCTGCTGAACACCTCCCGCGGCCCCCTCGTCGTGCTCGACGACCTCCTCGACGCCTTGCGCTCCGGAGAGATTCAGGCGGCGGCGCTCGACGTGTTCGAACAGGAGCCGCTCGATGCCGGCCGGCTCACGGGGGTCCCCGGACTGATGGTCAGCCCCCATATGGCCTACTACTCCGAGGAAGCCCTCCAGGAGTCCCAGCGCAAAGCATCAACCCAGATCGTTAAGGTCTTGACCGGCGAGCCTCCCGACTATCCGGTGCGTCCGCTCTGATCGGGTCCAGCCTCCTCGCGTAGCTGGACCTCGCCGATCTCGAGGGTGTGGCGCAAGTGGAGCAGTTCCACCTCCTGGGCCCGGGCGACATCGCCTGCCGCGATCGCCTCGATGAGCAGGCGGTGCTCCCGATTGCCGGCCTGGATGCGCTCGGGCAGGCCCTCGATCGACCGCACGATGTAGAGAGCAGAGATATTGCGTAGTCCGGTGAGCAAGCCCGAGAGACGGGCCCGGCCCGAGGCTTCCGCCAGCAGCGAATGAAAACGAGCGTTGAGCTCGGTCCAGGTGGCCGGGTCGGCTTCGGCTTCCATGGCCTCTATGAAACGGCGGGCTTCGTTGAGGTCCTCCTCGGTGATGCGGGCGACGGTCGCCTCCATTGCGAGCGGCTCGAGCCGCAGCCGGATCTCGTAGATCTCCTCCAGCTCCTGCAGGCTGATCTCGTGCACGGTGACGCCCCGGTGCGGGTCTCCGTCCAGGAGCCCCTCGGCTACCAGCTGGCGGAGCGCCTCACGCACCGGCGTCGTCGAGATGGCATAACGTTCGGCCACCTCGCTCTGGAGGAGGCGGGTGCGCGGCGGCAGCCGCCCCGCCAGGATTTCGGTGCGGAGCATTTCGACCACGGCCGCCTGGGCAGTCCGAAAGCCGGCCGGACCGGAGCGCTGAGTTGACACCATGTCCCTCCGATCGTGCACAGTACACGATCCGACGGATCACGAGACCCGGGGGCCTCAGCCGCCGAAGTCGATCACGACTTTGAGAGATGACTCATCTGCCACCGCCTCGAACGCCGCTCGAGCCTCGTCGGCTGCGAACGTATGGGTGACGAGGTCCTCGAGGGCGAGCCGTCCCGAGGCGGCGAGGTCGATGCCGGCGTCGTAGTCGGCGGGCAGCGCCGCCCGCGGGTTGTAGACGGTCAGCTCCTTGTGGTACAGCTCGTAGTACGGCAGGCCCTCGTCTCCGCCGGTGATCGTCCCGAAAACGAGCAGGTCGGCCCCCGTCCCCGCCAGCCGAATCGACTGGGCCAGGGTCGCTTCTTTCCCGGCCGCCTCCACGACGAGCTCGGCCCCTCTGCCGGCCGAGTAGCGATCCATCACCTCCCCGGCGGTTTCGGGGGTGGCCGTCACCGCAGCACCGAAACGTTCGGCCAAATTCAGCTTCCATTGCGACCGTGTGATTCCGACCAGGCGCTCGACGCCCCTCGCCGCCAGCAGCTGGACGTGCAGCAAACCCGAAACACCGAGGCCGAGAACCGCCACCGTATCGGTGGGGAACACCGACACCGACCGCTGGGCGTGGACACAGGTGCCGAGAACCTGCAACAGCGATGCGGCCCGATCTGAGATCCCGTCCGCGATGACGTGCAGCTTCTCCTCCGGCACCGCCACGAGCTCGGCGAACACCCCGTCGCTGTCGCGGCCGAGCAGGCCGCCGTTGCGGCACAGATTCCCGCGTCCCCGCCGGCACAGGTCGCAGTATCCGCAGGTAGTAGCCGGATCGATCATCACGCGGGTCCCGGTTCCGACCAAGCCCCGGCTCCCGGGCTCGACGACGGTTCCGACCATCTCGTGGCCCATGACCAGGGGACGCGGTCCGGCGATCTGACCTTTGAAGACCTTGACGTCGGTGCCGCAGACTCCGGCGCGGGCGACACGGACGAGAGCGTTGGAACCCGGTTCGGGAGCGGGCATATCGACGACATCCAACTGCGAGGGTCCGACTACCCGTATTGCCTTCATACCTTCCTCCCGCTCGGGGACCATGCCCGATATCGGTCTTCGTGCCGCGCCAACCGAAGCGGCAGTTGGAAACACTCGGAGAGTGTCGCATCCGTCAGCGTGTCGCCGATGGGTCCGTCGGCCAACACCTCGCCGTCGGCGAGCATGAGGATATGGTCATAGCCGGGCGGTATCTCCTCGACGTGATGCGTGACGAGCACCACCGCCGGCCCGGCCGGATCGAAGGCCAGGCCAGACAGAGAGGCCACGAGCCGTTCGCGGGCCCCGAGGTCGAGCCCGGTGGTGGCCTCATCCAGCAAGAGCAGCTCGGGGCTCGTCATGAGGCTCCGAGCGATGAGCACCCGCTGCTTCTCCCCCGCCGACAACGTGTCGAACCGCCGGTCGGCCAGATGCTCGGCCTGGAGCCTGCCCAGGCGGGCGCGGGCGGTATCCCAGTCATCGTCGTCGTAATCGTGCCAGCGTGAGTCGACGAAAGCCGCATGCTTGCCGGTGACCACGATCTCGAGGGCCGGGAGGTATCCGCGAATCATGTCTGCGAGGCCCGCTCCGGCATATCCGACCCGGCGGCGGAGCTGGCGGACGTCACCCCTGCCGTGCTCGACGCCGAGTAAGCGGACGGTGCCTCGACTTGGGGTGACATACGTGGAGGCAACCTGGAGCATGGTGGTCTTGCCGGCGCCGTTTGGGCCGAGCACCACCCACCGCTCATGCGCGCGGACCTCCCAGTCGACGGCGTTGAGGAGATGGCGCCCATCGCGGATGACCGACACACCCTGGAGATGGATGACCTCGTTCATGCCGGCCTCCCGCACGATTCGCCCGGACCGTG
>JBFKDW010000131.1:0-3716 GCA_041619515.1 Acidimicrobiia bacterium
CGCAGCCGCCGCTCCGAGCCCGGCGACTGCTGCCGCTCCGACGGCTTTGAGCGTGTGGGTCTCGGCTTCGAGGGCGAGAGCCTGTTCCTCGTCGCGAATTGCCTGGATGCGATGGGTCACCTTGCGGGAGTTCCGCAGCACCCGGGAGCCCCGTCCCATCCGCAGGCCCATGCGAATTCTGGTGAGAACGTGGGAGTCCTTCTCCCACACGCCGCCGTCGGCGAGCTTGCGGCGCAGCCGCAGGCCCTCCTGGCGGGACATCCACTCACCGAGGCGGGATTCAACGGTCTCCCGATCCGAGTAGACGATGGCGCTCTCGGTGATGGAGACGGGCGCGAAGAGGCGGTCGAACAGGCCCGGGTCGGGCCGCTCCAGCGAGGTTTGCGCCTCGGCAATGGCCCGGCGGAGATGGCCGGGCTCGATACCCAGCTCCTCAGCCACCCGATGCAGTGCTCGTTCGTCGAGCGTCGGGAGGGCGAGGTCATCATCCACCTGGAGCTCGACCGCCCGGCGAATGATGGCCTCGACGGTGTCGACGCTGAGCGGCTCTTTCGGGGGCAAATCGACCGTGCCCTCATAGGGCTGTTGCCGGCGGCGCTGCTCGAACTCCTGGGTCATGCCCTCATTCTCGTCGCTCCCGGCCGCTCACGCGACGAGCACTGCTGTGCCGGCGGCTTCTCCGGCCCGCAGCCGTGCCAGCGCCAGGTTTGCCTCAGCCAGCGGGTGGGCCTCGACAGAAGTCGAGATCGGTATCTGTGCGGCGAGAGCGAGGAACTCACGGGCATCCTCCCGGGTGTAGTTGGCGACGCTGCGGACCTGACGCTCCCACCACAGGAGGTCGTAGTCGAATTCGGGGATCCGGTCGAGGTGGATGGCGTTGATGGCGACGATGCCGCCCCGGTCGAGGGCGCCGAGGGCGGCCACGACAACGTCGCCGACCGGTGCGAACGTCACCGCCGCATCCAGGGCGGCCGGGATTTGCTCGTCGTACCCTCCCGCCCAGGCGGCCCCCAGGCTGCGAGCCCTTGCCTGCTCGGGTGGAGAGCGGGTTGCCACGAACACGTCGCACCCCCAGTGGGCGGCAACCTGAATGGCGAGGGAGGCCGAGGCACCGAACCCGAACAACCCGAGCCGTTGCCCGGGCTCGATACCCGAGACCTTGAGCGCCCGGTAGCCGATCACACCTCCGCACAGGAGCGGCGCCAGCTCCATGTCTGAGGGGCCGCTCGGCAACCGGAGCGCGAAATCTGCCCTGGCCACCAGACGGTCGGCGTAGCCGCCGTCGATGTCCCACCCCGTGAAGGCGGCCGCCCCGCATAGGTTCTCCGTCCCGGAGACACAGTGCCGGCAGGTGCCGCAGGCGCCGGCGAGCCATCCGACCCCAACCCGGTCGCCCGGGGACCATCCGTCGACATCCTGACCCACGCCGGCGACCCGTCCCACCGCCTGGTGCCCGGGGATGATGGGGAGGCGACGAGCCGGGAGGTCGCCCTCGACCAGCTGCAGGTCGGTTCTGCACACCCCGCAGGCCGCCACCTCGACCAGCAGCTGCCCGCTCCCGGGCACCGGATCGGCGCGATCGACCAGCGCCAGCGGTTCCCTTTGGATCGGTCCCGGCCCGTCCAGCTGCTGCGCCCGCATTGGGGGAGGGTACCTGCGGCGTCCCGGTACGCTCAGCTGGTGGACCTGTTCGACATCAACACACTATTCCCCCAGCTGGTGCTGGCCCTGGGTGCAGCTCTGGTGGGCGGGAACGGCCTGGCGCTGTGGCATCATCGCCGGGGCAGGCGACACGAGGAGCTGGGCGAGTTGCGGGTAGGCAGGGCCCGCTGGCTGATCGTGGTCGGGACCATCATGGCCGGGTGGGGGCTGGCGAGCCTGCTTACCTGACGTCCGGTAATACGCTGCTCCCGAGTCATGCGAAAGACCCTCGTCATCCTCGGTGCCCTGGCGCTGCTGCTCACGGCTTGTCGGGCCGAGTCGGCGACACGGCTGCGCATCTCCGCCGAAGGCACCGCCACCGTCATCAGCGAGTTCGCCTTCGACGAGGAAGCACTCGCCATCATCGGCGATCTCGACGACACACCGGAAGATGTGCTGCGGGCGCTGTCCGAGTTCATCGATCCCTCGGCGCTTCCCGTGGCGGCGTCGGGAGTCGAGCCCGAGCAGTTCACCCGCGGCGACCTGCAGGGCATCAGGGTGACGATCCCGGGCCTCAACCCGGCCGAGGTTGCCACCCAGCTGTCGGCGGGCGACAGCATCATCGACGACATCAGCCTGACGCTGACCGACGGCACGTTGGTCCTGAGCGGGCGCACCCGTGATGTGCCCGACTTCGATCGCGCCCGTCTGCTCTCTCTGGTACCCGGAGACCTCGACGACGTGCTCGCCCTCCTCCTCCAGATCGAGGTACCCGGTTCGGTCACCCGCCACAACGCCGACCGGCTGACGGGTTCGATCCTCGAGTGGGATCTGCTGCCCGCCATCATCGACGGTGAGAGCGTCGTGATAGATGTGGAAGCGCAGGTCGACCCCGGTTTCCAGTTCGTTGACCTCGAGGGACGACCCTTCGCCGTCCAGCCCGAGGCCGAGTCGCCGGGAGGGGGCGTTTCCTGGTGGGCGGCGGTGTTGCCCTTCGGTTTGGCCGCTCTCGCTTCCTGGCTCATCATCCGCCGGATGCGAGGCGGCCGCCGGCTACCGGAGATCGAGGGGTTCACTCCCAAGGGATAGGATCGGCCCATGAGCGATCCCGCCGTCTCGCTGGCCTTCGACGCATCGGCCGGGACCGTCATCAGGGCGCCCCTCGGGGCCGGTTACGGCTACTGGGCGGGCGGCCACAAGGTCGGGTTTGATCCGGTTTCCGGCACGTTCGCCCTGTTCTACCGCCTGCGCTCCCCGCTCGAGCACGGCCGGGGCGGGCAGTGCGCGGTGGCTGTGAGCAGCGACGGAATCGAGTTCACCGACGTGTGGTCGGCGGACAAGTCCGAGTTTGCAGCCTCTTCGATCGAGGTGGGCCACTGCCTCCCCACTCCGGAGGGTGGCTGGCGGCTCTATGTCTCGTACGAGGTGAACGGAACCAGCCTGTGGCGCATCGACGTGATGGAGGCGGCATCGCCGGACCTGCTGGCGGCACAGTCGCGTCGCACCGTGCTGCAACCCACCGATTTCGGTCTCGAGTTCATCAAGGATCCGACCGTGTACATCGATGACGACGGCTACCGGCTGTATGCGGCGGCGCCGGCGCGGCGCGGAGCGCAGGTGGTCGGCGACCGGATCCAGGCGGGGCCGCTCGACGCCACGGTGTTGGCCGTCTCCGACGATGGGCTGATCTTCCCGAGCCTGGAGTATGTGTTCGAGGCGCCGGCCGACAACAGCTGGCACGGGCGCCGGGCCCGCCTCAATTCGCTCATCCCCTGGGAGGACGGCTATCTGGCTACCTGGGACGGCGGCCGCACCTTCTACGACAACTACGAGGAATGGTGCGGCCTGGCCCTCAGCCCAGACGGCAAGAGGTTCGAGCGTATCGACACCGGCGGGCCGTGGGTGGTCAGCCCGTACGGCTCGGTCCGCTACGTCTATGCCCTGCGGGTCGAGGGCCGGGTGTTCTTCTACTACGAGTACACCCGCCAGGACGGCTCACACGATCTCCGGGTCTCCATCGTCGACGATCCTCAGCGATAGACGCCGATGGTGTCGCTGTCGACATCGGGGTTGCC
>JBFKDW010000132.1:0-3675 GCA_041619515.1 Acidimicrobiia bacterium
CGCAGCCATCCAGATTTCATCAAGGCTCTTTTCGAGCTCGAAGTGCCGGAGCTGTTGGAAGGGGTGGTCGAGATCAAGGCGATTGCCCGCGAGCCCGGGCATCGGACCAAGCTCGCAGTGTTCTCGAACGACGCATCCGTCGACCCGGTCGGGGCGTGCGTAGGCGCCAGAGGTTCGAGAGTTCGCCAGGTGGTGAACGAGTTGAGGGGAGAGAAGGTCGATCTCGTCCAGTTCCGGGACGACCAGAAACAGTTCATCGCCGAAGCGCTCAGCCCCGTCCGGGGTGTGCGCGAGGTAAGAATCAACGAAGAGGAGAAGGAAGCCATTGTCATCGTTCCCGACGGCCAGCTCTCGCTCGCCATCGGCAAGGAAGGCCAGAACGCACGCTTGGCGGCCCGGCTGACCGGATACCGCATCGATATTCGACCGGAGAGCAATCCCGAGGGGCTGCCGGAGACCGAGCCCGAAGATGAAACGCCCGACGCAGGTGATGCTGCGGCTGCGGTCGAGGAGGGCGCTGCGGGTGAGGCCGAGGCTGCGGTTGAGTCGGCCGTGGAGGAGGGCGCTGCGGGTGAGGCTGCGGGTGAGGCCGAGGCTGATGCTGTGGCTGCGGTCGAGCCGGCCGTGGAGGAGGCGGCTGCGGGCGATGCTGCGGCTGAGACTGCGGATGATGCTGAGCCAGCGGTTGCGGAGGCCGAGGGTGATGCCGAGGCTGATGCTGAGGTAGCGGTCGAGGCTGTGGAGGCCAAACTCGAAGAAGAGGCAGTGCGTGAGTAAGACCCGGGTATACGAGCTTGCCAGGGAACTTGGCCTCGAATCGAAGGATGTGCTGGCCCGCGCCCAGGATCTCGGACTCGAGGTCAAGACTGCGTCGTCGGGCCTCGATGAGGATGAGGCCGGCCTGGTCCGTCTCTCCTATCAAGAGGAGGCCGAAACTGCCGCCCCGGCTGAAGCCGACGCCGATTCAGATGTTGCAGCCGAGGCTGACGCCGAAGTCGCGGTAGAGGCAGGGGACGAGGCGGCCGCCGGCGACGTTGCCGAAGAGACGGAGGTTTCGCCCGCACCCGGGGATGAGGAGGCGGCGCCGGCAGAGGACGACGGCGACCTCGAGCTGCTCGAGGTCCCGCACGGCGTCACTGTTGCCGAGCTCGCCACCCTCATGCGGAGACCGACCGGAGCGCTCGTCAAGGCGATCATGGCAATGGGAGAGATGGCCGCCGCCGCCCAGCCGGTTCCCGATGAGATCCTGGGGCCGCTCACCGAGGCATTCGGCTTCCTGGTGACCGTTGCCGAGCCCGAAGCGGAGGCCGAGGAAGAGGTTGTCTCGCTGCGGGCACTCGTGCACGCCGACGACGCAGCCGAGGACCTCGCCCCCCGCCCTCCGGTGATCACAGTTATGGGTCACGTAGATCATGGAAAGACCCAGTTGCTGGACACCATCCGCCATGCCAACGTGGTCGCCGGTGAGGCAGGCGGAATCACCCAGCACATCGGCGCCTATCAAGTGGCGACCGACGGCGGCAAGCTGACGTTCATCGATACTCCCGGTCACGAGGCGTTCACTGCGTTGCGGGCGCGAGGGGCGAACGTGACCGACATCGTCATTCTGGTGGTGGCCGCCAACGACGGCGTCAAGCCCCAAACTGTCGAAGCGATCAGCCACGCCAAAGCCGCCGGAGTGCCGATGATCGTGGCCATCAACAAGATGGATCTTCCCGAAGCGGATCCCTATGCAGTGCGGGCCCAGCTCACCGAGCACGAGGTGGTGGTGGAGGAGCTCGGCGGTGACGTCGTCAACGCCGAGGTTTCCGCCCTCACCGGTGACGGGCTTGACCAGCTCCTCGAGCTCGTACAGCTCACCGCCGAGCTCGAAGATCTGAAGTCCAATCCCACGGCCAACCCGGAGGGCGTGGTCATCGAGAGCAACCTGGACAAGGGTCGTGGGCCCGTGGCGACCGTGATCGTGCAGCGAGGAACCCTGAAGGTTGGTGACGTCATCGTCGCCGGCCCGGTGGCCGGCCGGGTACGCGCCATGATCGACGACTCCGGCTCACAGGTGGCCGAGGCCGGTCCTGCGATGCCCGTTCTCATCATGGGCTGGTCGGAGGTCCCGTCTGCCGGCGACCGCTTCCAGGTGGCTCCCGACGACAAGACTGCCCGCAATATGGCCGCCGATGCGCTCGCCGAGCTGCGTGCCAAGAACCTGGTCGTCCCCACCCCGCAGGAGCGCATGACACAGCTGCTCGAGGAGCTGCGCACCGCCGACGACGCCGAGCTGCGTCTCATCATCAAGGCGGATGTGACCGGCTCGCTCGAAGCTATTCGTGACAAGGTCTCCGAGATCGGTCGCGAGGGCGGCAAGCTGACACTCGTAGCCTCCGCCGTCGGCGGGATCACCGAGAGCGACGTCCTGCTGGCCGATGCCTCCGAGGCGATCATCATCGGTTTCAACGTCCGTCCGGACTCCAAGAGCAGAAAGGCCGCCGAGGCCGCCGGGGTCGAGGTGCGGACCTATCGCATCATCTACGAGCTGCTCGACGAGATCGAGCAGATGCTGGTCGGCCAACTCGCCCCCGAAGAGGTCGAAGATATCCTTGGTGTCGCCGAGGTCCGGGCCACGTTCCGTGCTCCACGGCTGGGGACGATCGCGGGGAGCTATGTCACCGAGGGCGAGATCACGCGCGGGGCCAGAATCCGCCTGGTGCGCGACGGCGTTGTGGTCTACGACGGCAGAGTTGCATCTCTGCGCCGCTTCAAGGATGACACCCGGTCGGTGGCGGCGGGATTCGAGTGCGGCATCGGGCTCGAGAACTTCCGTGACATCAAAGAAGGCGACGTTCTCGAATCGTACGAGGTGCGAGAGGTGGCGCGGGTCTAGCCGATGCACGCAGCGGCGATGCGTGTCGATCTGCGGCTGCCCGGCGTACAGTCGCTCAAGGAGAAACGTCATCGCATGAGCATCCTCACGACCGACCTGCGCAAAGCATTCCCCGCCGCCGCGGTCTCGGAGGTGGATTTCCAGGATCAGTGGCGGCGAACGACGTTCGGCGTGGCGTTGGCGGCTGCAGATGCGCCCCACCTCCAGCGACTCATTCAGGGCGTGCGGCGCTTCTTCGAAGGCCGGCCGGACGCAGAGCTGCTCGACGTGACTGTGTCATACCTGGAGCGGCAGTGAGAGGCGGGCCCCGCATGCCGCGTGTCAACGAGCTGGTCAAAGAAGTGATCGCCGAAGAGTTGCGAACGCTCAAAGACCCAGCCATCGGCTTTGTGACCGTCACTGCGGTCGAAACGTCCCCCGACTTGCGCCACTCGCGCGTGTTCTATACCGCCCTCGGGTCCCAAGAGGAGCAGGCGGCGTCGGCGGCCGCCCTCGCCCGCGCCACGCCGTACCTTCGATCCCGCCTCGGGGCCCAGGTGCGGCTCAAATACACCCCGGCGCTGGAGTTCCGCGTCGACGACTCCCTTGCAACCGGAATGCGCATCGACTCGATCCTCCGCTCGATCGACCTCGAGCAAGAAGCGGCATCCGACGATGGCTGACAAGACACTCGATGCAGAAATCCTGAAGGCAGCCCAGGTATTGGACGCGGCCGAGCACATAGCCGTCACGTGCCATCTCAAGCCCGACGGTGATGCGCTCGGCTCGGCCGTCGGCTTTGCCCGGGCGGCGGCTGC
>JBFKDW010000133.1:0-3648 GCA_041619515.1 Acidimicrobiia bacterium
ACGGACGGCCATGATCTCCGATCAACAGTTTGCCGACATCGTCGAAACCCGGGCCCGGCGCCCGGAAGTCCTTGCCGAAGCGGCCCGGGGGCGCAAGCGCCGCAGCGAGTTCGATGACGGTCGCGGCCTGTTTCTGATAACAGCCGACGACGGGGCGCGGGCCAATCTCCAGATCGGAGCCAATCCCGTGGCCCTCGGTGATCGCAAGCTCTTACTCGACCGCTTGTCGACGGCTCTCGAACACCCTTCGGTCGACGGGCTGGTGGCAACCCCCGATATCGTCGACGAGCTTCTGCTGCTGGGCGCAGTCCATGACAAGCTGGTGATCGGGTCGATGAATCGCAGCGGCCTGGCCGGTTCGACCTGGGAGGTCGATGAGCGGTTCACCAGCTTCGACGCGGCCGCCATCGTCGACGGCAATCTCGACGGTGGGAAGATGACCCTGCGCCTCGATTGGAAGGATCCGGGCACCAATGATGCGATTGCGGCCTGCGCGGCAGCCGTGGGCGAGCTCAACCGACGCGGCATTCCTGCCCTCGTCGAGCCGCTGCCGGTATACCGGGACGGAGGGAGGTCGCGGGTGACCAATGATCCCGATCACCTGATCCGCGCGATGTCGGTGGCCGCCGGGCTGGGCGCGGTGTCGGCCCATACCTGGCTGAAAGTCCCGGTCGTCCAAAACATGGGCCAGGTGGTCGGGGCCACGTCGATGCCCACGCTGATCGTCGGCGGCGACCCCGGGGTGGACTCGGCCCAGATGGTTGAGCGCTGGCAGGCAGCCCTCGCCCTCCCGCAGGTTCGGGGGATCGTGGCCGGGCGCAGCATGCTGTTTCCGGCCGACGGCGACATGGATCGGGCTGTGTACGCCGTTGCCGCCTCCCTCGGGAGATAGCGGCGCCGACACGCCCTACGGAGCGGAGGTGCCTTCCCTGCCGAAGTCGTCTTCGAGCCGCACGACGTCGTCGAGCTCGGGAGTGGACACCTCGATGATCCTGGTATCGGTGACGGCCTCGAACCGGTGGCGCTTTCCGACCGGGACCCGCCGGAACTCACCCGCCCCCAGCCGGAGCGGCTCCAGCCGACCGTCCTCATCTTCCAGATGCAGCACCATCTCGCCCTCGATGACGAAGACAGATTCGTCCTTCTCATTGTGATACTGCAAGGACAGCCGTTGGCCGGCGTGGATGAAGATGACCTTGCCGACGTAGCGGTCGGTCACCGTCCACCACAGTTCCCAGCCCCACGGCTTGTCCACTCGCTGTGCCGGTTCGAGATGTTCCATACGTCCCATCATCATATGGTGAGTCTCCGGTCTCGTGAGGCCTGTTCGTCGGCGGGTCGCGTCCGGCACGGTCCCCGGGCAGGTGCGGCGGGGTTTGGTGTCATCCCGTAACCTGAGGGTATGGATCAGACGCTTCACCGGGATTGGCCGGCCCCGGGGCCCGACGCCAAGCTCGTAATCGGATTGGCCGGCGGGACGGGAAGCGGGAAGACCACCGTTGCCGAAGCGATCGTCCACGCGCTGGACGGCGAACGGGTGGCCTTTCTGGAGCACGACGCCTACTACCGGGACCTGCGCCCGCTCCCATTCGAGGAGCGGGCCGCCCAGAACTTCGATCATCCCGATGCGTTCGAGACCGATCTCATGATCGACCATCTCCGCACGCTGCGGGCGGGTGAGGCGGTCGATAAGCCGATCTACGACTACGCGCTGCATCTTCGCACCGATCACACCGTCCCGGTCGAGCCGGCCTCGGTCATTGTCGTGGAGGGAATCCTGGTCCTGGCCGAGCCCGCCCTGCGTGATCTCATGGATCTGAAGATCTTCGTCGACACTGATGCCGATCTCCGCTTCGTGCGGCGGATCCAACGGGATATCAAGGAGCGGGGCCGGTCGCCCGAATCGGTGATCGAGCAGTACCTGGCCACCGTGCGGCCCATGCACATCCAGTTCGTGGAGCCCTCGAAGCGCCACGCCGACATGATCATCCCTGAGGGCTACAACCCGGGGGCAGTGGCGACGGTCATCTCGATGATCCGCGACTATCTGAGCCGGCACTGAGCCGTTCGGCTAGGTATGCGGCCAGTGCCACTGCGTTGTTGTGCCGGCGGTCCTTGAGGGCGTACACCAGCGTGACCGGGCCCAGCTTCGCTTGACGCGCGATCGGTTCCCATCCGGCGGGGTCGGCGTCGAGCTCGGCGAAGTATTGCTGCTTGAATCGGCTCCACTCCGCCGGGTTGCGGCGAAACCATCTCATGAGCCGCCGGCTCGGGGCGGCCCGGCGCACCCACCCAACCAAACGCAGAGAGTCATGGCGCACGCCGGGCGGCCATCGCTCATCGATCAGGAATCTCGCTCCGTCATCGGACTCATGCGGATCCCAGGCCCGCTTCGTTCTGATGTCGATCATCGGGTCATCCAACACGACCGGGAGCCGCATCGTCAACCGCCGGCGCCCGCCCGCTCCGACCGGCAGCCGCCTCTTCTGGGAATATCTGGCTCGAAGGGGCGGGTCGCAGTGCACCGGCCCGCAACGGGGGCTAGGGTCGGGAGATCGAGCCATAGCCCTTTGCAGCCAGTTCTGGCAGCGTGCTATCTGCCAGACGGGTAGCAGACGCAAGGGGCCCGATCAGGGAGATAGTGCATGGCGACATATCACTGTGACGTCTGCGACGTCGACGTGAAGGCAAACAAGCGAGCTGCGCATGACGCGTCGGCCGCCCATCTCGCAAAGGTCCAGGCTGCGGGGTCCGGCACCCTCGGCTTCTCGAGTGAAGGCACTGCGGGTTTCTCGAGTGAAGGCACGGCCGGCTTCTCCAGCGAGGGCACGGAGGGCTTCTCGAGCGACTGACGCATCGGGAGGCGAAATCGCGGCCCGACCCGAGCTCTACGCTTCGTCGGACAACCGACTGGCGATGAGCGATGGATGAGCGCGAACAGATCGAAGCGGCGATCGCCGCTCAGGAGGCGTTGCGCGGCGTACTGAGCGACGACATCGTCGACGCGACCGTGGCGGCCCTGCGGGGACGAATGGACGCCCTGCTGGGGGCCGGAGTCGTCGAGAAGCGGCGCAAGCAGGTCACGGTCCTCTTCGCCGACGTGTCCGGCTTCACCCGGGCCGCCGAGAACATGGATGCCGAGGATCTGGCCGACACGGTCAATGCCCTCTGGCACCGGCTGGACGCCGCCATCGTCGAGTACAACGGCCGGGTCGACAAGCACATCGGTGATGCCGTGATGGGCTTGTGGGGAACCGACGAGGCACGCGAGGACGACCCCGAGCAGGCGATTCGGGCGGCCCTCGCCATGCAGGCCTCAATCGAAGAGCTGGCCTCCGCAGCCGCAGCTTCCCAGCTCCGCCTCCGGATCGGCATCAACACGGGCCCGGTGGTTCTCGGCGAGGTGGGTACCACCGGTGAGTACACGGCGATGGGCAACACCGTCAACGTGGCGTCCCGGCTCGAAAACGCCGCACCGGTTGGTGGAATCCTCATCAACCACGACACCTATCGCCACGTCCGGGGGGTCTTCTCCGTCGAGATGCAGCCACCGCTCGAGGTCAAGGGCATGTCCGAGCCGCTCCGCACCTACATTGTGAAGGCCGTTCGGCCGCGAGCATTTCGGCTGGAGACGCGGGGTATCGAGGG
>JBFKDW010000134.1:0-3641 GCA_041619515.1 Acidimicrobiia bacterium
GAGAAGGGTGCCCTCACCAAGGTGATACTGGAGACGGCCTTGCTCACCGACGAGGAGAAGGTCATCGCCTCACGACTGGCCAAAGAGGCCAAGGCGGATTTCGTCAAGACCTCCACAGGCTTCAGTTCGGCCGGAGCCACCGTGTTCGATGTAGCGTTGATGCGCGAGGCCGTCGGCCCGGAAATGGGAGTCAAGGCCGCCGGCGGGATTCGCACGCAGGCGGATATGGAGGACATGATCGCCGCCGGGGCAACCAGAATCGGCGCATCAGCCGGGGTGTCGATCATGAAGGGCAGAACGTCCGATGAGCAGTACTGAGGGCCAGGAGCAAACATGACCAGCGAAATAGAATTGCGAGCGTACGCCTACCTGGACAGCCTGCAGCCGCAGTTCGGCTCGTTCATCGGCACCGTGGCCCAGGGATACCTCCCGATCATCCACGACGCCACCCTCTTCGTGGAGATCGCACCGGGTATCGAGATCAATCGGCTCACCGACATCGCCCTCAAGGCGACGAACGTGAAGCCCGGCATGCAGATCGTCGAGCGAGTCTTCGGGATGCTCGAGATCCACTCCCCGGACCAGGCCGAGACGCAGGCGGCCGGCAAGGCGATTCTCGATGCCCTCGAAGCCACCGAAGCAGACCGCCTCACCCCCCGGATCCTCAGCAGTTCCGTGATACGCCGGGTCGACGATCATCAAGCACAGCTGGTGAACCGCACTCGCCACGGGCAGCTGTTGCTGCCGGGCCAGAGCTTCTACATCCTCGAGGTACACCCTGCCGCCTATGCCGCGCTCGCCACCAATGAGGCCGAGAAGGCCGCCGAGATCAACGTGCTCGAGGTCCGGACATTTGGATCGGTCGGCCGCGTCTACTTGGGTGGTGAGGAACGCGATATCGAAGTCGGCTGGCGAGCCGCCGTCGCTGCGCTCGAAGGTGTACAGGGACGCGATAACCCGGGTTGATGACGCCGGGAAGAACACTAAAAGGAGCAACAACCTATGGCTGAAGCACTCGGGATGATCGAAACCCGCAGTTTCCCTGCGGTGGTAGAGGCCGCCGACGCAATGGTCAAAGCGGCCAAGGTCGAGCTGGTCAGTTACGAGAAGACGGCAGGGGGCTACGTGACTGCCATCGTGCGGGGCGACGTCGCAGCGGTGAAGGCCGCCGTCGACGCGGGGATCCGCAACGCAGAGAAGATCGGGGAGGTAACGGCCAGCCACGTCATCGCCCGCCCCCACGTCAACATCGATCTGGTGCTGCCGCTGGGACGAGCCGACGAAGCAGCCGGGGAATCTGGCTAGAAGCGAATGCTGCTCGCACGCGTCGCCGGGACGCTCGTTGCCACCGACAAGGAGCCCACGCTCGAGGGGCTGTCGTTTCGGGTGCTCAGCCAGCTGAACACCGAAAACGAGGAAACCGGCTCGTATGTGGTGGCAGTCGACGCGGTCGGTGCCGGCGTGGGCGAGGTCGTGATGTACGCCACCGGCAGCTCGGCCCGCCAGACGGTGGCCACCGAAGGGCGCCCCTGCGATGCGGTGATCATGGCGATCGTCGATACCTGGGAGGTCGGCGGCGAGGAGAAGTACCACAAGTGAGCTCCATCGACGAGGGCGAGATCCAGGCGATCATCGAGCGGGTGCGGGGACGGCTCGACGCCGCCGGGGCCTCGGGTGCGGGCTTGCACGCCCGCACCGAGCTGGACGAGATCAAGGATGTCGAGCTCGGTGACGGAATCTTCCGCACCATCGACGAGGCGGTCGCAGCCGCCAACCGGGCGTTTCGGGAGTATCAACGGCTGGGCCTGGGCGGCCGGTTTGCGATCGTCGCCTCGATTCGTGCCGCCATGCTGGCCGAGGCCGAGCGCCTTGCCCACATGGCGCACCAGGAAACCGGCCTGGGACGGGCTGAGGACAAGGTGATCAAGAACCGGCTGGTGGCCGCCAAGACGCCGGGGCCCGAGGATCTGGAACCGACGGTGGTCACCGGAGATGCCGGAATGATGATGACCGAGTGGGCTCCCTTTGGTGTCATCGGAGCCATCACCCCCACCACCAACCCAACTTCGACCATCATCAACAACACCATCTCGGTGGTGTCCGCCGGCAATGCGTGCGTGTTCAACGTGCACCCGAATGCGAAGAAGGTCTCGGCCGAGAACATCCGGCTCCTCAACCGGGCCATCGTCGCCGCCGGCGGCCCTCCCAACCTGGTGACCGCGGTTCCAACGCCCACCATCGCCAGCGCCCAGGAACTCATGCATCACGCCGACGTGCGGGTCCTGCTCGTCACCGGCGGACCCGCCGTCGTGCGAGAGGCACTCAAGACCGACAAGCGGGCGATTGCCGCCGGGCCGGGCAATCCTCCGGCGGTGGTCGACGAGACCGCTGATATCCGGAATGCCGCCCGCTCGATCGTTCAGGGCGCCAGCTTCGACAACAACGTCATCTGCACCGACGAGAAGACCACCATCGTGGTGGAAAGCGTCGCCGATCGCCTCCTTCAGGAGATGGGCCGGGCCGGCGCCTATCTGCTGAAGGAGCACGAACTGCGCAAGCTGGAGCGGGTCATCTTCGAGGAGCTCGGGCCGCCAAACAAGCCGGGTGTCATCAACCGCACGTGGATCGGCAAGCACGCATCCGCCATCCTCGCCGAGATCGGGGTCCAAGCCGATCCGGCCGAAACCCGGCTGCTGGTGGCAGACGTCCCGAATGAGCACAGCCTGGTGTGGACCGAGCAGATGATGCCGGTGATGCCGGTTACCCGCGTGCAGTCGATTGACCGAGCCATCGACCTGGCGGTCAAGTCCGAGCACGGCTTCCGCCACACCGCCTCGATCCACTCGACCAACGTCGAACGCATCACCCGGATGGCCGTCGCCATGAACTGCTCCATCTTCGTTGCGAACGGGCCCAACTTCTCCGGCCTGGGCGAGGGCGGCGAGGGGTTCACCTCCTTCTCCATCGCCAGTCCCACCGGAGACGGCCTCACCCGCCCCCGCACCTTCTCACGGGAACGCCGGGTCACCGTGGTGGGCGCCCTCCGGATCGTGTAGTGACTCACCCCGCCGTCGCGATAGTCGAGTTCGATTCCGTTGCGGTCGGGATCGAGGCAGGCGACGCGATGGTCAAACGCGCTCCGCTGGGGGTGATTCGGTCGGGCACAGTCCAGCCCGGCAAGTACGTCGTGCTCATCGCCGGCGACGTCGCCAGTGTCGACGAATCATTGGCTGCGGGGCGGGCACTCGGCGGGGAAGCGATCGTCGATACGGTCTTCCTGCCCGACATCCATCCCGCCGTCGTCGCCGCCATCGGCGGAGCACAGGCGTTCGATGACGGGGAGGCGCTCGGCGTGATCGAAACGACGACGGTCGCTGCCATCATCGAGGCGGCCGATGCCGCCGTCAAAGGAGCCGACGTGGTAGCGGCTCGCATCGAGCTGGCCGACGGGCTCGGCGGCAAGGGCTACGCCCTCTTCGGTGGGGCGCTGTCGGAGGTACAAGCCGCGGTCTCCGCCGGAGTGGCGGCACTCACAACCCGGCAACTGGTGGCGAGCGTCGTGATCCCCCAGCTCCACGCTGAGATGCGAGAGGATGTGGTCGCCGGGCCGCGCTTTCGAAAACGGTCTCGAGGACGCACGA
>JBFKDW010000135.1:0-3589 GCA_041619515.1 Acidimicrobiia bacterium
AACCGAATTCGAAGTCACGGATTAGGTTCGCAACACGTTCGCGAACCCGGTCGGCTCGGGTACCGTCCCGGACTCTGGAATCGCCAACTAGGTTGGCTACTCGGAAGGGACGCTCCATGGGTCACGTCAAGCCCAACCTGCTGCGCAGAGCCGAGCGCCGGGTGATATCCGGCGCCATGGGCGTCGTGGCCTTCTTCCTAGAACGCATCGTGCTCCGCGCCGAGCGCAAGTCCTCCAGGAAATGAGCGCCTCGGCTACTTCCCCCTGAGGATGTCGAGGACGAGGCCGAGGGTCAAGATGCCGGCCACCGCTCCGACGCCGACCAGTATCGCACCATCGACTCGATCCGCCAGAGCCAGCAGACCCGTTGCGACGGCCGTCGCTCCCGCCGCGAAGGCAATGCCGATCCGGCGCGCTCCGCGCCGCACCGTGGCCTCGAGGGTAGCGGCCTCGAAATTGACGCTGAGGCGGTCGCCTGGTCTGGCGCCGATGAGACGCTCGATGGCTTCTACGACACGCATAGATCTGACCTGAAGTTTCCGGGTTTGGAAGAGGAGACTGGCCGGGTCGAGCCGCCCACCCAGGCCCCGTACAGCTTGTCGCATGAGGTACTTGCCGGCGACATCGAAGAGATCGAGATCTGGATCGAGCTGAGCCGTCGCCAGCTGCATCTGGGCGAGCGCCTTGCCGGTGAGGGTCAGCTCTGCCGGAAGCGGCACGTTATAGCGCAGCGAGATCTCCGACATCTCCTGCAGAATGGGTCCCAGCTGGATGTCGCGCAGGGAGGCGCTCCGGTACCTGGCCATCAGGTCGCTGAGTTCGCCCTGGAACTTGCCGGCATCGAGATCCCGGCGCGAATCCGCACCGGCCATTGCCAGCGTCACATCCGTCAGGAACGCAGCATCTTCTTGCCAAAAGGCCATCATCAGGAGCACCAGCTGCTCGCGCAGCTCGGCACCGACCTCACCGACCATTCCGAAGTCGAGGAAGTAGATCGAATCCTTCCACCACATGAGGTTGCCGGGATGCGGGTCTGCGTGAAAAAACCCGTCGGTCATGATTTGCTGGTAGTAGCTCTCGAGGAGCTGCTTGGCCGCGACTTTCCTCGCCGGAGTGTCCGGGGCTTCCGAAATGGGCACGCCTTGAATCTCTTCCATCACGATCAGCCGCTCTGTCGAGAAATCGGCATAGAGCTTCGGCACAGCGAGATGGTCGTAGCCCTCCAGCAGCTTGCCCATACGCTCCATGTTCTCGGCCTCTTGCCGGAAATCGAGCTCCCGCTGCAACGAGTCCGCCAGCTGCTCGTACACCGTCTTGAGATCAATGACCTCTGTCAGCTTGGGGCGGCGTGACGCCCGGTCGGCGAAGATCTCCAGCAAGGCAAGATCCTCCTCGATCTGGGCGCGGGCAGTCGGGCGCTGCACCTTGACGATCGCCTTCTCCCCCGATGTCAGCGTCGCCCGATGCACCTGGCCGATCGATGCTGCCGCCAGTGGCTCGGGGTCGATCGAGGCGAAGACGTCCTCCCACGGCACGCCTAGCTCATGCTCCATCACCTCGACTACCTCTGCCTCGCTGAGCGCAGGCACATGATCCTGGAGCGTCGCCAGTTCCGTGATGAACTCGGGTGGGACCAGGTCCGGGCGGGTGGACAGAACCTGGCCGATCTTGGCGAAGGTAGGACCCAGCTCCTCCAGGCTCTGCCGAAGCAAGATCGCCTGGCGCTCCCGCCCTTCCCGCGTTTGATCGCGCTTGAGAACGGTCTTCAACATCGCCTTGGTGGCGACGGCACCGATACGGGCACCGCGGGTTGCAAGGTGCGGGGAGGATTCGGTGGCACGCCTCCCCCCACGCGCCAGCCGCCCGCCGATCACTTGCCCATCGCCTGAGGCAGTGTTGACGATGATGACGGTGCACCGAGCGTTGTGCGAGATGCGGTTCGGTATGTTGCCGAGCAGAAACTCCTTGCGCCCTTTCATGCCCACGTTGCCGACGACGAGAACGTCCACCTTCTCGACCTCAGCCGCATCGACGATCGCGCCGGCCGGGTCATCGCTGATGACTACCCGACTCCTGCCACGCTCACCGGCCAGCTCCGTCGCATACTCCTTGAGCTGCTCGGCTACGAAGTCGGCTCGGGTGCGTTCCACGATGGCGTGTTCATCGCTCTCCGAGCTCGAGGGAACAATCACTTGCAGGAGGAACAGCTCGGCGCCGTATCTCTCCGCCATCGAATGGGCCCAGGCGACGGCGTGGCTCGCCGTCTCCGACCGGTCGGTCGCGACCATCACTCGGTTCACGCTGGTATCGAAGGTATTGACAACTCCCGAGAGATTCATGCCGACACGGTAGGCCTCAAACCCCAAGTTGTCGATGGCGATTGGACTGCCGGGCCCCCAGGTCACGTGCTAGACCCCGGATCGCGTGGCCATCCGGAGGTGAGAGGATGGGAAGGTGTTCAGCAAGGACCTCTCGGTCGGAGTGGGACCTCACGGCCCGACGGCATCGGCTTCGTAGAAGGCTGGTGGGTAGCGGACGGTCCCCCGGAATCCGGGGTCATAGTTCGAAAGCAGCTTCACCATGAACGCATCGTCGGGAATCTTGGATGACGGCGGTGTGATGCCATGCAACGACGCCCGCTCGAACCCAAACCGGGGGTAATAGGTGGGATGGCCCTCAACCAGCACGAGCGGCTCACCTTGCTGGTCGATGAGGGTGAGGCCGTGCTCGGTCAAGGCCGTGCCGACGCCGCGCCCCTGATGGTGGGGGTGAACCGCCAGTGGAGCCAGGTCGAGGATCCGCACCGGGCCGGCCGCAGTCTCCAGGCCGACGTAGCTGAACATGATGTGGCCGATGACCTCCTCCCTCTCCATCGCCACCAGCGAGAGATCCGGAACATAGAGATCGGACCGGCGAATCAGCTCGATGAGCTGCGCCTCGTTCTCCTCGTCAAACGCCGCCACATTGACCCGGGCGACCCCGGGATACTCACCGGGGGTCTCAGGCCGAATGATCATCCGCCAACGCTACCGGCTAGTCCTCGATGAGCTCGACCTCGACGGCCACCTCACTTGGTACCGGCTCCTCACCTCTCCGCAGGTCGTCGGCGACGTCGTCAATGAGGGCTTGGGCGTTGCGCCAGCCCTTGATCCGATAGGCGTGGTCCGGGCTCTCGTAGCCGACGCGGGTGGCCTTGATGACCCACGGCCGCCCGGTGAGCGTGTTGTAGGCGATCCAACCACCTACCAGCAGCCAGAACAGCAGGTACTGAGCAAGGAAGATGAGCCCGGGCACGAGGACGAAGATCGTGAGGAGGGCCACCGCAACCACTGCGGCTGCGATGGCGATCCACAGCAGCGCCTTGGCGAGTGCCGCCAGCAGGCCGCCGGCGGCGCCGGCCGCGCCACCCCCGCCGCCGCCACTTCGC
Organism: Acidimicrobiia bacterium; assembly: GCA_041619515.1. Classification (GTDB taxonomy): domain Bacteria; phylum Actinomycetota; class Acidimicrobiia; order Spongiisociales; family SHLN01; genus SHLN01. The sequence goes on from JBFKDW010000135.1 coordinate 3,428, forward strand.
TTGCCGCCGCCACTGCTCCCGCTTCGCCTGCCACCGCCACTGCTGCCTCTGCGGCTGCCGCCACCCGAGGAGCCACCACCGAGGCCTCCCAACCATCCACCACCCACCGAACGTCCGCGCGGTCGGCTCGACCCGCCGCCTCCCCAAAAGATCCACGGGAAT
>JBFKDW010000136.1:0-3490 GCA_041619515.1 Acidimicrobiia bacterium
CCACAGGTGTTTCGCTCCGTCCGGCCCCACCCGGACGATGATCTTGCCGCCGAGGGCGGCGACCGGGGCGACGCCGCCGATGGTCCCTCCGAGCCCGCCGATCCGGACAGTCACGCGTCGATTCTCGAGCGTTTCGAGGCTCTGAAACGGACCCTCGGCCAGGAAATCGCCCCCGCCTCCCCGGCGCCGGCTCCGCCGGCCCAGCCAACGCCCGATGATGTACCCCCGGCGGCCGACGGCCAGGGAGCCCGGCCCGCCGCCGCTCTCCCGGCGCGGCCGTCTCAAGAACACGTGGCCGCCGCCGACGATCACGCCTCCCCGGCCCACGCGGAGGACCCGGACGGATCGTTCGAAGCGCTGCAAGCGCGCGTACGCCAGATGAAACGCCGGGAGCAGGAAACGAGCAGAGCGATGGAGGCCGCCGCCCCGTTCCAGGCCGAGCCCGAGCCGGCCACCTCGGACGCCCCCGGCCTCAGCTACCCCGAGCTCGAAGGGCTCAATCAAGCAGAGGCCGCCAGACGCCGGCGGGAAGCCAGGAAGGAGAAACGGCGCCAGCGGCGCAAGAACCGTTCGTTCTGGCAGGAGCTTCCCGTTCTCATCCTGGTGGCGCTCGTTGTCGCGATCATCATCAAGACCTTCTTCTTCCAGGCCTTCTACATTCCGTCCGGCTCGATGATCCCCACCCTCCAGATCAACGACCGGGTGCTGGTCAACAAGCTCTCCTACCGATTCGGAGCCATCGAGCGAGGTGACGTGCTCGTCTTCGATTCACCGGAAGCCGTCCAGGCCGACCGCTCCTTCGTAGAGCGGGTATTCCGCTCTGTCGGCGAGGCGACCGGCCTCATCTCGCCCGACACCGTTCTGATCAAGCGGGTGATCGGCTTGCCGGGTGAGACCGTGGCGGTGGTCGACAACCAGGTCTATGTGAACGGGAATCCCATCGCCGAGCCGTACCTGCCAGAAGGCGCCACTATGCGCGATTTCGAAGAGATTGTGGTTCCGGCCGATCACGTCTTCATGATGGGTGACAATCGCAATCAGAGCCGGGACAGTCGGGTCTTTGGGGCGATACCGCGTGAAGACATCGTTGGGCGCGCCTTCGTCAGCGTATGGCCGCCGGGAGCGTGGGGTGGGCTCTAGCCTCATGCCGTGTCGCACCCGGTCTGTATACCCGAAGGGTGGCAACCACCATTCCGTGATGGGCCGGTCTATCGTGGCCGCTACCGGAGACAGGAGAATCGGGTGAACGAGGAAGATCTCGAACGGTACGAGACCGAGGTCGAACTCCAGATCTACAAGGAGTATCGCGACGTCTTGCCGATGTTCAAGTTCGTCGTCGAGACCGAGCGGCGCTTCTACCTCGCCAACAAGGTCGACCTGGAGACCCGTCGCGTTGGGGATGCCATCTATTTCGAGATTCAACTCGAGGATGCCTGGGTATGGGACATGTATCGGCCGGCTCGCTTCCTGCAGCGGGTCCGGATCATGAGCTTTCGCGACGTCAACATCGAGGAGCTGGAGCCCGGAACCGCGCTCTAGCCCGGCAGCGGATAGCCCGGCTCGGGGAGTCGCTGGCGGCTTCCTTCCTTGCCGAGCGGGGGGCGGTGGTGGTGGGCCGCAACGTGCGAGCCGGCCGCGGGGAGATCGACCTGCTGGTCCGAGTTCGTTCCACGCTGGTGGCGGTGGAAGTCAAGACTCGTCTCGGGCACGACCCGCGAGCCGCTTACACCGCCGAAAAGGCCGATCGGGTGTGGGCGGCGGTGGGGCGGCTGAGCCCGCGTCCGCGGGAGGTGGACCTGATTGCCGTCACCCTCACCGCCGGAGGAGTCGACATCCGGTGGATCCCCAGGGTGGGGTGATCACGATCGTCGCCTGGTTCGCTGCTCCTTGAACCAGCACCCGCGGTGCCAATGGCGGCGCAGATCGGGCGCGTCCTCCGGGATGACCACCAGGTGGCCGACTCCGGCGTCGATGGAGTGGGAGCAACCCGGGCACAGGTACGGCTTGCGGGCGGCATACGGCTGGACCACCGTGACGATCTCTACCCCCAGAGGGCCCATGCCAGAACTCCGGCGATGAGCACGAGGGCAGCCACCACCACGATCACGTCGGTCGTGTCGCGCTCATGCGATCGGAACGGGTTGAATCCCATCTCGAGATGCTAGGAACACATGAGGTCGGCGGCGACGTCTTCCCGGTCGGCGATCGCCTGCAGCTCGCGACACGACTCCCTGAACCGCCCCCTCACCTCGCTGTCGGATAGCTGGGCGGCGTAGGCGTCGATGTCGGAAATGGTCGAAATCGCCGCCAGCTGGTCGGCAGAGTCCCGGTACTCGGCGAGAACCCGCTCACCCGCCGCCACGGCCTCCCGGTGCCGGGCAGCCACCTCGGAGGGCGGGTCGAGGCCTCCGAGGCCGGCTACCAATCCGGCAAAAGAATCGACCGTGTCGGCGATCGATGAGCGGAACAGCTCGACGAGCTCGTCCTCGGCGTCGGCTGCCTCGAAGTCGATCTCGAGCAGCGCCTGGTTGACGGTTGCTTCCACCTCGTCGAGCTCGTCTTCCAGAGCGCTCGTCAACGCTTCCACCTCCGCGAAGTACTCCGCAAGCGAGGCTCCCGGCGCGCACCCCGCCACCAACAGCAGGATGAGAGCCACGATTGAGCTTCGGCGGATTGCTCGCCACATGGGCGAGCAATCTAGGCGATGAGCCTCACGAACGAATCGAAGTCGGGGGGGTGGGCCGGCTGCCGACGTAGATCATGAACCCGATCACGATCACCACAGCCACCCAGGCGACGATGGCGGCCGTGTGGCGGATCTGCTGGAGGCGGAGCCGGCGGTTCAAATCCTCGCGGCCCACCATGAGCTCAGGGTCGGGTAGGTCGATACGGGTGATGGTGGGAGGGGTGGCGGGCAGCGCGGTGACGACCGCGGTGGCGTGGGACGGCACAGGCTGGCGAGGGGTTTCCCGTCGGGGTGCCTTGGCGGGTTCCCTGCCGGCCATATCCCACGGCCGAAGAACAGGTGAGGTCGCCGGTCGGGCGCCCGACGCCGGAGCTCTCGGCTTCGGCGCGGCCGGCCGCTGCTGCCCATTGCTGGCGGCCGTCTTTCGGGGCTGCTTCTTGCAGCCACCCCGGCAGAAACGGGGGACCGGGCCGCGCGACTTGACCGTCACCTCGGCTCCGCACCGCTCGCAGTTGACGAGCTTGGGGCGGGCGGGGGGCTTGCGTGTTCGCTTACGCCGGCAATCGGCGCAATAGGACGGCACCGGCCCCTTGGCCTTCACCTCCACAGATGTATTGCAGCGCGTGCATGAGATTGTTTCCGGGCGACCCACAAAACCATTTTACCTACAATCGGTGAACTTGGTCCACACACTATGTGTGTGTCGCAGCCGCCGCGTACGGTGCAAGGATGTTTGCATCCATCGCATCCACAGCCCTGGTCGGTGTTGAAACCCGGCCTGTTCAGGTGGAGGTCCACGCCGCC
>JBFKDW010000137.1:0-3354 GCA_041619515.1 Acidimicrobiia bacterium
CGTTCCGGTGGAGATGAGGTCTCCCGGGCTGTAGCCGAGCGCCGAATAATGGGCGACGATCTCGGGGATCGACACCCACATGTTCCTCGTGTTCGAAACCTGGCGGTCCTCCCCGTTCACCTGCAGCAGCATGTCGAGGTTCTGCGGGTCGCCGACCTCGTCGGGAGTGACGATCCAGGGGCCGATCGGGCAGAAGGTGTCGATCGCCTTGCAGAACGAGAACACGCCGGACCTCATCTCGTCGCGCTGGATATCGCGGGCGGTGATGTCGTTGAAGATGGTGTAGCCCCCGATGTAGTCCCCGGCCTCGGCGGCGGTGAAATGCTTGCCGGCCTTCTTGATGACGATGGTGAGCTCGAGCTCGTAGTCGAGCTCGCTGGTGAGATGCTCGGGGTAGATGACGGGATCGTCCGGGCCGATAATGGCGTCGACGTTCTGGAAGAAGACGATCCACGGTGCTATCTCGTGCGACCAGTTGGCCTTTTTCGACTCCTCCTCGTGCTCTCGGAAGTTGCCGGCGGTGTGGAAGAACTTCCTGGGAATGATGGGTGGCCGCAAGCGAACCCCGTCCAGGGGAATGGGCCGGCCGTCGGCGGCGCGGGCCAGGTCGAGGCCGGCGTCACCCATCTCGAAGAGGCTGCGCATGTCGGGGGCATCGATCCGTACGACGCTTTCGCCGCGAACGACGCCCGGATAGTCGATCCCGTCGGTGTCGGTGAAGGTCACGAGCTTCATGTGGTCCCCGCTCCGCAGTAGTCGGCTGCTGCCACAGCATAGGAAGCGGCCAGCCCGACCAGGGATGCGATGGGCACACTCTCACCCTCCGGTCCCGGGAGGGCCCCCGAGATGGGCCCGTAGTTCACGGAGGGAATGCCGTGCCGGGTGAGCGTGGAGGCATCCGATCCCCATCGGACGTAGTCGCGCTCGGCCGGTGTCCCGAAGGCCGCGATATGGCCGGCGTCGATGGAGGCGATCACCGGATCGGTTTCGGCGATCTCGGCGCCCGGAACCGCCACGTAGACCTCCGAGGTGATCCCCGCATCCGGGTGGCGGTCGCTGATAGATGTCACCAGCTCGTCGAACGCTTCCCGGGCATCCGCCAGGGCCATGGTGGGCGGAACCCGCAGATCGAGAAACAGGTCGGTGCGATGCGGCGAGCGGCTTGCCCGCCACGGGAAGCCGCCGTTGACGGCGGCCAGGTTGAGGGCGCCGGGACGGTTCTGGTAGGCGGCCCGCGCTTCCCACACGGGCACGAAGGCGGCCACCTCGTCGATCACCTGCGCCATCACAACGATCGAGTTCTCCGCCAGCCGGCCCGGCACGTAGGCGGTATGCACGTATGGGCCGGCCGAGGAGATTCTCGCCCACATCGTCCCCCAGTGGCCCAGCACGATCCGCTCCTCGGTGGGCTCTCCGAGGATGCAGGCGTCGGCCCGAACGCCCTGTTCGATGAGGTGGCGGGTGCCGACCCCATAGCCGCGGTATTCCGGGCCCACGTATTCGCCCCACTCGGCCTTCTCGATCTCGCCGGCGACTCCCGCCACCACCACGTCGCCGGCCAGAGTCACGCCGGCATCGCCGAGCGCCCGCATGGCTTCGACGTAGCAGGCCACTGCCCCTTTCATGTTCATGATCCCGAGCCCGAGGATTGCCCCGTCCTGCACGAGGGGAGCCGGCTTGAACCCGGGGGCGTCCAGCCACGCCTCCTTCCCCGAGTAGGAGGTGTCGAGGTGGCCGTTGAACATCAGGGTTGGACCGCCTCCCGAGCCGCGCCGGCGACCGACCGCGTTGGCGCGACCCGGCTCGATCTGCTGCAGGTCGGCCTCGAGCCCGGCCTCGGCCAGGGCTCCGCACAGGTATTCGGCGCAGGCCTGCTCGGATCCGGTGAAGCTGGGGATGGCGACCAGCTCTGAGGCGGTCCCCACCAGCCGGGCCTCGTCGACGGCCCCGATGATGGCCTGTACGACCTCGGGGGCGATCATGGCCGGAAGTGGGGGAGGACCTCGCGGCCGAACATCTCGAGCTGGCCGACTCGATCGTCCCCCCACAGCTCGAGCATGATGTGCGAGCATCCGGCGTCGCGGTACTCGCCGATGCGGTCGATGCATTCGGCGGGAGTGCCTGCGATCGGCCGGCATTTGTCGAGGATGTCATCGGTGACCTGCGCCTTGGCAGCCAGCCGGCCTCCCGCCTCCATCGCCGCCGCGATCGGCTTGATCTCTTCGAACGTCAGCCCGGCATTGTCGAGCAGGACGTCGGCCGAGCCCCGGATGTTCTGCACCTTGTTGGCGAGATACATGCCGGCGATCTCCCGGGCTCCGTCCCGGCCCCGATCGCGGTCCTCGTCGATGCTGGCAACGATGGTGCAGCCGAGGTCGATGTCTGCGCCGTCCCGGCCTGCAGCTGTAGCCGCCCGGTCCAGGTTGTCCCGGGCGTATCTCACGAACCCCGGAGTGGTGATGCTGGGGGTGAGGAGCCCATCGGCGATGGTTCCAGCGGTCTCCTGCATCTTCGGCCCGGTCCCTGCCATGTAGATCGGCACCTCCCAGCGGGGGGTGTCGGTGTCGTCCCGCAGCTGAGGGGCCCGGGCGGTGAACTCCTTGCCTGCCACCTCGACCTCCTCACCGGCGAGGTAGGACTTGATGATCTCGATCGCCTCCCGGACGTTGGTTAGGGGCCGCTCCGGCATCCGCTCGCCCACCCCGATCGCCTTCATAAAGATCTTCGAGGCGCCCAGGCCGAGATAGAACCGCCCGGGGCCGGCTGCTTCCTGGGTAACCCGGGCCTCCATGGCGATCTGGAGCGGATGGCGGGTGTAGGACGAGATGATGCCCCATCCGATTGCCAGCCGCTCGGTTTCCCGGGCAAGCAGCGGCGACAGGGCTGTCACCGAGCGGGCTTCCATCGAGTGCTTGCGCCACCACGGATAGGCCTCGGCCAGCCACATGGTGTCGAACCCGTGCTCATCCATGAGGTGGGCGTGTTCGATGATTTCCCCGAGCGGCTCCATCGTCAGCTGCATCACCCCGATGCGAAACGGGGGCGGCACGCTCAGCTCACCAGCGAGGCTGCCAGGGTGGTGAACTCCTCATCGCTCACCAGGCCGCCTTTCGAGACACTGAGATCTTTGACCGCCGCCAGCAGCTCGGCCCGGCGGTCCTCGGGGATGTCGATCCCCAACTCCCGGCCCTTGATGTCGATGCTGGCCAGGCCGCTCTTCTTGCCGAGGACGATCCCGCGAGGGGCGCTCACCACCTCCGAGCTGTAGGGCTCCACCGCTTGCGGATCATGGAACTGCGCGGCAACTGCGCCACTTTCCCGGACGAACAAGTTGCGGCCGGTCAGGGGCTTGTA
>JBFKDW010000138.1:0-3182 GCA_041619515.1 Acidimicrobiia bacterium
CCGATCCTGGGACTCCGCCCGGCCCCCACATCCGTCACAGCTCACCGCAGCGGTGAGGGTCTCGATCCGGATGATGACCTCGCCGGCGTCTTCGGTCACCTCCAACACCCGGAATCCGTCCAAGCCGAGCAGCGCCTCCGCCAACCCGATACCGTGATCGCTCACCAGGGGTCTCCTGTCCGTCGAGCCGTTGAACAGCCCGAAGGATGGCGAGGCCCCTGGCCTCAACCGACGATTGGCGGCGCTTCGGATATGAGCTCGCATGGCCGCTCTGTTGCGGCCATTGATGCGCGATGGAATGCTTGTGGTGTTGCCCGGGGCGTGGTCGCCGTCCCCTCTGTGAGCGTGAGAGCTCGGAATTAGCTTGGTGCGGGGGCCGGGGGATCGATGAGTGTCGCTGCGAGCGCGAACCCCAGTATCCGTGTGTCGTGTAGGTCCCTCCCTCGGGCGACGTAGACGTCGGAGGAGGAGGTGCCAGTGGAGACAATCAAGGACCGGGTAGCGGGGCTGGATGTGCATCGTGATCGGGTTGTGGCGTGTGCTCGGATCGTGGAGGGCACGCGGGTGAGGACGGTGAAGGAGTCGTTCTCGACCATGCGGGCAGGCGTGACCGAGCTGGGTGAGTGGCTCGACAGCCTCGGGGTGACGTTGGCCGTGCTGGAGTCCACTGGGGTGTATTGGAAGCCGGTGTATTACGGGTTGGAGCACCGCGTCGCCGAGCTGTGGCTGGTGAACGCCATGCATGTGAAGCGGGTCCCGGGCCGCAAGACGGATGTCTCCGACGCCGAGTGGCTGGCGGATGTGGCCGCCCACGGGATGGTCCGGGCAAGCTTCGTCCCGCCACCTCCGATTCGGGAACTGCGGGAGCTGACGCGCTATCGCAAGACCCAGGTCGACGCCCGCACCCGGGAAATCCAACGCCTCGAGAAGGTGCTGCAGGACGCCGGCATCAAGCTGAGTTCGGTGGCATCAGGAACCTGGTCGAAGTCAGCACAAGCCATGATCGAGGCGATGATCGCCGGTGAACGCGACCCGGAGGTCCTCGCCGAGTTGTCGCTGAGCCGGATGCGGTCCAAGAAGCCAGCTTTGACGGAGGCGCTCGTCGGAGACTTCGGCGCTCACCACGGTGTCGTCGCTCGACAGATCATCGACCACATCGCGTTCCTCGACTCCTCGATCGATACCCTCACCGACCAGATCACCAAACGGATGGTTCCATTCGAGGGCGCCATCACCCTGTTGTGCCAGATCCCCGGGTGGGGTCGCAGGACGGCGGAAGTGTTCGTCGCCGAGACCGGCGGGGACATGACTGTGTTCCCGACGCCAGCGCAGCTGGCATCCTGGTCGGGGATGGCCCCGGGTACGCACGAGTCAGCCGGGAAACGCCGACCCGCCGCGTCGATCCGGGGGAACCGCTGGCTTGGCCGGGCGCTGATTGAAGCTGCCCGGGCTGCGGCGCGAACCAAGGGCACCTACCTGGCCGCGCAGTATCGCCGTATCGCGGCCCGACGCGGACCGAACCGGGCGTCCGTTGCGGTCGCACACACGATGGTCGTGTCCGCCTGGCACATGCTCACCACAGGTGAGACCTATCGAGAGCTCGGCGCCGACTACTTCACGCAGCGTCACGACCCGGAGCGCCGTGCCCGCCACCTCACCAACCAACTCCGACAACTCGGATACGAGGTCACCGTCACCCAAGCCGCGTGATAGAGGCATTCCACCCCAGCGGGGTGTAGGGGTCCGCGGCGGGTAACAGGGGCCCTGCCAAGCTGGCGGTGTTCTACGCCGTCGAGCTCGGAGGACCCCTGTGGAGACGAACCCTATCCGCGTGTGTGAGCTGCTGGTGGGACTCCCGGACGTGAACGTGTTGGGTGTCGTCGACGACGACGGCGGGCCGCTGGGGGTCCATGTCGAGTGCCGGGTGGAGCGGCCGGCGTGTGCGGGGTGTGGGACGACGGCGCGGGTGAAGGATCGGCCCCGGATCGGGTTGGTGGACCTGCCGGCGTTCGGGCGACCCACCCGGTTGTGGTGGCATAAGCACCGCTGGTGGTGTGCGAACCCGGCGTGTGCGGTGGGGTCGTGGACCGGGGAGGATCGCCGCATTGCGGCGCCCCGGCTGGGGCTGACGGACCGGGCGGGACGGTGGGTCACCTACCAGGTGGGCAAGCTGGGCCGCAGCGTGGCGGAGGTGGCTCGGGAGTTGGGGTGTGACTGGCACACGGTCAACGACACGGTGCTGGCCTACGGCGAAGCGCTCGTGGACGACGACCCGGGCCGCATCGGTGCCGTTGACGCCTTGGGTCTCGACGAGACATTGTTCTTCCGTAAGGGCCGGTGGCGGACCCAGCAGTGGGCTACCTCGATCGTCGATGTCGCCGCCCCCGGCGGTGCTCGCCTGCTGGATGTGGTGGCGGGCCGCAGCGCCACCGGCCCGTCGGAGTGGCTGGAGGCCCGCCCCGCCGAGTGGCGGAACCGGGTCCGTTACGGAGTGTTGGACCTGTCCGGCCCGTACCGCAAGGTGTTCGACGACACCCTGGATCATGTCACCCAGGTCGCCGATCCGTTTCATCTGGTGCGGCTGGCCAACACCAAGCTCGATGAGTGCCGTCGCCGGGTTCAGAACGAGACGATGGGACATCGCGGCCGCAAGACCGATCCGCTGTATCGGGCTCGGCGGCTGTTGACCAAGGCCCACGAACGCCTCGACGACCGCGGCGAGCATCGTCTCATGGGCCTGTTGCGGGCTGGCGATCCCCGCGGTGAGGTGCGGATGGCGTGGCACGCCAAAGAAGTCATCCGGAGCATCTATGCGATCGACGATGCTGACCTGGCCGGCGACTTCGTCGCCCAACTCGCCGACGACCTCCAAGACGACTCCTGCCCCCCCGAAGTGCAGTCGCTTGGTCGTACCCTGCGGCGCTGGCTCAACCAGATCGTCGCCTGGCACCAGGCCCGGGTCACCAACGGCCCCACCGAAGCGATCAACAACCTCGTCAAGCGCATCAAGCGGATCGGGTTCGGGTTTCGCCGACACCGCAACTACCGGATCCGGGCGCTGCTCTACGCCGGAAGACCCAACTGGGACCTACTCGCCACCATCACACCCCGCTGAAATCCGATGAGCCACTTATGGCCGCCGACCCCCGCCCGCGTAGTTAGCCGCCTCGGAGCTAACAGTC
>JBFKDW010000139.1:0-3105 GCA_041619515.1 Acidimicrobiia bacterium
CTGGTGCATCTCAGCCGCGAAGGGCGGGTGGTGATGATCGCCCCCCAGGAAGCCGGCTTTCGCAGCGACGACACCCACGTCGAGTTCATGGACGACTCGGCTCTTCGATCTCTGCTCGAAGGGCACCGGCTCGACGTCGTAGACGAGTACTCGTTCCCGTTCTTCCGGGCCGCCGGGAGGTATTTCCGCTACAACGAGTTCGTGGCGGTCGGCAGGCGCCGGGCCGAGCCGGGCACGACATGACCAGCCGAGACTGGGACGCCCGCTACTCGGGCGACGATTTGGTCTGGTCGGCCGACCCCAACCAGTTTCTGGTCTCGGAGGTTGCTGCGATGGAGCCGGGGCGGGCGCTGGACCTGGCGTGCGGGGAGGGACGCAACGCGGTGTGGCTGGCCGAACTCGGTTGGAACGTCACCGCGGTCGATTTCTCGCCGGTGGGGATCGACTCGGGCCGGCGGCTGGCAGATCGGGCCGGGGTCACGGTCGACTGGCTGGTGGCAGACCTCACCACCTGGCAGCCTCCCCATGCCGCCTTCGATCTCGCGATCATCCTGTACCTGCACATCCCGGCTCCCCAGCTTCGGGCCGTGCTGGGTGGCGCCCTGGCCTCTCTGGCGCCGGGTGGCTCGCTGCTGGTGGTCGGCCATGCCATCCGGAACCTGACGGAGGGCTTCGGAGGGCCGCCGGTGGCCGAGCTGCTCTACGACCCGGCGCAGATCGCCGGTGAACTGGGCGGACTCATCATGGAACGGGCCGAAGAGGTGGAACGGCCGGTGCTCGACAATGGGGTGACCCGCGTCGCCATCGACGCCCTGGTGCGGGCCCGGCGGGCCTAGTCCTCGTCGGTCGGCTCGGGCGCGGTGCCCACGATGTGGGGAGAAGGCTCCGCCTGCTCCGGCGGCCGGTTGAACAGGTAGTAGGCGCCGGCCAGCAGGAGAAACGCGCCGATCGCCCACAATGCGATCGGTGCGGTCGTGCGTCCCAGGCGCAGCTGGCCTCCGTACTCGTCGGCGTCGTCAACCGCCGCCTGCAGCGACTCCTCGGTCGGGGCGTAGTTGAGGTTGTACACCACGACCGGATCGAGGTCGACCCCCGGGAGCTCGACCACCGCCTTGCGGACATCGTTCTTGTTGATGTCGATGAGGACGCCGGTGTCGGGGTCGACCCAGTAGCGAGCGGAGAACTCATAGGTGTAGCTGAGGGGGATCTCGTCGGGCAGCAGCGGCAGCAGGGTGTCGAGCGCGCCGATGATTTCGTCGGGGAGGTTCAGCAGCGGTGCCAGCGAGGGAACGGCCGCCTTGGGAAGGGCATCCGGGAACTCCGCCAGCGTGCCGGCATCCACGATCGGAAGCGGGCCCGACTCCGCAGTGAACACATAGGTCTCGCGACCCTCCCGCTCTTCGCGTCCGGCGTATTCGAGGGTGACGGTTTGGGCGGGGTCACCGTTCCAGCCGACGTAATCGCGGGCTTCGGTGTCGATCGGGAAGCCGACTACCAGGCCCTCACGGGGCAGGACGAGGCCATTGTCGGTGAAGTTGTCGATCGACTCCATGCTGACCCGGTCGATCGTGTAGAAGTCATCGGACCCGGTGAGACGGGCGCCGGCGATGGGAGTTCCCGGCGCCGCCACGAGGTTGGCGGTGTCCTGGACGAGGGCCTTGTCGCCGTCGACTTCGACCACCTTCACCGTCCGGTCGGAAATTACCGGCAAGCCTGTGAAGAAGAGGGGGTTGCCCGAAGGGTTTTCGAGCTCGGCGCGGTTGAGGATGTCGACGGTTCCCGCATAGGTGCGGGTCGAATCGACATCATCCGGGAACTTTGCCAGGCCGGGCACGACGACGAAACGAAGCACCAGGCCGGCGATGATGGCGAGAGCGCCCAAACCCAGCAAGAGCTTCGCACCCATTTTGTTCTTCATTGGCAGGACCCTCCGTCTCGGACTGTCGAGCATAGACGCCCAACCAGGGCGACGTCCACGCCCACGCCCGGGCGCGTCGGGCGCAGACCGAGCGGGCTCGCCGGGAGGCCCGGTACTCTCCGGCTGTGCACCCACTCGAACAGTCCCTGATTCTCACCGTGAAGTGGTTGCTGCCGGCGCTGGCCGCCTCGCCGATACTGCTAGCCGTTCCGCAGCCGGATCGCCCGCTCGGGTTGTTCACGGCCCAGCTGACGCTCCTCGTGGTGTTCGGCGTGGCGTTGGCGGTGAACCTGGCTCGCTTTGTTCTCTCCGAGAACTGGTTCGGGTCGCGGCGATGGCCGGCGAGCCGGCGCCGCCTGGCCGCCGCCTGCACGCTGGTGGCGCTCGACGCCGGGGCTGTTGCGCTGCTCACCCTCGCCTCATCCGCCGCCCTGCGGCTCGAGCCGTCGCTGCAGTTCCTCCAGCTCTTGTCGGCACTCGACATCGCCGGGGCAGGCACCGCCATCGCCCTCGGCGCATTCCTGCGCTGGCGAACCCGCCTGGCGGCGGCGCTGGGAGGAGCGGTGCTGGGCGCAGTCTGCATCCTGGCGGCGTGGCGCTACCTGGATATCGTCGGGTTCACGGCCACCGGGGGCTGGAAGGTGTCGGCCTCAGACCTGATGCGCTACGTGATACCGGTCGACATGGTCGCCGCCATTGCCGCAGTTGCCATGCTGTGGGTGGGAGCTCACACCGGTTTGCGCACCGAGCACGAGAGACTCCAGTCGTAGGGCTGAAAGCGGATCTGGCGCCGGCCCGACGCCAGCCATCGCTCGATCTCCTCCGGCAGCCACGGCGAGATGGCGGCGGTCAATCGCCTCCTGCCGGCCGGGAGAAATGTGGGCATTCGCCGGGGCCGGACGAAGTCCCCGCCGTACCAAAGGAAGACCCGGCTCAGAAGCAGCGTGTCGCCTTCGACAACGGCTGCCCCTGCCGCCAGGAACGAGCGAAACTGATCATCGAGCTGCATCTCGAGCCGATCCCCGACGAAAGGCTCGTACCGTAGGGTGGGACACGACGCAGCTCCGCAAACGAGCGCCGCGTGGATGCGCGGATCCTTGAAGCGGCGGATCTTCCCATGCTCGATGTCGTCGAGGCTCAGGGCCGTGCCCGCCACGGTTGCGTACTCTCGGGTGAACGCTCCGGGC
>JBFKDW010000140.1:0-2934 GCA_041619515.1 Acidimicrobiia bacterium
CGGGCGCTCGTGCAGGGTGGCATCGGCGCCGCCGATCTGGCCGTAGGCGAGGATCTCGGCCACGATCGGCAGGCCCTCGGCTTCGGCGGCTGCCCGGTCGGCCACGACCAGGGCAGCGGCTCCGTCGGAGATTTGGGAGGCGTTGCCGGCGGTGATGGTCCCGTCGGGGTTGAAGGCCGGGCGAAGGGCGGCCAGGGACTCCGGGGTCGAGTCGGGTCTGATCCCCTCGTCACGATCGACGGATACCGGGTCACCGCGGCGCTGGGGAACCTCGACCGGCACGATCTCGTCGGCGAACACCCCGCTCTCGGTGGCGGCGGCGGCCCGGGTGTGGCTGGCCGCCGCCCACTCGTCCTGAACCTCCCGGCCGATACCGAGCCGGGCGGCGTTTCCGTCGGATTGAGCGCCCATCGTGCACTGGTCGAAGGCACAGAACAGTCCGTCGTGCTCCATCGAGTCGATGACCGTTCCCGCGCCGTACCCGTATCCGTATCGCCCCTTGGGGAGCAGGTAGGGGGCGTTGGTCATGGATTCCATGCCGCCCGCAACCACGAAGGTGGCCTCCCCCAGCCGGATGGCGCGGTCGGCCATGGCAATGGCCGTGAGCCCCGACAGGCACACCTTGTTGATGGTGGTGGCCGGTACCGTCATCGGGACGCCGGCCTTGACGGCTGCTTGCCGGCTCGTGATCTGACCGGTGCCGGCCTGGAGCACGTGCCCGAACAACACCTCGTCGACCTTCCCGGGGCTGAGGCCGGAGCGCTCGAGTGCCCCCCGGATGGCGGCTGCTCCGAGGTCGACGGCAGGCAGGGAGCGAAAGGCACCGCCGAAGCGGCCGATCGGGGTGCGGGCGATGGAAGCGATTACAGAAGCCATGTCGACAAGTGTATGTCGGAGCGCAGGATGGGAGGGGAGCTCGTTCGCCGGGGGCTAGGGGGAGACCATCCCCATCACCTGCTGCTCCTCCGAGGAGCCGAAGGTATCTCGCACGGCGGCGAACCCGCGGCGGTCGGCGTCCCAGCGGCCGGTCCCCCACGCTGCCCGCCGCACGTCGCCGTAGACGTGGAAGTCGACGCCGGCATCGATGGACGCCTGCATGGCTTGCACCACGTCGGCCGCACCGATCTGGTGATAGTCGCACCAGCCGGCGTCGATGCCCAGGTAGGGCGGCTCACCCTGTCCGGCGATGCCGTTGTGGCCGGCCACGAAGCTGCGCAGCAGGTTGGTATCGACCGGGCTGCAATGGCCGGATTGCATGAGGCCGAGCTGGTTCCACCACTCGGTGTGGAAGCGCCCGCCCCCTCCCGGGTTGTGGTAACCGACCCGCTGGTCGGCCCCCCCTACCTGGAGGCCGCGCGTGAGCTCGGCCCAGATCTCGGGGCTCTCCACGCTCTTGAAGTTGTCTCCACCCATGATCCACCACTCGATGGCGGGGTGGTCGCCCAGCTGATCGGCGACCTCCCGGCCGAACGCTCTGGCGTTGCCGGCGGTGAGGTCACCCTCGTTCACGTAGATGCTCGCCCAGGCGAGGACGATGCCCACTTTGATGTCGTGGGTGTGGGCGGCGTCCAGCATCCGCCGGAAGTCTGCGACGTATTCCGATCCGAGGCTGATGTTGGCGCCGCCGCCACCGGTCCCGACCGGATGGCCGTAGCGGTTGCGATGGGTGAACTTGGCGTCTTCCTGGGGGAGGAGTTGCACGAGCATCCCGGTCATACCCACCGATTTCAGGTGGGCGGCGTACTCGTCGACTTCCTCGACGGTGCCGTGGGCCGGTGCGAACCAGGCGGTGTCCCAGATCGGGATGGTGGTGGCCTTCCCAGCGGGGTCGTCCGGCGGAGCGGCCAGCTCGTCGGGCTGCTCCCCCTCCGGGGGCGGCGGCGGCTCGGACGGGGTCGAGACGGTGCTTGCCACCCCGCCGGTGGTGTCGAACTCACCGGACAGCGGGACGCCCGGGCGGGAGCCGACGTCGTAGAACACGGTGGCCTTCGGATTCGAGAAGGTTTCGCTCACCTCGAGGGTGCCGGTCTGGGGACGGTACACGCCGATGCGATCCTGGCCGTCGCCGTCCCAGTCGCCGACGACGAGCGTGTCCCACGACGAGCCGAAGTAGGCCTCGATCGGGTTGCCTCCCGAATGGTTGCGGGCGATCCGGACGTACCCGTTCTTCGGATCACGCAGGCCGACCGTGTCGGTGCCGTCTCCGTCCCAGTCGCCTGCGAACGGGATGCCGTTCCCGAAACCGAAGTCGAACTCGACCTGGCCGAAGCCCTGGGTGTTGGTGTTGCGAAGGTAGAACTTGCTCTCGGATGGTCGGAAGATGGCAATGGTGTCCACCCCGTCGCCGTCCCAGTCGCCGCATACCGGCCGGTCGCCGGGTATGCCGTAGTAGAACTCGTAGTCGGCCGAGCCGGTGCTGTTGCCGTCGTGGAGAAGCAGATAGCCACGGCTGTCCCGATAGACACCCACGGTGGCGATCCCGTCGCCGTTCCAGTCGCACAGGATTGGCAGGTCGCCCGGGGCCCCGTAGTAGAACGACGCCCCTTCCCCCAACTCCCATCGCCCGTTCCCGGCATCGTAGAAGGCAAGATCGGCCCCCGACTGTGAGCGCGAGCCGGCGATGGCACCGGGGAGCGGGGTGAGGGCGGCCAGTACGAACAGCGCGATCACGTAACGCTTCATGGGTTCTCTCACAGTGGTGGGCGGGACGACTCCTGAGGAGATATCGCCCACAATGCGTGACACCTTGAGGGCGCAGCCGGGCACCCTCGAGGTGCTCGGGCCCAGGCGCCGGACCGACGGTCCCTCTAACCTGTCCCGCATGCTCCTCATCAACATCGACCACATCGGCATTGCCGTGCGGGACCTCGACGCCGCCCTCGATGAGTACCAGCGCCAGTACCGGGTGGAGCCCGTCCACCGGCAGGTGGTCGA
>JBFKDW010000141.1:0-2578 GCA_041619515.1 Acidimicrobiia bacterium
GGGTGAGGGTGATGGTCCCGGGGTGTATACGGTGACCTTGGAAGTGTCCGATGGTGCCCTCACCGACACGGTGAGCTTTGATGTCACGGTGGCTGAAGTCAACCAGGCGCCGGTGGCGGATCCGGTGGGGGATCAGAGTGTGGATGAGGGCACGCTGATCGGGTTCACGGCGACCGCCACCGACATCGATCTGCCGGCGAATTCGTTGACGTTCTCGCTGGAGAATGGAGCGGGGTTGGTGCCCGCCGGTGCCGCCATCACCGCCGGCGGTACCTTCACGTGGACGCCGACCGAGGCGCAGGGCCCCGGGGTGTATTCCTTTGATGTGGTGGTGACCGACGACGGGACCCCGAATCTGGGGGACCGGGTAACCATCACGGTCACCGTCGTCGACACGAATCGGCCTCCCAGCCTGGTCGATCCGGGGGATCAGGTCGGCGGCGAGGGAGCGTCCATCTCTCTGACGCTGGTGGGGAGCGATCCCGATCAGGCCGACACGGTCACCTGGTCGGCGAGCGGGCTGCCGGGCGGGCTCACCATCGACCCGGCGACCGGATCAGTATCGGGGGTCGTGGACCTCGGCACTGCGGCGGGCAGCCCCTTTGCGGTCACCATCACCTTGACCGACGACGGGACACCGCCCCTGGCGGCGGCCGCGAGCTTCGAGTGGACCATCGTCGAGAACGCCCCGCCGTCGGCCAATCCAGACTTCTTCGAGGTCGCTCCGGGAGCCACCTCAACGGTGGAGGCGCCGGGTGTGCTCGGCAATGACGAGGACCCGGACGACGACGTCCTCACCGCCTCGTTGATCGTTCCACCGGCAGACGGAACCATCGTCCTCGACCCTTCCGGCGGCTTCACGTATCAGCACGGCGGGGGAGCAGCGATCGAAGACGCCTTCGTCTACAGCGTCGACGACGGTCGGGGCGGTGTGGCGCTGGCCACGGTCAAGCTGAGCCTTGTCGAGCCGAACCTTCCGCCAACCCTGGTGCCCGACTTCCTGGTGATCCCGGAGGACGGCTCCGGCACGGTGGCGCCGTTGGCCAACGACACGGATCCGAACGGCGATCCGCTGACGCTGCTCGACTTCACGCAACCCTCGTTCGGAGTCCTCTCCTTGACGGCAGGCGGTGAGCTGTTGTACACCCCGCCCGCCGATTTCTTCGGTGAGGTCACATCCTCGTATTCCGTGTCGGACGGGAATGGCGCCGTGGCCAGCGGCCTCATAACCATCTCCGTCGGGTCGGTCAACGACTTCCCAACCGGCGGCCGTGACACGATAACGCTGGGGGCATACCTGCCCGTTGCGCTCGACGTCCTGACAAACGACCGTGATATCGACGGCGATCGGCTGCGGATAACGAGCCTGCGCGGGTCGCCGGCCGGAGCGGTGACGGTCAACGCCGACGGCACCATCACCTACGTTCCATTGGCCGGGTTTTTCGGAACGGACACCTTCGAATACACCGTCGCCGACGCGATGGGAGGTTTTGACACCGTGCTGGTCTCCATCACCATCCCTGAGGAAGTCCTCGCGTCGGCGCTGGCACGCGGCGAAGAGATAGGCAGCCCCTCGTTGGGCTTCCAAGCTCCACCCGCCGACCTCGAAGATGAGCCGACCAGCACGCTTGGGATCGTTCAAGGGGTGAGCCTGCTGGCCGACGCCTTCTTCCAGAGCCTGGGCGCGCTGCGGCTCCCAATCCTGTTCCTCGGTCTTGCTCTCGGCACCGTCGTGGTGCTCGGTGGGTTCACCGAGCTGCCCCTGCTGTTGGCGAGGCGCCGCCGCCGCTTCTACTCCGTTGTCTTGCTCGATCGCGAGCACAGGCTGGCGGCGCGAGCGGAGCCCGATGGGGAAGCGCCCGCCATCTACTATTACGAGCCGACGGCGGCTGCCTTCCGGTCGCTCGACAAGCCGGTCGAAGTCGACGGAGAGCTCTGGACACCCGTGTCGACGCCGAACGGGACGGGATGGGTCGATAGCGCATTCTTGACCGAGGCAACCGATCTCCAGTTCTTCCTCGACGACGACCGCCCGGTGGCGATGCTGCAACGCTTGGCAAACGATCTGGTGGGACGCAAAGACGTGTCCTCGCTCTTCAGCACGCGTGGGTTCGCCGTGGCCCTCACCAACGAGCCTGAGATGGTCGAGCCGGCCGCCTTCCGCGCCGCTCTGGCCAACCGCTATGCAACACCCCACGCGACCCGGCTGTGGGAGCAGGTGCTCGAGCCCCTTGGCGCCGCTCTGCGGTCGGCCGATGATCTCGACACCCGTAGCAGCCATTCACGGACCGCACTTATCCCGGTCGAACTGTGGAACTTCCAGTATCTCGTGGTCAATGCCCCGGATCATCCGCCCTGGCTCGTCTACTTCGAATACGCGCACGGGAAGCCCACGATCGTAGGTGTCGGCCTGGACGTCTAGGCCGGAGCGATCGCCGCGTCCAGTCGGGCCACTGCGTTGCGCCCGCTGCGAAGTGGGATACTTCAGTGTCGCCCGGGTGACGGAATTGGCAGACGTGGCGGACTTAAAATCCGCTGCCCTTCGGGGCGTGCAGGTTCAAATCCTGCCCCGGGCACC
>JBFKDW010000142.1:0-2471 GCA_041619515.1 Acidimicrobiia bacterium
GCCGCCGCCACCACCACCACCACCACCACCACCGTGGCGCCGGCGACAACCACGACGACGACCGACGTCGAGGGAGCGGGCGACGGCAACACGGCCGACACGCTCGTCCAGCTCCCGTTCACCGGCTCCGAACCGGAGGTGACCCTGGTGGCGCTCGCCGCGCTGCTGCTGGGCTTTTGGCTGGTGCAGCGATCCGGGAACTGGCAGCTGCGATTGGCGCGGCGCCGGGCCCGGTGGTGGAGGCGTCCCGGCGCGCAGTCCGCCGACCCCGGCCTCCGGCCACCGTGGCCCCCGAACGCCCTCGCCCCGGCTACCGATGCAGATCGCCGCTTCCGGCACCTGGCGCGCACCCTGGCCGATCGCTACGGCGTCAGCTTCCTCGACGGGGTTGATGCCTACGCCACGCGGTGGGCGCAGACCCTCGATCTGGCCGGTGCCGCCGACGAGGGCACCGGGGACCCCATCGCCCGCTGGCAGGCCGCGCTGGCAGCGGCATTGACGGAGATCTACGGAGACGGGTAGCTTGAGCGGCGCGTCACCGGAACCGAGAAGGAGACGGGCGTGGCGTCAGATCCCATGAGCATCCTCACGTTCGTTCCGGCCCGCGATTTCGAGCTGTCTGCCCGTTTCTACGAGGCGCTCGGTTTCGTCCCGGGGGATGCCGATCCCGACGTCCGCTACTACGGACGGGGCGGCAGCGGCTTCCTGCTTCAGAACTTCTACGTGAAGGCCTGGGCGAACAACTTCATGATGGCGATGCATGTGCCCGACCTGGACGCCTGGTGGGCCGAGGTCGAGGCACTCGTCGACTCGGGCGAATTCCCGGGCGTGCGGGCGAAGGCCCCCCGGCTGGAAGATTGGGGTATGCGAGTCATGTACCTCTGGGACCCCTCGGGCGTCCTCTGGCACATAACGGCTCAACCCGAGGAGGAGGCTTAGCGATCAACCCCCGACGGTGAGGCCGTGTTTTGGTCGGGGAGCAAGTGCGGCCGGATCGGCCCCCGCTTCGTACTCTGCCCAGGTCAGCGGTCGAAACTCGGTGGGCTGCTCGACCATCGCTATGCACCCGTCCACCGGGCACACCAGGCTGCACAGGTTGCATCCGACGCAGTCGTCGTACTTGATCCACACGTCGGTGCGCCCCTCCTCCGACCGCCGGGCACCGATGGCCTGATGCGCGCCGTCGTGGCAGGCGATGTAGCACAGGGCACATCCGATGCATTTCTCCTGGTCGATCTCTGCCTTGATGATGTAGTTGAGATCGAGATGCTGCCAATCGGTCACCCGGTCGACGCTGAGGCCCCGTAGCTCGCCGACGCCGGCCAGCTGCTTGCGGTCGAGGTAGTTGCCCAACCCCTCGACCATCCCCTCCACGATTCGGAACCCGTAGTGCATCACGGCAGTACACACCTGGACATTGGTGGCGCCGAGCAGGATGAACTCGGCGGTATCCCGCCACGTGGCCACCCCGCCGATCCCGCTGATTGGCACCCCGGCGGTCTCGGGATCTGCGGCGATGGCCGAGACCATGTTGAGTGCGATGGGTTTCACGGCCGGTCCGCAATAGCCGCCGTGGCTCGATTGACCGCCCACCATGGGCCGGGGCGTGAAGGTTTCCAGGTCGACACCGGTGATGCTGTTGAGGGTGTTTATGAGGCTGATGGCGTCGGCACCCCCCGCCCGCGCCGCTCTGGCGGCGGTTCGGATATCGGTGATGTTGGGCGTGAGCTTCACGATGACCGGCGTCTCGGCTACCTCCTTGGCCCATTCGGTTATGCGGGAGCAGTATTCGGGCACCTGGCCGATGGCGCTGCCCATGCCCCGCTCCGACATCCCGTGGGGGCACCCGAAGTTGAGCTCCACCCCGTCGGCACCGGTGTCTTCGATCTGCTTGACGATCCGGTGCCACGCCTCGCGAGTGGATTCCACCATGGCACTGACTACCAGCGCGTGGTCCGGATAGCTCTGCTTGACCTGGCGGATCTCGGCGAGGTTCAACTCGAGCGAGCGGTCGCTGATGAGCTCGATGTTGTTGAGGCCCATCATCCGATGCCCGTCGAGGTCGACTGAGCTGTAGCGCGACCAGGTGTTCTCAATCGGCTCGCCGATCGTCTTCCACACGGCTCCGCCCCACCCGGCCTCGAATGCGCGGGCGACCTGGTCGCCGGTGTTGGAAGGCGGGCCCGAGGCCAGCCAGAACGGGTTGGGGGATGTGATCCCGGCCAGGCTGGCGGTGAGATCGGCCATCTCAGTTCCTTCCTGTCGGCGATGAGACGGCACGCAGCGTCGCATCGATATCTCTCGCGGCCTGTTTGCCGTGCTCGACGGCGTTCACGACCTCTTTGCCGCCGTTCACGCAATCGCCCCCCGCCCAGATTCGGGCATGTCCGGTGTGGTAACCATCGTCGACCACGACCCGCCCGCCGGAATCGAGCTGAATGCCCGGGATTGATTCATAGAACGACCTGTAC
>JBFKDW010000143.1:0-2456 GCA_041619515.1 Acidimicrobiia bacterium
GATCTCGGGTCCACCCTCCCGGCAAGTGCGTGCCACCCCTGTCGTCTGAGCGAGGAGGGATGGCGATGTCCATCGTAGGAAGCAACCCCGATGCGGTGGTTGGAGGTGTCGACACCCACGCCGACGTGCACGTCGCCGCAGCGGTGAACCACGTCGGCGGCGTGGTGGGATTGGAGGCGTTCCCGACTACTCGAACTGGCTACCGCCAGTTGGTGTCGTGGCTGCGGTCGCATGGCGAGCTGATGCTGGTTGGGGTAGAGGGCACCGGCTCCTGTGGCTCATCCCTGTCGTGTCCACCCAAGCCCACCCCGGAAGCCAAGCCGGCGAATCCCGTCCGGCCGACCCAGCACGCCCACAAACCCACCTCCGAGAAACCACTTGACATCCCTACGAGATTCAGACTGCACGGGCTTGCACTCAAGCAAGGCGCGGTGGCGTCGCGCTCCGAACGCGCGGCGACGCGGCGCGGCCGATCAGGTTGCAAGGGAGCGCGCGTGAAGTGATGGGATGAACGGGCGGGGCCTCCCCGCTCATCGGTGACCCGGCAACATCCGGGTTGCTCATCTCACCAGTGTGAGAAAGGAGGCCCGAGATGAGAGCTTACGTGGGTGTGGATTTGCATCGCCGCCGGTCGGTGGTGGTGTGCATCGATGAGGACGGGGAGCGTCGGTGGTGGCGGCGGATTGACAACACGGCGGCGGAGTTGGCGGGAGCGGTCGCGGCGGCCGGTCCGGATCCGGAGGTGGTCCTGGAGGCGACGTTCGGCTGGTACTGGGCGGCGGATGTGATCGCCGAGGCGGGTGGCCGGGTGCATCTGGCGCATCCGTTGGGGATCAAGGGCTTCGAGAACCGGCGGGTGAAGAACGACCTGCGGGACGCCACGCTGTTGGCGGACTTGCTGCGGATGGGGAGGCTGCCGGAGTCGTGGATCCCGCCGCATTCAATCCGGGAGCTGCGGGAGTTGGTGCGGTACCGGCACAAGCTGGGGCAACTGCGGTCGGGGTTGAAGTCCCAGATCCATGGCGTGTTGGGCAAGGAGGCGTGATCCCGCCGCTCAAGCACCTGTGGGGCCCAGGCGGGTTCGCGTTCCTCAACGAGGTCGAGTTGGGGGAGGCGTATACGGTGCGGATCGAGTCGCTGCGGGACCTGATCGAGGTCTACGACCGTGAGATCACCGAAGTGGATCGGTTGGTCCATTCCAAGTTGCGCAACGACGCCGGCTACCGGGCGATTCAGCAGCTCACCGGCGTGGGCAGGGTGTTCGCTGGGGTGTTCTGCGCCGAGATCGGCGACGTCACCCGCTTCTCCCACGCCAACAAGCTGTGCTGCTGGGCGGGGCTGACCCCGCGGCTGCGGGAGTCGGACACCAAGACCAGGCAAGGCGCCATCACCAAACAGGGCTCCAAGCTCGTGCGGTGGGCCGCGATCGAAGCGGTCGCCCGTTACCGGGGCGGCGTCCCGATCCGAGACACCTACCGGCGAGTGGCGGAGCGGCGCGGGGTCAACCGGGCCAAGGTGGCCGCCGCCCGCAAGCTCCTGACCTTGGTGTTCTACGGACTCCGAGACGGCGAGATCCGCTGCCTCGCCCCCACCGAGGAGGCGGCAGCGTGAGGGTCGGGCACGGTCCGGCTGCGAGCTCGACGAACGACATGACCCCCACTATCGGCGGCGGGTCGACGTAAGTGATCGAGCCCAGCCCGGCCGTGGCCGCACCGCTTCATGCCCACCACCCTGTCGTGCGTGGCGAAGGGATGACCAGGCGACCGACCCCTCGGCTCGCCGCACCCCACTTCGGGGTCCCTGAACCAGCCAACCCGTACCCCATCGCCTCTCGAGGAGAACCCGCCACCAACTGACATCCCACCCGATAGATCAGACACGGCCGGTCGGCCCCGGTCGTGATTCGCCGCGTCCTCACCAACCCGAAGACGCGAAAACCTCGCCTAATCGCCCCTTGACAAACCGGACCCGTTCAGGGAAGCCGTGATGGGCGGTTCGCTGCTCCGCTCGTTGTGGCGCATAGTGGATGATCTGCGTGTTCGTTCGGTGGGTAACGGTCGCCGACCGGGCCGTACTCGGGCCGGAGGGGCAAGCCCGCGGATCTGGCGATCGCCGGAGCGGCAGAAGCCGCCGGGTTCTCCGTGCTCCATTACGACAGCGATTGCGTCCGCATCACCGCCGTGATCAACCCACCCAACTCGGCTCGGGGGGATGGCGCCGACGCAGTACGCTGAGGCAGGAACCTCAGACCGCGTACGACACGAGAATGGCGACCGTCACGAGGATGATCACGGCTATGAACGCGATCTCACTCGTACGATCCCGACGGCCACTCAACTGGTAGGCGAGGAAGATCCACAGCGCTGCGAACTGGCTGACGAAGTCCAGTTCCACCTCGAGCACGTTCTTCGCCACAACCGCAGCGACGAGCAGACACGCTGCGGCGACGAGCGCGA
>JBFKDW010000144.1:0-2224 GCA_041619515.1 Acidimicrobiia bacterium
ATGATGCATTCCTGTAGGAGTGGTTCCTGTCAAGACCCAATTTCGGGTTTCTGGTAGGGCATCGGAGGGGATCGGGGCGCGCGCGGCTGGCTCCGAGCGGGACGCGGGAGCCGGCGACGATCAGGTTGTCAGGTCAGGTGCGGTGGGCTCTCCCTGGTTGGTTCGGACGTGGTGGTGTTCTCCGTGTGATGAGTTGGTTCAGGCTGACCGGGGTTCGGTGCCGTGCATTCCTTCGCCCCGCACGGGTGGTGGGGGCATGGAGTGATCCGGCCGTGACCGACAGGACACCATCAACTGTGCGACCGCCGGTGGGGTCAGCATCATTCGCGTGCCGCTGCCGGTCACGTCCGAAACCTCAGGCCGCTTGCTCGAGGCGGCGGATATGGTGATCCCGCAGGCCGTAGAACACCAAGGTGAGCATCTTGCGGGCGATGGCCACCCGGGCGATCTTGCGGCCCCGTCGTTCGGCGATCCGTTGGAAGTCGGCGGCGTAGATGTGGTCACCCCTGGCCCGCATGGCGGCCTCGACGGCAGCCCACCGCAGGAGACGGGATCCCTGCTTGGTGATGTGGCCCCGCACCACGGTGGTGTCCGATTCCCGGTGGCTGGGTGTCAGCCCAGCCCACGAGCTCAGCTGTTCAGGACGGTCGAAGCGGCTCACGTCGCCGATCTCGGCGATGAACACCGCCGCCAGCACCCTCCCGACACCGGGGATGCGGCGGATAGCGTCATAGCCGGGATGGCCCACCACGGTGCGGTGGATGTGCCGATCGAATGTCTCGATCTCGGCGTCGAGCGCCGCCACGGACCGCCGCAGCGAGTCGACCCGCAGCCGGTACGCCCCGGCGAGCTCGAGGTCATCGAGCATCTGGTTGCCGGAGACGCCGAACAGGTCGTTCATCGTGACCGACACCCCGAGCTTGGCCAACACCGAATGCACCTGCGCCTTGCACGACGTCCGATGCGACACCAGCTTGGCCCGGTACCGCACCAGCTCCCGCAGCTCCCTCGTCGCCGGCGGCGCGATCCACGCTTCCGGCAGCCGACCCAGCCGCAACAGATCGGCCAGGTCCCGGGCGTCGAGGCGGTCGTCTTTGCGACGCCGGTTCCCCCACGCCAGCCCAAGCGGGTGAGCGAGATGCACGTCGAAGCCTTCGGCCTGCAGCAAGTCGACGGCCCAGTACCAGCCGTAGGTCGCTTCCAACACGACCCGAGCTCGGGGACCCGCCTTCCTCACCTCGTCGATGAAGACCTCCGGGTCGTTGGCGATCCTGACCTCCGACACCACCTCCCCGGCGGCGTCCATCCGGACGATCACCGACCTGCGTCGATGCAGATCGATACCCACGTACGATTCGGCCATGAGGGGCCTCCCTTCTCGGCGTCCCCCGTGGAGACGCCTCGGACAGTGACAACCGAAGTGTTACTTCGGATCGTCGAGAGCGGGGGCCCCGCTCCTACATCCCATCAACTGTGTGCTGCAGGAACGAGGTGGAGGCGCGATGGCGTTGGACCGCGCAAAGCTCGCCAACATCGACAGGCGGCTTCTTGCCGACCTGGACCGCGAAGTCGACTGGCAGTTGGTCAAGGTGCCGGCGTCCTCCGCCACCTGGTCGACGTGGAAACGCTATTGCGATGTCGTCGGGCTGTCTATGGGCCGGGCGATCGCGGCGCTCATAGACCTCGAGTTGACTTCCGTGGTCGATGTTGATGTCGACGCCCGGGCGGCGGTGATCACCGAACGATATCGCGAACTCGACCTACGTGACCAAGTGCTTGCCGAGCGAGAGCGAGAGCTACAGCGTCGTGAGAAGCGTCTCCGCGTTCGCCGCCGGCCGACGAAGGTGGAGCTAGAGCGGATGGCGGAGCAGATCGAACCGCCCGACCCAGGCCCAGCCGCCCAGCACGCACCCGAGATACTCGAACCCTCCGTCTTCGGTGGCGTCGGGAGGAACGAGACGTGCCCGTGCGGCTCGGGCCTGAAGTTCAAGAAGTGTCACCTCCCGGTGTTGGAGGGCCGTAGGGACGGGCCGGGCGAGCCGTCGAGCGGTTGAGGTGCCTGAGCCCGATTCGCGCTGATCGGCGAATGCGGCGCAGCCCTGGCAGATTGTGACCACGGCGTCGGCTTGTAGCGGCGTTGACCGACTGGCGACTAGCTGCTCCGTAGAGCCGATGCCCGAGTGCGCCGAGCCCTTCAAAAACGTCACTCCTGATTGATACGGTG
>JBFKDW010000145.1:0-2005 GCA_041619515.1 Acidimicrobiia bacterium
CTCTTCAATCCGTGGGTGGACCGCCTTCCCAGCGGCGAAACCGCCCCGATCCAGGCTCTGGCCGGACAAATGGCGTCCCTGGAGGTGGCGAGGGATCGAGCCGTTGGCGCCGCCGGCCGGGAGGCCCGGATGGAGCTCGACGCATTGCTCGGGCGGCTGCGGGCCTAGCCGCTCAGCTCCCGCAGAGCCGGAAGGACATCCCGCCCGACGAGCTCGATGGCACCGGCCGGATCGGTGCTGGCAACCTGGATTGCCACGTAGTCGGCATGGATATCGGTGATGAGGGGACGGTAGGCGTCGATCAGCTGCTCGGCATCGCTCACGATGGTGTATTTCGACAGGATCTCGTCCCTGTCCATGGCGTCGGCGGCCAGGCGAAGCTCCATGGGGTCGACGGCCGCCAGCCGACCCGGGGCCCGCAGGCCGCGCATCGTATCGAGGGCATCCCAGGCCTCGTCGTCGTGCTCGGCCAGCACCACCCAGCGGGTGGCAAGGATCGGAGCGTCGCTCCGGCCGCGGGCGGCCATGGCCTCGGTGAACGGCGTGATCACCCGCTCGATCGTCTCGGACGGGACCTTGACACTCGTGATGAGCCCGCCGGCGTTGGCCCCGGCGAAGGCTGCCGACTTGGGCCCGCCGGCGGCCATCAGTACCGGCAGCTCACCCAGCGGAGGGCTGTACAGCTTGGCCTTGTCCGTGGTGTAGTAGACGCCGTCGAAATCGACCTTCTCGCCCTCGAACAGCCGGTGGATTATCTCGAGCGCCTCGCCCATCCTGGCGATCCGCTCCTTGTAGCCGGGAAACGGGAAGCCGAGTGGCCCCTCGTTGATGTTCTCGCCGGTCCCGACTCCCAGCATGAACCGCCCCCCCGAAAGCCGATCGACCGTGGCGGCGGCTTGGGCGATCAGGGCCGGGTGGTAGTGGAATAGCGGGCAGGTGACGCTGGTGATGAGCTCCACCCGTTCCGTGCGGGCGGCCACCGCACCCAGCCACGACCACACGAAGCCCGCCGCCGAGTTGTCGTCCACCCACGGATGGAAATGGTCGGAGCCGAGTATCAGGTCGAAACCTGCCTGCTCGGCCTGTACCGCCTGATCGGCCAGTATCTCGGGCTGATACGACTCATGGCTCGACAACCATCCGAACTTCATGGCGTGAGACTAGGAGGGCGGTCCCCGCATGCAGGAATCACATTTACCCTGTCGCGGGCTCGCAGGCTCGTAATGTGCGATCGATCGTGAGGAGGCCGATATGCAGCAGTGGCAAAAGTACCTGGCCGAACTGTTCGGGACGTTCATTCTGGTTCTCGTTGGCACCATGGCGATCGTTGCCGCCTCGGCCGGTGACGTCGTCATCTCGGCAGTGCCCCTGGGGTTTGGATTGGCGCTGCTCGCCGGGCTGTACGCGTTCGGGGAGGTTTCCGGCGGCCACTTCAACCCGGCGGTCACCCTGGCGATGTTCGTCGACCGCAGGGTGACCATCGTCGATCTCATCGGGTACTGGATCTCACAGGTTGCGGGCGGCCTGCTCGGCTCACTGGTGCTGTTGTGGATGACCAACCAGTCGACCGTGCAGGCCACCTCGGTCGGCTACGGAACCAACGGCACCGGGACGGCCTGGATCTCCGAGGTGGCGCTCACCACCGTGTTCGTGCTCGTCATCCTCCAGGTGACTCGCAGCGCCGCCGTGGGCAAGCAGGCGTTCATCGCCATCTCCCTCACGTTGACGGCGGTGCACTACGCAGGAATCCCCTTCAGCGGAGCATCGGTCAACCCGGCCCGCGCCATCGCACCGGCCTTCGTCGGCGCCGGTGACCGGGCTCTCAGCGAGTTGTGGGTCTACCTGCTGGCTCCGCTTGCCGGAGCGTTGCTGGCGTGGGTGGTGTGGCGGGTGGTGGTGCTCGGGGACACCAGCTTCCGCGCTCGCCTCGAGGAGGCCGAAGGGACTGTCACGTCCTAGCGGACGGGAGCAGCCTCGGTCAGAGCCCGAGCGCCCGGGAGATCAC
>JBFKDW010000146.1:0-1760 GCA_041619515.1 Acidimicrobiia bacterium
CGAGCGCGATGGTCAGCTTGCGGGGGTGGGATTCGCTGCGTTCCTCGGCCTGTTTGGCGGCGGCGCTCAGGGCCGGCGGCAGCAGGTCCTTGCTCCCGATGAACCGGAGCCGATAGCCGAGCGCGTTGGCCCGCTCGGGCACGAAAAGCACCATCTGATCCACCCAGTTGTCCGTGAGCCCGGTTGTAGGCTCCGAGTGGATGGCGAACAAGAAGAAACCCTCCAGGAGGCCGCCGCCGAAGGGACGGGCACCACAGAAAGGGAAGCTGCCCCCGAAGGGATCCCGGCCACCCCCCGCCGCCACCACCGGTCCCAGGCCCGCGCCCAAGCGGACTTCCAGGAGCCCGAGCACCGCCCGCCGCTCATCGAATCGAGGAGCGCAGTTGCTCATCGGTGGAGTCGTCGCGGTCATCCTGATCATCGTCGTCGTGTTCGTCAGCCAGAGCGCCGACGACGGCGCCGACCCGGGCGCCTCTCCCGGGGCTGTCGACCGGTTGACGTCGCTGCCGACCGCCACACTCGAAGCCGTCGGACTTCCCGCCCCACCCCGCAATGTGAACCTGCTGGCGCCCGGGACCGCACCAGTCGAAGAAGACGGCAAGCCGGTCGTGCTCTACTACGGTGCCGAGTTCTGTCCTTTCTGCGCCGTGCAGCGCTGGCCGGCGACCGTGGCACTGAGCCGCTTCGGAAACTTCGAGGGGCTGGAGGCATCCACCTCGGCCCCCCCGCCCGAGATCCTCCCCAATACCCCGACGGTGACATACCACGGGGCCACCTACACCAGCGACTACATCACGCTGTCGGCGGTCGAGACCCAGACCCGGGACTTCAGACCGCTCGAGGCCCCCACCGACACGCAGCAACGGCTGTTCACGACCTACAACGTCGAATCGGTCACCGGCAGCAACGGGGGGATTCCTTTCATGATGATCGGCAACCTGTACGCCTGGGCGGGCAGCCAGTACGACCCGGCGGTGCTGGACGGCAAGACGTTCGACGAGATCGTCGACGAGCTCATCGACCCCGAGACCGACCTGGCCGGCGAGATCGGTGGCGCCGCCAACTATCTCACGGCCATGATCTGTCAACTCACCGGTGGTGAACCGCAGGACGTATGCTCGACTCCGCTGATTCAGCAGGCGCAGGCGGCTCTCCCGGCAGCTTGACGACCGTTGCCCGCTGGGTTGCCCCGCTCACCGGCGGGCTCACCCTGGCCGGCACCGCCGTATCCCTGTATCTGACCATCGACCACTACGCGGCGTCGGACCTGCTGGCCTGCGTCGAGGGCGGCACGGTCAACTGCAATGCCGTGACGAGCAGCGCCGAGTCGATGTTCCTCGGTGTCCCGGTCGCTCTGCTCGGCCTGCTGTGGTTCGCGGGCATGTTGGTGCTGTGCCTGCCGATGGCCTGGCGAGCGGCCGCCGCCATCGTGCATCGGGCGCGCCTGGTCGGAGCAATCGCCGGAATGGGTTTCGTGCTGTGGCTCCTCTACGCCGAGCTCATCATCGTCGGCGCCATCTGCCTGTGGTGCACGGTCGCCCATGTGATCGCCTTCGTGTTGTTCGCGGTGGTGGTCATGACGGCCTCGGACCTCCTGGCGACCGGCTGAAGGCGGCGGGCGGCGGCCGGGCTACTGGCCGAAGCGGCGCTCTCGCTGGGTGTAGTTGCGCAGCTCGCGCAGGAAATCGACCCGCCGGAATGCCGGCCAGTAGACGTCGACGAAGCTGTATTCGCTGTAGGCAGCCTGCCAGAGGAGGAAG